>NZ_JAFMPZ010000310.1 GCF_017353455.1 Streptomyces laculatispora
TCCGGCACGCGCACCTGCCGTGTTGTCGTCGGTCGCCCATGCTCCGCACTGACTCCCTCCTCCGCCTTGCATCTGCACGCACCGGACCCCGCTCCCTGATCCAGCCTGATCCAAACGAAAGACCCTAGGGGACGTAACCGGAGACGACCGTGCCGTCGTCGAAGGTGAGGAACACGACGTCACCGACGGCCAGCAGCTGCGGCGGGCCCTCGGGCGGGTAGGGGACGCCGGTGTACCCGGTGGTGTTCGTCGGCTCCCCGTCCGTCCGCCGGTACGTGCCCACCCCCGAGGCCCTGGCCGCGAGGATCCGGTCCCCCGCCACCGACGGAATGCCGCCCTGGTAGACCGGGTTCCCCGACCACTTCGGACGGCCGTCGGCCACGTCGAAGGCGTGCAGGCGATCGTCGCTGTCGATCACCACGGTTCCGTCGTCGGTCAGCGCCACCGGGTATCGGACCGCGATCCCCTCGGCGATGATCCGGTGTGCCCGGGGCCGGGTCACGTCGTTCATGACGGCGACTCCCCTCCCCACCGCCCGGCAGACCAGCAGGCGGCCCTTGAGCGCCGGGTCCCGGCAGGGGAAGTCGTTCACGGAGAGCTGCTCCTGCACGGTGCCCGTCGGCCCGTCGAGGATCCGGGTGTCTCCCGCGACCACGACCAGCCGCCCGTCGTCGGCGACCAGGGTGGGCCGGGTCCCGGCGTAGGGCTTGTTCCACAGTTCGCCCCGGTCGCCCGTGAGCCGGCGGGCGGCCAGCCTGCCGGTGGCCGGGGTGCCGCCGCGGGTGACGTAGTAGAGGGTGCCGCCGTCCTGGACGGCGGCCGAGCCGGTGTGCCCGGCGGGCAGTTTCGCGCGCCACTGCTCCCGGCCGTCCGTGATCCGGTAGCCGACCAGGGCGTGGCCGACGAACGCGTACACGGTCCCCTTGGTGAAGCCGGCGACGACGGCAGCCGTGGCGCCCTGTGCCCCCTCCGGGGTCCGCCAGCGCTGTTCGCCGTCGGCCGCGTCGAGCGCGGTGACCCCCTTCGATCCTCCGCACAGCAGCGCCGACTCGGCGAGGCTGCAGCCGCCCGCGGCGCCCTCGACCGTGGCCTGCCACGCCTTCCAGCCCGCGGGCCGGACGGACTGATCGGTTGCGGCCTTGCCGAAGTCCCCGGTCCGGCCGCTGTCGGCCCGGGGAAGCGCGCGAACGCCGACGGCCCCGGCGGCGTGGGACGGACCGGCGCCGGGACCCGTGGACCGGGCGCCGCCCCCCGGGTCACCGCCCCGGGGGGCGGGGTCCGGCCAGAGCGCATGGCCCAACAGCAGGCAGACCGTGACCGCCAGGGCCACCAGCACCACCTGAAGCGTCCGGCGGCGGCCCGCCGGCGCGTCCGTCCCGGCCCCGGGCGCAGTGGCGGCGGCGAGTGGCGGGCGGGGCGGCAGTGGCGGCACGGCGGGCGCGGGCTCGGGAGCGGGCTCGGCCGGTGCCGAGTCGGCGCACGCCCTGGCCGCCCGCTCGTGTTCGGCCTGCTGGGCCCGTACCCCCGGTGTCCAGGGGAACGGGGCGGACGGCTGCTTGGGGAGCAGCAGAGCGGCCAGCTCCCGCGGGGCGGGGCGCTCCTCGGGCCGCGTATCGAGGCACCGGGTGATCACCTCGCGCAACGGCGAGGGCACACCGGAGAGTTCGGCCTCCCCGCAGGCGATCCGGAAGATCACCGCCGCCATGTCGGAGTCGTCGAACGGGCCGCGGCCCGCGGCCGCGAACGCCAGCACCGCGCCCAGACAGAACACGTCGGAGGCGGGCACCAGCGCCGACGAGCCGTTGACGTGCTCGGGCGAGATGTATCCGGGGCTGCCGACCACGACACCGGTACGGGTCAGCTGCGTGGCGTCGAAGGCCTGGGCGATGCCGAAGTCGATCACCTTGGGCCCGTCGGGGCCCAGGAGCACGTTGCCCGGTTTGAGGTCGCGGTGCAGCACCCGTACGGCGTGCATGTCGGCGAGCGCCAGGGCCAGGCCGGCGCCCATGGCCCGCACCACCTGCTCGGGCAGCGGCCCGCCCCGGGCCACCGCCTCGGCGAGGGAGGGGCCCGGAACGTACTCGGTGGCGAGCCAGGGAATCCGGCCCGTCGAGTCACCCCCGACGAACGCGGCGGTGCGGGGGCTGCGCACGGCGGCCGCCGCCTCGGTCTCCCGCCGGAACCGGACACGGAACCCGTCGTCCAGGTCGAGTTCGGCCCGTACGGTCTTCAGAGCGACAAGTCCTCCGGCGGGATCCCCGGCCGGCCGGGCCAGGTACACCTCGCCCATGCCGCCCGCGCCGAGCAGGCCGAGAATCCGGTAGGGGCCGATCCGTGTCCGGGTGCCGGGGGCCAGGCGTTCGATCACGAGGCGGACGCGCCGGGCAGCGGGACGGAGAACACCCTGCCGCCGTGGTGAATGACGTAGACGGCTCCGCCGACCGGCAGGACCTCCGGCGGCAGCACCTCGTCGGACATGAGGAGCCCCCACTGGAGCGTGTCGTAGTCCTTGCGCAGTTCGGGCCCGGGCGCCCCCTTGAGCACGGTGGTGCGCAGCGGACCGGGCTTGGACCCGTTGTGCAGGGCGACGCTGTACAGGCTGGTGCTGTCCGCCCACACCAGGGTGTCCGCGACGATCATCGGGGACGAGACCGCGTTGATGCGGCTGCTGAACGATCTCCGGTCCAGCGGATAGCGGGCGAGGGCTGCGCCGTCGTCCCGCCGGGCCAGGACGATCTCCGGGTCGATGTCGTCCTCCTCCCAGGGGCGGGCGCCCCGGACCAGGACGACCACGTGATCGTCCACGGCGACGAGCCCGGCCCCGTCGGTGAGTTCGTCCGGCAGCGGGATCTCACCGGCGGATTCGAGCGAGGGGGTGCCGAGCCGCTGGACGGCCATGTGCTCGCCCTCGGCGGAGTACGTGTACGCGGCGCAGTAGACGTGCGGGGCGCGGACGAGCGCGTCGTGGCACTGGGAGGTCTGCTCGCCCGTCGCGCGGCCGAGCTCCGCGCCGTCCTCGGTGCGCAGGGCGCGCAGCCCGCCCTGGCCGAGCAGGTAGAGCGTCTTGTCCCTGGTGGCCAGCGGCCAGAAGTCGTACTCCTCGACCTTCGCGAGGTCCTCGCCCACCAGCGGTCTGCGCCACTTCTCCTTACCGGTGGCGAGGTCGAACCCTGCGATCCGGGCGCCTTGCGGGGTGGGGCCGACAGCCGCGAAGACCAATCCGTCGGCCACCAGCGGTGCGCTCTCGAAGCCGTGGGCGGAACCAGCGCGGGTCTCCCAACGGACCTTCCCGGTACGGGAGTCCAGCGAGACGAGCCGGTCTCCGGAGGCGAGCAGGACCTGATCGCCGTAGACCGCGGGCCGGGTAGATCCGGACGGCATGAAGACCTGCCCCGTGGGGCTGATGCGGGCGCCGGTCTCATCGGCGTCCAGTCGGGCCGAGTAGTCCCACAGCTTCTTTCCGTCGGACGGCGAGAGCGCCTCGTACGAGCCGGCCGTGTTGCGGCAGACCAGCACGTCCCGGCCCGCCGCGCAGCCGAACGGATGCCCGGTCATCCTGCTCCGCCAGGGGTGCCACCCGGCCGGGCGGACGTCGCGGCCGTACGGGACGGTGCCGGAGCCCTCCCGGCCGCCCTGGGCGTCGATGCCGGCGAGCACCGCGGCCGGCTTCTTCGGATCGCCGTCGCCGCCCTCGTCGCCGCCACGCAGCGCCAGCAGGCCGCCGGTCGCGGCTCCGAGCAGGGCGAGCGCGACGAGGGCCGCCACGAGGTTGCGGCGCCGCCGGGAGCGCGCAGGCTCGCCCAGCCCCGGCCCCTGGGTGGGCACCACATGCAGACCTGGCGCGAAATCCGTCCCCCGCGTGGGAAGTTGATGGGGCGCCGCCCGGCTCCCGGTGGCCGCCTCGGTGGGTGTGTAGCCCGGCAGCAGCGGCCCGTCCAGCGCGCTGACCCGGTCCAGCTCCCGTCCGTACTCCGCGATCTGCCCGCCCACCGGGGCGGGCCACTCGGCGGCGGCGCCCGGGGTGAGCCGGCCGGCCAGTTCGGCGGCCGCGGGGCGGGCGGCGGGGTCGGCGCTCAGGCAGTCCTCCAGGACCGCGCGCAGCCCCTCGGGCACCTCCTCCAGGTCGGCCTCGACGTACTTGACCCGGTAGAGGACCGCGGCGACGGGTCCGTCCCCGAACGGATCGCGGCCGGTGGCGGCGAAGCAGAGCACGGAGGCGAGGCAGAAGACGTCGGAGGCCGCGACGACGCGTCCGCTGCCCGCCACGTGCTCCGGCGACATGAAGGCGGGGCTGCCGACCATCCGGCTGGTGGTGGTGAGCGGGGTGCTGCCGGCGTCCCGGGCGATCCCGAAGTCGATGAGGCGCGGACCGTCGGCGGCGAGCATCACGTTGCCGGGCTTGACATCGCGGTGGACGATGCCCGCCGCGTGGACGGCCGCCAGGGCGCGGGCGAGTCCGGCGCCCAGCATCCGCACCTCGGCCTCGTCCATCGCGCCCGCCCCCCGGACGGCGGCGGACAGGGTGGGTCCGGCGACGTACTCGGTGGCGAGCCAGGGCACTTCGGCGTCGGCGTCCCCGTCGAGCAGCGACGCGAGGCGGGGCCCGGTGACGGACCGGGCGACGGTGATCTCGCGGCGGAAGCGGTCGCGGAAGCCGGGGTCCCCCGCCACGTCGCGGCGGACGGTCTTGACGGCGGCCGGGCCGGACCCGTCACCCCGGTCGCCGAGGAAGACCTCCCCCATGCCGCCCGCGCCGAGCCGGGCCCGTATCGCGTACGGGCCAATCCGTCTGGGCGAGTCCTCCCGCAGCGGACCCAGCATGTGTCGCTCCCCCCTGGCACGCATGACACGTGACCGGCGGCAATCGTGTCACGGACGGGGCGGGTGCGGCAGGGCGGAAGGACGTGAACGGCGCACTCCCGTCCCATGACTGACGTGTTGTCAGCCATGGGACGGGAGTGCGCCGCCTCCGGGTCCGGCCGGGGCCCGTTCCCGGTGCGGCCCGCACGCCGCACCGGGAACGGGGGAGGAACCGCTCAGCCCTCCCCGGTCAGCCCCGCCACCAGTTCGTCCGCCGCCGTGTACGGGTCGAGCCGACCCGCCACGATGCGCTCCGCGAGAGCGCCGAGGCGGCGGTCGCCGTGCAGGTCGCCGATGCGTTCGCGGAGCCGGGTGACCGCGATCGTCTCGACCTCGTGGGCGGCGCGGGACGCGCGCCGCTCGGCGAGCACTCCGTGCTCCTCCATCCACGCCCGGTGCTTCTCCAGCGCCTCGACGACCTCGTCGATGCCCTCGCCCCGGGCGGCGACCGTCTTCACGATCGGCGGCCGCCAGTCACCGGGGCCCCGGGACGCCCCGAGGCCCAGCATGTGGTTGAGCTCGCGGGCGGTGGCGTCCGCACCGTCCCGGTCGGCCTTGTTGACCACGTACACATCGCCGATCTCCAGGATTCCGGCCTTGGCCGCCTGGATGCCGTCGCCCATACCGGGGGCGAGCAGGACGACGGAGGTGTCGGCCTGGGAGGCGATCTCCACCTCCGACTGGCCGACGCCCACGGTCTCCACCAGGATCACGTCGCAGCCGGCCGCGTCCAGCACCCGGATCGCCTGCGGCGCCGACCAGGCGAGGCCGCCCAGATGTCCGCGGGTGGCCATGGAGCGGATGTAGACGCCCGGATCGGAGGCGTGGTCCGACATCCGGACCCGGTCGCCGAGCAGCGCGCCGCCGGAGAAGGGCGACGACGGGTCGACGGCGAGCACGGCGACCCGCTTGCCCTGCCGCCGGTACGCGGAGACGAGCGCCGACGTGGATGTCGACTTGCCGACACCGGGCGAGCCGGTCAGGCCGACCACATAGGCGTTGCCCGCCAGCGGCGCCAGGGCCGCCATCACCTCGCGCAGCTGCGGCGATGCCCCCTCCACCAGGGAGATGAGCCGGGCCACGGCCCGCGGCCTGCCCTCGCGGGCCTGCTCCACCAGGGTGGGGACGTCCACCATCACCGCTTTGTCTCCTCGCTCGCTGCGTGTTTCTGCGTACTACGTGCTACTTGCCCGGAACGCGGAGGATCAGCGCATCGCCCTGACCGCCGCCGCCGCACAGCGCCGCCGCTCCGGTGCCGCCGCCGCGCCGCTTCAGCTCCAGCGCCAGGTGCAGCACCACGCGGGCGCCGGACATCCCGATCGGGTGACCGAGCGCGATGGCGCCACCGTTGACGTTGACCTTGTCGGAGGTCACGCCGAGGTCCTTCATGGACTGGACGGCGACGGCCGCGAACGCCTCGTTGATCTCGATGAGGTCGAGGTCCTCGACGCCGATGCCCTCCTTCTTGAGGGCGTGCCGGATCGCGTTGGACGGCTGGGACTGGAGCGAGTTGTCCGGGCCCGCCACATTGCCGTGGGCGCCGATCTCGGCGATCCAGTCCAGGCCCAGCGCCTCGGCCTTGGCCTTGCTCATGACGACGACCGCGGCGGCGCCGTCGGAGATCTGCGAGGAGGTGCCCGCGGTGATCGTGCCGTCCTTGGCGAAGGCGGGGCGCAGCTTGCCGAGGGACTCCGCGGTCGTCTCGGCCCGGATGCCCTCGTCCTTGGAGAAGAGGACCGGGTCGCCCTTGCGCTGCGGGATCTCGACCGGGGTGATCTCGGCCTCGAAGAGGCCGTTCTTCTGGGCGGCGGCGGCCCGCTGGTGGGACTGGGCGCCGATCTCGTCCTGGGCCGCGCGGTCCAGGCCGAGGCGGGTGTTGTGCTTCTCGGTGGACTCACCCATCGGGATGTTCTCGTAGGCGTCGGTCAGGCCGTCGTGCGCCATGGAGTCGAGCATCTCGATCGCGCCGTACTTGTGGCCCTCGCGCGACTTCGGGAGCAGGTGCGGGGCGTTCGTCATGGACTCCTGGCCGCCGGCCACGACGATGTCGAACTCACCGGCGCGGATCAGCTGGTCGGCCAGCGCGATGGCGTCGAGCCCGGAGAGGCACACCTTGTTGACGGTGAGCGCCGGAACGTTCATCGGGATGCCCGCCTTGACCGCGGCCTGCCGTGCCGGCATCTGCCCTGCCCCGGCCTGCAGCACCTGGCCCATGATCACGTACTCGACCTGGTCGCCGCCGATGCCGGCCCGCTCCAGCGCCGCCTTGATGGCGAAGGCTCCGAGGTCGGCCCCGGAGAAGCTCTTCAGCGAGCCGAGGAGGCGGCCCATGGGCGTACGGGCGCCCGCGACGATCACAGAGGTGGTACCGGTCGTTCCTGACATGAGGCGCAGCCCCTTGGATTGGTTGTGAACGAGGGTTTACTTGAATGTACTGAGCGGTACCGCCTCCGTCATCCGGCAGCGGGTGTGATCGCGCGCACGTTGCGTAACCATCCGCGGAGCGCTGCACTGGTCCCATGCTGACGCGAATCGACCACATCGGGATCGCCTGTTTCGACCTCGACGCCACTGTCGAGTTCTACCGCTCGACCTACGGGTTCGAGGTCTTCCACTCCGAGACCAACGAGGAGCAGTGCGTACGCGAGGCCATGCTCAAGATCAACGAGACGTCGGACGGCGGCGCCTCCTACCTCCAGCTGCTGGAACCGACCCGCGAGGACTCCGCCGTCGGCAAGTGGCTGGCCAAGAACGGCGAGGGCGTGCACCACATCGCCTTCGGTACGGCCGACGTGGACGCGGACGCCGCGGACATCCGGGAGAAGGGTGTCAGGGTGCTGTACGACGAGCCCAGGACGGGTTCGATGGGGTCCCGGATCACCTTCCTGCACCCCAAGGACTGCCATGGCGTCCTCACCGAACTGGTCACGTCCCGGACGGAGCACTGACCGGGGGGATACCTGGCCCGGTAGAGTGGGCTGTTCCGGGCCGGGGCCGGGTCGGGGCCGCGCCGCGTCCTCAGCCGTTGATCTGTCACCATTCCCCGGGGGACCGTTCGCCGGCGAACGGTA
>NZ_JAFMPZ010000609.1 GCF_017353455.1 Streptomyces laculatispora
CTCGGGCTTGGCGCGCTCGGCGTCGACCTTGCGGTTCAGTTCCGCCAGGTCCTCGGTGGTGAGTGCGCCGGTGAGCTTGCCGAGCGCGCCAAGCCCGAGGACGCGGCCAAGGAATACCTTCAGTCGAAAGGTCTGATCAAGAAGTAGCGAAGGTCTGCGGAGGAGCTTCGGAAGGGGCCCCGTAAGGCGTACGGGAAGTCCGTGCGCGGGAGCGGAAGTGAGTGTTTCGGGGGCCGTCAGGTAACCGGCGGGGAACAGATTGCCGGGCGGCCCCCCAAGCAGCCCGTACGCACGGTAAATTTCAGGCCATGCCACGTGGACGCCATCGCCATTCGCCACCTCTGCACAGAATCCTTCCGCCTTCGGCCGTGGCCGGAGCCTCGGTCCTCTGTGCCGCGGGAGCCTGGCTGCTCGCCGAACCCCTGGCCCTGCGCGCGCTCGTCGCCGCCGCGGCGGCCGCCGCCCTCACCGGCGCGTATCTGATGCGCAGCTGGGACCGGGAGGCCGGCCGTCGCGTCGCGGAGCTGACCCGCGCCCGCGCCGGCGACGAGTGGCGGGCCGAGGAACGCATAGCGGAGATCGAGGCCGATCTGGACGAGGCGCGCGAACTGCGCGCCCGTCTGGAGACGAAACTGCGCCGCAAGCGCGTCGAGCTCGCCGGGCTCCGTGGCGAGCACGCCGCGCTGCTGCGCCGGTACGCCAACGCCGAGACCGAGCGCGCCAGTGTGCTGGAGAGCCGTCGCCAGCTCGCCCTGGAGGCGGCCGCGCCGCCCCGCGAACTGCCCGCTGCGCGCAGCACCCCGACCCCGGCCGGATATCTGCGCGCCGCCCAGGCGCTGGAGGACCTCACGCGCAACGGGGCGCTTCAGGAGGCGCGGCGCACCGCCGAGCAGGCCAGGGAGCGCGACCTCGCGGAGCGGGCCCGGGAGGCGGAGGAGCGGCAGGGGAAGCACGCGGCGGCCGCGCACGCCGGTGCCACGGGCGACGGGCAGCACCGCCGCCCGGCGGCCGCCCTGCCCGCGCCGCCCCGGCAGTCCCAGTCCCAGGCCCAGTCACTGCCCGCCCGGCGCGCCGTGCCGGCCGCCAGCGCGGTCGTCCCGTACGCGGCGGCCCGCCGCCACCTGGTGCCGCAGGGGAGCTTCGACTTCTTCGGTACGCAGAAGGCGCACGCCGCGATCGAGTCCGTGCAGAACGAGGACCTCGCCGACGTGGTGGGCGAGGAGGCACTCGCCGCACACCGCACGGGCGCGGCCGAGAACCGGGCCGTCGGCAAGGTCATCGACCTGACCGCGCACGACGAGACCGAACAGCTGGACGTCGCGGAGCTGCGCAGCGCGATCTCGTAGCGGCGGGGAGCCTTGCTCTCCCGCCGCCGCGGGCCGGGCTACTTGTCGATGTCGCCGACGACGAAGAACAGCGAGCCCAGGATCGCGACCATGTCGGCGACCAGGGTGCCGGGCAGCAGCTCGGTGAGCGCCTGGATGTTGTTGAACGAGGCCGAGCGGAGCTTCAGCCGGTACGGAGTCTTCTCGCCCTTGGACACCAGGTAGTAGCCGTTGACGCCGAGCGGGTTCTCGGTCCAGGCGTAGGTGTGGCCCTCGGGGGCCTTGAGTACCTTGGGCAGCCGCTGGTTGATCGGACCGGGCGCCAGGTCCGCCATCCGGTCCAGGCAGGCGTCCGCCAGGTCCAGGGCGTTGTGCGTCTGGTCCAGCAGGCACTCGAACCGGGCCAGGCAGTCGCCCTCGGTGCGGGTGACGACCTTCAGGGTGTCCTGGAGCTCCCCGTACGCGAGGTACGGCTCGTCGCGCCGCAGATCGAAGTCGACGCCCGAGGCGCGGGCGATCGGCCCGGACACCCCGTACGCGTGCACGGCGCGGGCCGACAGCACGCCCACCCCGCGGGTACGGCCCCGGAAGATCTCGTTGCCGAGCACCAGCTTGTCGTAGACGTCCATCCGGGACCGGACCGAGGCGACGGCGTCCCGGGCGCGGCCGAGCCAGCCCGCCGGGAGGTCCTCCTTGAGGCCGCCGACCCGGTTGAACATGTAGTGCATCCGGCCGCCGGAGACCTCCTCCATCACGGCCTGGAGCTCCTCGCGCTCCCGGAACGCGTAGAACACCGGGGTGATCCCGCCGAGTTCCAGCGGGTAGGAGCCGAGGAACATCAGGTGGTTGAGGACCCGGTTCAGCTCGGCCAGCAGGGTGCGGGTCCAGACCGCGCGCTCCGGGACCTCCATGCCGAGCATCCGCTCGACGGCCATCACGACGCCCAGCTCGTTGGAGAACGCCGACAGCCAGTCGTGGCGGTTGGCGAGCATCACGATCTGCCGGTAGTCGCGGGCCTCGAAGAGCTTCTCCGCGCCGCGGTGCATATAGCCGATGACCGGTTCGGCGTGCTGGACGCGTTCGCCGTCCAGGACGATCCTCAGCCGGAGCACGCCGTGCGTGGAGGGGTGCTGCGGGCCGATGTTGAGCACCATGTCGGTGCTCTCCGCCGCGCCGCCGATGCCGACTGTGGTCTCCGTCATGCGGGACAGTATTCCCTGCGGCCGGGCCGGGGACTAAGCCGCTGCGGCCGCGGGCTCCGTCACACCCGTTGCGTCAGCCAGCCGAAGCCGCCCAGGCCGCCCGGCTCGGTCAGCTCCGCCGCCTCACCGGCCCCGGCCAGGGCCCGCAGGTAGCCGGCCGGGTCGCTCGTCGCCAGGGACAGCGGCGGGCGCCCGCCGCTGATGCCCAGCCCGTGCAGCGCCTCGCGCTGGGTGCGGATCTCCGCGGCCGGGCCGCCCGCCGCCGCGCACGCGTCCAGCGCCACGTGCGAGGTGAGGTCGCAGCTGCCGTCCGGCACCGGGCGCACCTCGCGCCCCGCCCGGAAGCCGGTCAGCGTGCCGAAGGGCGGCCGGGCCTCCCGCAGGTGCATGTAGTCCACCGCCACCGCGAGCCCGCCGGACAGCGTGGACACCGCACGTGCCCACGCCTCGTCGCGCGGGCGGCCGATCTCCGCCCGGCTGCCCGGTCCCGCCGACGGCCACCAGCGGCTCAGCCACCGGGCGTCGGCCCCGCTCACCGGCTCGCCCAGCCGCTCCGTACCGTCCGACGGCCGGACCAGGACGTAGCGGTCGACGCCGTCCGGATCGGTCTCGGCGACCGGCGTCGGCACGTTGTCCAGCCACTCGTTGGCGAACAGCAGGCCGCGCACGCCCTGCGGGGGCTGCGCGCACCACTCCACCCGTGGGTCCAGGCCGCGGGGTCGCGTGGCGAGCTCCACGGCGTACGCCCGTACCGAGAGACCGTCGCCGCCCTGTGCCGGCAGCGCGGCGAGCACTCCCGTCAACAGCTCTCCGCGCCCTGCCCCCAGATCCACCAGGTCCACCGAACCGGTTCCGAGCTCGCCGGCCGTCCTGACCAGCAGCCGGGCGACGGCCGCGGCGAACAGCCCGGAAGCGTGCACGGAGGTACGGAAATGACCCGCGGGCCCCTCGGGGCTCCGGTAGAACCCCCCGTCCCCGTACAAAGCGGTCTCGGCCGCCTCCTGCCACCCGCGCCAGTCATCCGTCACATATCCAAGTCTCCACCTTGGGGAGTACGGTCTCCGGACCCGGATCGGCCCTTTGGCTGACCCGCTCACCTGTCGGCTGTCCCTACGCTGGGCTACGTGCAGCGCCTCTACGATTTCATCCGCAGACACCCGACGGGCGTCGACAGCTTCTGGGCTGTCTTCCTCCTCGGGATCTCCGGCGTGACCATTGTGGCGGGCGGTGCCGGGCGCGGCGCCGGTGAGCGCTTCGCCGTGGTGCCGGTCATCATCGGTCTCAGCGTCGTCGTCGCACTGCGCCGCCGGGCACCCGAGAAGATGCTGCTGCTCGCGATCGCGATGGGCGTCGTCCAGCTGGTGTTCGGGGTCAGACCGACCACCGCGAACTTCGCCATGCTGGTGATCACCTTCACGGTGGCCACCGTCGGCGAGCGCTGGGCGTCCCGGCTCGCCCTGACGTGCAGCCTGTGCGCGGCCGGGCTCGCCCAGCTCCGCTGGCCGGACGAGCAGCCGGGCGGCTGGGCGCAGAAGGGGTTCATCGTCATCGTGATGACGGTGCCGTTCGTGCTGGCCTGGGTGCTCGGTGACTCGATGCGGACCCGGCGGGCCTACTTCGACCAGCTGGAGGAGCGCGCCGCCCGGCTGGAGCGGGAGCGCGAGGCGCAGTCGAAGGTCGCGGTGGCCGCCGAGCGGGCCCGTATCGCCCGGGAACTCCACGATGTCGTCGCGCACAACGTCTCGGTGATGGTCGTGCAGGCCGACGGCGCCGCCTATGTCATGGACGCGGCACCCGACCAGGCCCGGCAGGCGCTGGAGACCATCTCCAGCACCGGCAGGCAGGCGCTCGCGGAGATGCGGCGGCTGCTCGGTGTGCTGAGGACGGGAGACGTGCGCGAGAGCGGGGAGTACGTCCCGCAGCCCGACGTCGAGCAGATCGAGGACTTGGTCGACCAGGTCAGACAGTCCGGTCTGGCCGTCGACTTCAAGATCGAGGGCACGCCGCGTCCGCTGCCCAGCGGCGTCGAGCTGACCGCGTACCGCATCGTGCAGGAGGCGCTGACCAACACGCGCAAGCACGGCGGCCCGAACGCCGGGGCCAGTGTGCGGCTGGTGTACTTCGACGACGGCCTCGGCCTGCTGGTGGAGGACGACGGCCGGGGCGCCGCGCACGAACTGTACGAGGACGGCGGCGCCGACGGCGCGGGCCACGGGATGATCGGCATGCGCGAGCGGGTCGGCATGGTCGGCGGCACGCTGGACGCCGGGCCGCGCCCCGGCGGCGGATTCCGGATCAGCGCGCTGTTGCCGCTCAAACCGGCCGACTAGGGCCTTGCCCGCCGAGGCCGACCGCAGAACGAATCAGGAGACAGGGACCCCATGGCGATCCGCGTGATGCTCGTCGACGACCAGATGCTGCTGCGTACCGGCTTCCGGATGGTGCTGGCCGCGCAGCCGGACATGGAGGTCGTCGCGGAGGCGGGCGACGGCGTGGAGGCGATCGAGAACCTCCGGTCCACCGCGGTCGACGTCGTGCTGATGGATGTGCGGATGCCGAGGCTGGACGGCGTCGAGGCCACCCGCCGCATCTGCGCGGAGCCCGATGCGCCCAAGGTGCTCATCCTGACGACGTTCGACCTCGACGAGTACGCGTTCTCCGGGCTGAAGGCCGGGGCCAGCGGCTTCATGCTCAAGGACGTGCCGCCGGGCGAACTGCTCGCCGCGATCCGCTCCGTGAACAGCGGTGACGCGGTCGTCGCGCCGTCCACCACCCGCCGGCTGCTCGACCGCTTCTCGCCGATGCTGCCGAGCGGAAGGGCCGAACCGCGCCACAAGGACATCGCCAAGCTCACCGAACGGGAGCGTGAGGTGATGCTGCTGGTGGCGCAGGGCCTGTCGAACGGCGAGATCGCCGCGCGGCTGGTGCTCTCCGAGGCGACCGTGAAGACGCATGTCGGCCGCATCCTGACCAAGCTCGGCCTGCGGGACCGGGTGCAGGTCGTCGTCCTCGCCTACGAGACCGGGCTGGTGCGCGCGGGCGGCGGCGCGGGCTGAGCGCGGGCGCGCGCCTCAGAGGCTTCGGGTGACCGCCGACAGCCTCTCAGCGCAGGATGCCCTCCAGGAAGTCGCTGCCGAGCCGCGCCACGACGGTCAGGTCCAGCTGGTGCAGTACGTACCTGCCGCGCCGCCGGGTCGTGATCAGACCGGCCTTCTTGAGCACCGTGAGATGGCGGGAGACCTCGGGGGACGTGATGCCGTGCGTATCGGCGAGTTCCCCGGTCGTGTACGGGGAGCGCGCGATGTTGCGGCACAGCCGCATCCGCATCGGGTGGGCCAGCGCCTCCATCCTCAGCTGCAGCAGCTCGACGGAGGCGGGGGAGGGCAGCTCGGGCCGGTGCACGGGGTAGTGGATCACCGGGCGCCAGCCCGGCGCGTGCAGCACCGTCAGATGCGGCCAGCCGAAGCTGGTCGGGATGAAGGTGATCCCGGGACCCACGGCCGGGTCGGTGGCGTCGGTCGAGCCCTCGGTCAGCTTGTCGATGCGGATCCGGTCCCCGGCCGCGTCGAGCGAGAGCGCGGTGGACACCGCGCCCATCGCCTCGCCGAGCCCCCTGTGCCGCAGCAGATCCGTCTTGTGCCGGGCGTCGGCCACCAGCTGGACCCGCGCGCGGCGCCAGGTGTCCGCGAAGAATGCCTGGTCGCAGTCCTCGAAGAGGCGCCGGATCCAGCGGCGTACGGAGGCGGGGTCGGTCAGCAGCCGCTGGGTGAACTCCACCTGGTGCGGGCCGCGCGCCGCCGCCATGTCCAGGGCGCGGGCCCGCATCCCGGCGTTGACGAGGGGCGAGGGCGCGCCGGTCCCGTACTGGGTGGCGCAGGTGAATTCCAGGGCCGCGGCGACGAAGCGCTCGTCGTCCAGCCGGTCGAGGACGTCCAGGTCCTCCGCGAGGCAGGCGCCCGTCCGGCCGTTGCCGCCGCGGACCCCCGCGAACGGCATGAAGATGTCCGAGAACGTGTTCCGCCACAGGAACTCCGCCTCGTGCAGCCGGTCGGCGAGATCCGGCTCCAGCGCCGTGGTGGTGGCCGTCGCCCAGCCGTGCAGGCCCGGGTGGTGCCCCGGCTCGGAGAGCGCGTGCAGGGCGAGCCCCAGCTCGGCGAGGGGGGAGGTCTCGAAGACGACGCGCCCGGGGTCCAGCCCCGTGATGTCGATGGTCACGCTCACCCCTCCATGGTGCGGGGTGAGCGGGGCGGGCCGGACCCCGATTGACGGCCGGCGTCAATCGGCGGCCCGCCGGGCGCGCCTCACTCCTGCTGAGCCGGCCGCTCCTGTTCGGCCACCCGCTTCAGGAACTCGCCCAACGCCGCCTTCACGTCCGCCGCCGTCCACTCCAGCCCCGGCTCGGCCACCGTGACCTCCGTGAAGGAGACCCCGGGGGGCCCGGAGGCGGCCGGGTACCACGCACGGAAGAGCGTCACTCCCGTCTCCTCCGCCAGCCGCAGCGACGCCTCCGACAGGACGTCGGACGCGTACGGCAGCCACACCTGGAACTCGTGCGTGTGCGGCGGGTCGGGATGCACCCGGAACCACCCGGCACCGGCCTCCGCGAACCCCTCGGCCAGCGCCGCGGCCACCAGCCGCGCCTGGGCCACGTACGACGGCAGCTTCGGCAGCTCCCGCTCCAGGCCGCTCAGGGCGGAGAGCGCCGCCGGGAACTGCTGGAAGAGCTGGCCGCCGTACCGGTGCCGCCAGGTCCGGGCCTCCTCGATCAGCGAGGCGGAACCGGCGAGCGCGGCCCCGGAGATCCCGCCGAGGGTCTTGTAGAACGACACGTACACACTGTCCGCGAGCGCCGTGATCTCCGGCAGCTCCCGCCCGAATCGGGACGTGCACTCCCACAGCCGCGCCCCGTCGAAGTGGACCACCGCATCGCGTTCGCGCGCGGCCGCCACCACCGCCTCCAGCTCCTCCCAGGTGGGCAGGACGTAGCCCGCGTCCCGCAGCGGCAGCTCCAGCATCAGGGTGCCGAACGGCTCGTCGAAGTCGCGGATCTCGTCCGCCGTGGGCAGCCGCGGCTCGGACGTCGGGTGGACGGTGCGCAGTCCGCTCACCGCCCCGAGCGCGCCGCGCTCGTGCATCTCGGGATGGGCGAGCTGATGCAGTGCCACCGTCGCGTTGCCGGTGCGCCCCGCCCAGCACCGCAGCGCGACCTGCTGCGCCATCGTTCCGGTCGGGAAGAACGCGACCGCCTCCATGCCCAGCACCTCGGCGACCCGCTGCTCCAGCTCGGCGATCACGCCGCCGCCGTAGATGTCCACGGGCTGTCCGAGATCGGTGACCGTGTCGGCGTCGGCGGCCAGCTCGGCCAGTTGCTCGCCGAGCGAGCGGTCCATCCCAGCCCGCCAAAGGGTGCGCTCGGCCCGCCGCCACGCGGCGATCCGGCGGAGTCGCTGGGAGGGGGCCGCGTCCTCGGGGCCGTCCGGCTGCGATGTCCCGTCCGCCGCCTCGCTGCGCGCCTGCTCGTTCATGTCTGCCATGGGACGATCATCACGCAGAACCCGGCTCCCGCCCACGGGTTATCCGAACCCCCGTCCGACCGGCCCGTCCGGTCCCCGCGGGCGT
>NZ_JAFMPZ010000610.1 GCF_017353455.1 Streptomyces laculatispora
CGGTCGAGCTGCCCGCCGGCCAGGAGCTTGCGGTGGAAGGCGGCCAGATCGGCGTCGTAGCCCACCTTGTCGGCAAGCTTCTTGGCGCTGTCGGAGGCCGGGGTGACCATGGTCTCCAGATAGAACTGGTTCTGCTCGACCACGGTGTCGGCCACATTGGCGAGGAGCTTGCCGCGGTCCCAGGTCGCCAGGCTGAACTTGCCGAACGTGTCGAAGAAGTGGTCGTGCCCGGACTGATCGGCGGGGAAGTCCTGCATGGACCAGGCCCTGATGATCTGCTGCCGGAAGGCGGCGTCCGTCCGTGCGTCGGATGCGGGCCTGGTGCCCGACCCGCACGGCGGCGCCACAGCCGTCATCGTCGCGTCGATGCAGAGGCCCCTCTCGATCGCGAGCTTGATCAGGTACTCGGTCGTGGCCGCGCCCGACAAGTGGTTGTGGAGGTCACCCCCCTTGGGCAGATCCCTGAAGAAGGCCTTCAGCCGCGCGGGCCTGTTCCGCAGCGAACCGAGGTACGCGGCGGTCCTGCGTTCGGCCGCGGTCACCACGCGGGGCGAGGCCTGCCCGACGCTCTGCGGCGACGCGTCGTTCGTGGGCGCGGGCGCGGCAGCGGCCGGGAACGACGGGAGCAGGGTCAGCACGGTGAGTGCGCCGAGCCCGGCCAGGAGGCGGGACTTGGGACGGTGTTCCGTCCGGATTGTTGAGATCACGGCCGAATGATCGCGCCCGAGGAGGTATTTTTCACCCAAACCACATCTATGGCCTGAAACCTCCACTCGATCGAGTGCTTGACCGGCCGCACGACATGTCACGTGGCAGGCCGCACGACGTACCACGTGACATGCCAACGCCGGCCGTGCGACGCCGGCGTGGCAGCCGGGTGCCATACGGTTGCGGCGCCTTGCGGATCAAGCCGTCACCGCGTGTGACACGGTTGAGTGGCCCGAGCGGTCGCGTCCGCCGCACACCTTTCCGGCCCGGCCCCGCCGTGGCACCTTCGCCGGCGCCGCACGCACGAAATGGAGCATCCGAGGATGGCTCGACACCTGGTCACCAGCGCGCTTCCCTACATCAACGGGATCAAGCATCTGGGCAACATGGCCGGGTCGATGCTTCCGGCGGACGTGTACTCCCGGTACCTCCGCCGGCGCGGTCACGACGTCCTGTACATCTGCGCCACCGATGAGCACGGGACGCCGGCCGAACTGGCGGCCAAGGCCGCCGGGATGTCGGTGGCGGAGTTCTGCGCGCAGGCCCACGACGCGCAGAAGGCCGTGTACGACGGTTTCCAGCTGGCCTTCGACTACTTCGGCCGCAGCTCCTCGCGGCAGAACGCCGAGATCACCCAGCACTTCGCGCGCAGGCTGCACGGACACGGGTTCATCGAGGAGCGGGCGGTCCGCCAGGTGTACTCGCCGGTCGACGGCCGCTTCCTGCCGGACCGCTACATCGAGGGCACCTGTCCGCACTGCGGCTACGACAGGGCCCGCGGCGACCAGTGCGAGAACTGCACCCGCGTCCTGGACCCGACCGACCTGCTGAACCCGCGCTCGGTGATCAGCGGCTCCACGGAGCTGGAGGTCCGCGAGACCACGCACCTGTTCCTCCTCCAGTCCAGGCTCCAGGACGAGGTGGAAGCGTGGGTGGCCCGGCACGAGGAGCAGTGGCCGCAGCTTTCTTCGTCCATCGCCCGCAAATGGCTGACCGAGGGCCTGCAGGACCGCGCCATCACCCGTGACCTGGACTGGGGTGTCCCGGTTCCGGCCGACACCTGGCCGGAGCTCGCGGCCGAGGGCAAGGTCTTCTACGTCTGGTTCGACGCCCCGATCGAGTACATCGGCGCGACGAAGGAGTGGTCGGACGCGGCCCCGGACGGTGAGAGCCGCGACTGGAAGTCGTGGTGGTACGAGGCCGACGACACCGTCCGCTACACGCAGTTCATGGCCAAGGACAACGTCCCGTTCCACACGGTGATGTTCCCGGCCACGGAGCTCGGTGTCCGCGAGCCCTGGAAGAAGGTCGACGTCGTCAAGGGCTTCAACTGGCTGACGTACTACGGCGGCAAGTTCTCCACCTCCCAGCAGCGGGGCATCTTCACCGACGCGGCCCTGGAGACACTGCCGGCCGACTACTGGCGGTACTTCCTGATCGCCAACGCCCCCGAGTCCGACGACTCCTCCTTCACCTGGGAGCACTTCGCCGCCACGGTCAACAAGGATCTGGCGGACACGCTCGGCAACTTCGTCAACCGCGTGCTGTCCTTCTCCCGAAAGAGATTCGGTGACGAGGTCCCGGCCGGCAGCGCCGCCGGTGAGACGGAAACGCGCCTGGGCGGTGAGATCGCGCGGCTCCTCGCCGAGTACGAGGAGCACATGGAGGCCCTCCGGTACCGCAAGGCCGCCGCCGCGTTGCGCGCCCTGTGGTCGGCGGGCAACTCCTACCTGGAGGCGAAGGCCCCCTGGCTGGAGATCAGGACCGACCCGGACGGCGCGGCCCTGACCCTGCGTACGGCGATGAACCTCATCCACCTCTACGCGATCGTCTCCGAACCGCTGATCCCGGCCTCGGCCGCCGCCATGCGCGGCGCCTTCGCGCTGGAAGCCGACACGGCGGCCTGGGTGACCCCTGAGCAGGCCGAGTCCCTGGACACCGTCCCGGCCGGTACGCCGTTCACCGTGCCGCCGGTCCTCTTCGCGAAGATCACGGAGGAGAACCTGGACTCCTACCGCGAGCGCTTCGGCGGAGCCGGCGCCTGACGGAGCCGTCCGCGCCCGTGACGCCCGCGGTTCCGTCAGGCAGTGCTGTCCGGGGCCGTTTCGGGTTTCGTGTGGAGGACCTCGCGGGCCTGCTCCGCGGAGCGGATGGTGCTCTCGGCGACGAAGTCGAGGAAGCGGGCGATGTTCTCCAGGCGGACGCCGGCCGGGGTGCCGGGACCGAGGACGCCGACGCCCTGCCGTGCGGTCTCGACGATCTGGGCGGCGGACCGGGCGCTGGAGATCATTGACTGGTACCAGATGTCGTCGTCGACGACGTAGCGCTCGCGGCGGCGTCCGTCGCGTTCCCGTCGAACGAGGCCCTGGCTGTCGAGGAACGCGATCGCCTTGGAGATGGACGCCGGGCTGACCTTGAGGCGCTGGACGAGTTCGGACGCGGTGAGGCTGCCCGAGTCGGCTGTGTAGAGGCAGGTCATCACCCGGGCCATCATCTTGGGCGTGCCCGACTGTATGAGGACGGTGGTGAACGCCTCCTCGTACTCGCGCACCTCCTCGGGGTCGCGTCCGTGGGCCTGCGGGATCGCCTCCGACTCCCGGGGCGCGGACTGACTGCGCCGGTGGGTGCGGCGTTCGGTGGCGCGGTGGGCGAGGTCGGCGCGGTACGTGGTGGGGCCACCGTTGCGCATCACCTCGCGCGTGACCGTCGAGGTCGGACGGCCGAGGCCTCTGGCGATCTCCGCGTAGGCCAGGCCGTCGGCCAGTCCCAGCGCGATCTGCTGACGTTCCTGCTGGGTGAGCCTGCCTCCCGGCATCGCGGTCTCCTTCGTGGTCTGCGGTGGCCTCAGCATAGCGTTCACTCGCATTTCATTGCAACGTTCAGTGTGGGGTTGTTGCATTAGGTTCGAGATCATTGCAATGATGTCATGCCTTTGACCTGCAATGATGACGAGTCTATGCAACGAGTATGTTGTGCGATCTTTGAACACAACGTAGCGTTTCCACTATCAGAAACACCGGGCGGGAGAAGCGCCCGGTGGAGAAGAAGGAGAACGCAATGCAGAAGTTCGACACCCCCACCCCCGTGTCGGCCGTCCTCGACATCCCCGCGGGACGCATCCGGTTCATCGCCGCCGACCGGTCCGACACCACGGTCGAGGTCCTGCCCGCGGACGCCTCGAAGGGCCGCGACGTGCGGGCGGCGGAGCAGACCACCGTCGAGTACGGCGATGGCGTACTGCGGATCGCGGCCTCACCGACGAAGAACCGCGTCCTCGGCAGCTCCGGATCCATCGAGGTGACCATCCAGTTGCCCGTCGATTCCCGCATCGAGGCGAAGGCGGCCGGTGCCGAGTTGCGGGGCGTCGGGCGGCTCGGCGACGTCGCCTTCGAGGGTGCGCAGGGCACGGTCAAGCTCGACGAGGCCGCGAGCGCCCGCCTCACCCTCCTCGCCGGCGACGTCTCGATCGGTCTCCTGGGCGGCCCCGCGGAGATCAGCACCCAAAAGGGCGACCTCCGGATCGCCGAGGCCGTGCGCGGCACGGTCGTACTGCGCACCGGGTCCGGCGACGTGTCGGTCGGCGCCGCCCGCGGAGTCTCCGCCTCGCTGGACGCCGGCACCACCTACGGCCGGATCGAGAACGCGCTCAAGAACACCGACGGCGCCGCCGCCGGCCTGAACATCCGCGCGACCACCGCCTACGGCGACATCGTCGCCCGCAGCCTCTGAGGAGCAAGCGTCATGACGAACCTGGCCATCGCGGCGAACGGGCTGCGCAAGTCCTACGGTGAAAAGGTCGTGCTCGACGGCGTCGACCTGGCCGTCCCTGAGGGAACGGTGTTCGCGTTGCTCGGCCCGAACGGCGCCGGCAAGACCACCGTCGTCAAGATCCTCTCCACCCTCGTCTCCGCAGACGCCCCGTCCGCCGATGCCGGCTCCGGCTCCGGCTCCGGCTCCGGCTCCGGTTCAGGTTCCGGTTCAGGTGGTGTCCGGGTCGGGGGTCATGACCTCGCCGCGAACCCCCAGGCGGTACGGGCCGCGATCGGCGTCACCGGCCAGTTCTCCGCGGTCGACGGCCTGATCACCGGCGAGGAGAACATGCTCCTCATGGCCGACCTGCACCACCTCCCCCGCGACGAGGGACGGCGCGCCGCCGCCGGGCTGCTGGAGCGCTTCGACCTCACCGACGCCGCGAAGAAGCCGGCCTCCACCTACTCCGGCGGCATGAAACGCCGCCTCGACATCGCCATGACCCTGGTCGGCAACCCGCGGATCATCTTCCTCGACGAACCCACCACCGGCCTCGACCCCCGCAGCCGCCACAACATGTGGAACATCATCCGCGAACTCGTCGCCGACGGCGTCACCGTCTTCCTCACCACCCAGTACCTGGAGGAAGCTGACCAACTCGCCGACCGCATCGCCGTCCTCAACAACGGAAAGATCGCCGCCGAAGGCACCGCCAAGGAACTGAAGCGCCTCATCCCCGGCGGACACGTCCGCCTCCGCTTCACCGACCCCGCCGCTTACCACAGCGCCACCCTCACCCTCAACAACGCCACCCGCGACGACGAAGCACTCTCCCTGCAGATCCCCGGCGACGGCAGCCAACACGAACTGCGCACCATCCTCGACCGCCTGGACACCGCCGGCGTCGAAGCCGACGAACTGACCGTCCACACCCCCGACCTCGACGACGTGTTCTTCGCCCTGACCGGCGCCGCAGACATCCCCGACCAGCCCAAGGAGACAGCCCGATGAGCACCCTCACCCTCGCCGCCCGCGACTCCGCCACCATGCTGCGCCGCAACCTCCTGCACGCCCGCCGCTACCCCTCCCTCACCCTGAACCTGCTCCTCA
>NZ_JAFMPZ010000611.1 GCF_017353455.1 Streptomyces laculatispora
GCGGCCGGCCGGCCGCGAACAGGAGTGATGCCCCGTCATGAGTTCACCCCCGAGCACCTTCCCCGACGTGGAGGCCATCGTCGTGGAGCTCCTCTCCGACCGCCCGGACCTCGCGGACGCGGTCGTGGACGAGACCCCGCCGCCGGGCTTCGACGGCACCCAGCCGGCGGTGATCGTCTCCCGGCGCGGTGGCGCCTGGATCGACGACCTCCATCTCGACCAGCCGCTCATCGAACTGGAGGCCTACGGCCCCGACAAGGTGACCGCGCACCGCCTCGCGAACGCGGCTCGCGCCGAGCTGCTCTCGGCCGTCGGCCGGACGTACGGGACGAACGTCGTGATCACCGACGTGGTCGAGGCCGACGGCCCGCGCTGGCTGCCCGAGTACCTGTACCCGGCGGCCAACCGCTACCTCACCGTGCTGCGGGTCTCCCTGCGCATCGGCTGACCCGGCACCATGCCAACCCGGCGCGCTCCCGCGCCCCCACAGACAAGGCCCTGCCACCGGCGGGGCCTTTGCCGTACCCACGGCAGGCACGACCCCACGCCCATTCACCCCAAGGAGTCATCCATGGCAGGCAACAACTCCTCCGAGATCCGCGTAGCCGGCACCGGCCGCATCCTCGTCGCGGACATCAACGCCCCCCTCCCGGCCGCCTTCACCGACGACCCGTCGGCCGACTGGGGCACCGAGTGGACGGACCTCGGCTACACCTCGACGGACGGGGTGACCTTCTCCAAGAAGGACAAGCTCGACCCGGTCGAGACGTGGCAGTCCATCAGTCCGGCCCGGTTCGTCTACGCGGACCGCGACCTGACGCTGAAGTTCTCCATGCTCCAGTTCAACGAGGACACGCTGCCGTTCTTCCTGGGCGGCGCCGCCGCGGACATCCGCCGGGACGCGACCAAGCCGGAGATCGTCCAGTTCGACGTGCCGGACGGCCCGACCTTCGACGAGCGCGCGCTCGGCCTGGAGTTCACCGACGGCACGGCGGTCACCTACCGCTTCGTCATCCCGCGCGGCCAGGTAACGGCCACCGACGACATCAAGCTCGCCCGTAAGGCCGCCGCGATGCTCGGTGTCACCTTCACCGCGCTCTCCCCGGGCAACGACCAGGCGCTCGCCACCTTCGTCATGAAGGACGCCGCCTACACGGTGCCGGCCGGCGCGTGATCCCCGCCGGGCGGGGCCGACTCACCCCGGCCCCGCCCGGCACCCACCCACACCTCTGCGTAAGGAGACACCCCACCCATGGCTTCATTCGACGTCAACGCGGCCCGCGCGCAGCGCATGGAGGCGCTCGGCCGCTCCTGGTCCTTCGACCTGGACGACGACACCTTCGAACTGCCCACCGAACTGAGCCGCTCCACCGCCAAGGCGCTCCGCTCCCTCGACGACAACGACGTCGACGGCCTGCTGAAACTCCTGATGGGCGAGGAGCAGTTCGCGCGCTTCGAGCGGTACGAGATCACCATGCAGGACATCGCCGCGATCCTGGAGGCGTACGGCAAGGAGACCGGGCTCGGCCTGGGGGAAGGCTGAGCCTCGACGCGTTCGCGGAAGAACACGCCGAGGCTCTCGAGGCCGACCTGCTGAGGCACTTCGGCGTGGACCTGCTCGACTGGCACCGCGGCCGGCTGACCAGCCGTCGGCTCGCGGTGCTGGTCAAGCACATGCCACGCGACAGCGCCGTCGCCCAGGAAATTCACGGGGAAAGCGCCGACTGGACGGTGACCGACTACCTTCTGGCCGCTGCCGTGGACCATCTCGCCGCCGCGAACTGGATGTTCGCCTCCGTCAACACGGACGAGGACGCCGACGCGCCCGAGCCGCCGGTGCCGGTACCGAGGCCGGGCGACGCGGCCTCCCTTGAGGGCTCCACGGACGAACAGGCAACGCCGCCCGGCCCGGATGACCTCATGCGCTTCTTCACCTGACCGTGCCCGGGGAGCCGGGTTCCGGGGTGCACGGCAACCACCGGTCCCGGGAAGAGTATGGAAACCAGCTGGACCGAGGGTGCAGAAGAACATACCGACAAGCATGAAAAAGAATCCCGTAGGCCCATGGAATCAACCCTCACCGCGTCCCGAAGGTTTCCTTCCCCAGCACGTGACACCATTTTAATGAAGACCCGCGGGACAGTCCGTTGAACATCTTCAAGCGCCCCGTGGCGCATGCCAACGCGAGAATGCCTTGCTGATCTTCCGTACACTCCAGCTCGTGTTGAAGTGGAAGGAGACGTGGGGAAGGAATTGCCCTTTGTGGACCTTCTCTTCGCGCCACAACGAGTCAATGACCGACTCGTCCCCGAAGAATTGCCAGAAGACGTTCTCGACCCGGGACGCGTGAAGGACCTCAAGGATCTCCCTGGCCTGGCTTCTGCCGTCCAGCCAGAAGATCACCAGAGTGGGCGCACCGCCTGCGGCTTCCACCTGCTTCACGATGAGCTCCGCGGCCGGCAGCGGCTTGGATCTGATCAATGACTCGTGGGTCAGGTCGAAGAACTCTTCCACGCGACTGCGCGGAACAGCGTCCGTGAGCAGACGTCGTCGCATGTTCGGCCTGGTTGCCCATTCCTGAACCCAACTCGCACGGGACTGCGGCTGCAATTCCGTGCGGGCGACGGCCGGACCGTCGTGGCCGCTTCCATAGAGGAGGATCTCGATTCCCGCACCGGGAGTGAATCTGTCGGCAACCGCGAGGGAACGCTCTGCATACCACGCGATCGAACGCTTTCTCCGGGGAATGAAATATCGCTCCTGCGATATTGGCGCAACGAGAACGACACGAACCGTTTCAGTGCTCATGCGGGGATCCTAGCACCCCAAGATAATTGCGAGGAGATCATGACCAGAGATATAGCCGAGCTGGACAGGGACCTTGGCCAGGCAGAGACAGATATCGGTTCCGCCCGTGCCGATATCACGAAACTCAAGAGCTCCTATCGATCACTCCGCACCACACAGAGCGGCCTCTCGAACACCTTCGCGGGGGTCAGCAACACCATCGCCGCAGTGACTGGTGGCTTGACCGGAATCGCCGCCAGCCTCACAGCCCTCACGATCGGTGTATCAGCCTTCAAGATCGACGAAAAGGGATTGACCATTCTCGGGGCCACCCGGGAGTGGAAGATTTCTCAGGGGCTTATCACAAGGATTCAGAAGAAGATCGAATCCGAGCATCAAAAGGCGGCAAGGAAGACGAAGGAGGAGAACGAGAAGCTCCTGGAGGACCACAAGGACTACATAGAGAAGATCAAGGACATCGACCAGGACGTCCAGAAGATAAAGGACGCGATCAGGCGGGCCGGAAGCGCCGCCCAGCAGGAGCAGGAGCGGCTGCGTGCCGACCCTTTGAACAGAACGAACCAAGGAATCGATCATCGGAGCCGCCCCCTGGTTCGTGGTGTCGCCAGCGACGTCAGGGTCCTGCGCAGCGCCGTCACCGAACTCACGGCGGCGTTCGCCTGATGAACGGCTGCCTGGACCCGAATCACCGCGGATCAAGGGAGATTCCGAATGAGTCTGACGCAAGCCGTCGGTAAGTCCTCCACCGCCCTCGCGCGGCTCCGCTCACAAGCGGACAGCGCCGGCAAATCGGTGAAGTCCCTGGCCGCCGGAGCCCGGACCGGTGACACCGGCCTCAAAAAAATCAAGAGCTCCGCCCAGGGCTCCGCCCGCGAGCTCACCAAGATCCAGCAGTCCGCCGACAAGGCCGAGCGCTCGATGTCCAAGGCCGGAAAGACCGGTCAGAAGAGCGGCACCCAGGTCGGAAAGTTCAAGTCCGGGGCCGACAAGGCCTCCAAGGGCATGAAGGGGCTCAACAAGTCGATGAAGGGCAACCTCGTCGGCCAGTTGCTCTCCCTGCTCGCCCCGCTGGTCGAGAAGGTGGTCGAGATGGCCGCCCGGTCGAAGACTATGCAGAAGGTCCTCAAGGTCGCCTTCGACGCGATCAAGAAGGTCATCAGCTCGGTCATGAAGGCCGTCGGACCGATCATGAAGAAGGCCGGCGCGCTGATCAAGCAGGTCTGGGACGGCATCAAGAAGGCGATCACCGTCGTCATCAAGGCCGTCGCCAAGGTCGTCACGACCTACTTCAACGCCTGGAAGAAGATCATCACGACGGTCATGAACGCCGTCAAGCAGGTGATCTCCAGTGTCTGGAACGGCATCAAGAAGGTCATCTCGCCGGTCATCAACTGGATCCGCGACGTCATCCCCAAGGCCTTCAGCAGGGTCAAGGAGAAGCTGTCGAGCATCTGGGGCGGGCTGAAGGGCATCGCGAGCCGGGCCTTCGACGCGATCAAGGGCGCCGTGAAGGCGCCCGTCAACTCCGTCATCCGGCTCATCAACTCCGCGATCGACAAGCTCAACCGCATCAAGGTCTCGATCCCGGGCTGGGTCCCCGGTGTCGGCGGCAAGACCTTCGGCATCAGCCTGCCGAAGATCCCCCAGTTGGCGGCCGGCGGCATCGTGGCCCCGCGCAACGGCGGTGTGCACGCCATCGTCGCCGAGGCCGGTGAGGCCGAGGCCGTACTGCCGCTGTCCAAGCTGGACCGGCTGCTGCGGCACACCGCCCGCCGGGCCAGGGCCGACTCGGTCAACGCCACGGCCGGAGCGGTCTCCGGATTCCAGATCGAGAACTACTACGAGGCGTCCACGGCCGACCTCCAGGAGACGGCCGCCGCCCTGCTGTTCCTGTCCAAGGCGCGCGGATGAGTGCCGCGGTGATCGGCGCCGACCCGTTCGCGGGAGTAGCGGGAGCGCTGGGTTCCTTCAGCGGCCGCGTCACGGGCGCTGCCCAGTCCATACGGGCCGCCGCACAGGGCATCGGCCGGGCCGGGACCGCCGCCGACCGGATCAAGGGCTCCGCCGACGCTGCCGGAACGCAGCTCCGGCAGCTGAGGACCAAGGCGGACACGGCCGGGAAGTCCCTCACCAAAGCGGGCCGCACCGCCGGCCGTACGGCGGCCCAGCTCCGTACCGGCAGCGCCAAGGCCCGCACCACCCTCGCACCCCTCAACTCCATCGCCACCGAGGCCGGCCTGTTCAGCGGGGTCGTCGGCGTCCTCGGCAAGGGCTCCGGCACGGTGTCCACGCTCATGGGCCTCTTCGGCGGCGCGGTCACCGTCGCCTCCGGCGCGATGACCTCCGTCAACGTCGCCATGCGCGCCAACCCGCTCGGCTTCGTCCTCGGCCTGGTGAGCCCCCTGGCCGGGTACCTCATCGAGTACGCGCTCAACTCGCAGACCGGCCAGAAGATCATGAAGCAGGTCCTCGACCAGGTCCTCCAGGTCTTCCTGAGCATCGGGAAGTTCCTCGGCCCCGTCCTCAAGGCGTACGCCACCGTCATCTCGGCCTACTTCGAGGCCGCCTTCACGGTCGTCACCACGGTCCTGGCCGTCGTCGGCGCACTCCTCTCCAAGGATTTCGGCGGCACCCGCTCCGCCGTCACCTCGGCCACCAACGCGGTGTCCGGCATCATCCGCCGCGCGTGGAGCGGGTTCCGCCCGGTCGTCCAGCCCGTCCTGGACTGGATCACGAAGAAGATCCCCGACATGTTCACCCGGGTGAAGACCGCCATGTCCAGGACCCTGAACGGCATGGGCGGCTTCATCAGCACCGGCATGCAGGGCGTCATGGCCGCCGTCACCGGCCCGGTCAAAGCGCTGATCTCCTTCGCCAACTGGGTCATCGACGGCCTCAACAAGCTCAGCTTCAACTTCTTCGGCAAGAAGTTCGGGGTCGACCTCCCCAAGATCCCCCAGCTCGCCGAAGGCGGCGTCGTCCAGCCCGCGAGGGCGCCCGGCGGCTCCCCCGTCCTGCCGTTGTCCGCGCTCAGCCGGCTGCGCCCCGCTGACGCCGCGCCGCACCCCACGGGCTCCACCGGCACCACGGACCGCTCACGGCTGCGCGCGTACCACGCGACCGAGGGCAACGGCCCCCTCGCCGTCGCCACCGACCTGCTGTTCCTGCACGGGTCGGCGGCATGAGCATCCACCCGCCCCACGACTGAAGCGAGGTGACGGCCCCTCATGGCCGAGACCACAACCACATATGCCCAGGAGACCGAACCCGGCTCACTGATCACCCGCGACGGGCAGATCCAGTGGGCCGGACTGCTGATGGGACCCGGTACGCCGTACGAGATCGACCGCACGGGCCTCACCGGCTGGGACGACCTGCCGGTGCTCGACACCGGCGACATCTCCCGCCCCGACCAGCACGGCGCCTGGCCCGGCGCCCGCTGGGCGCAGCCCCGTCTCGTCGGCGCGTCCGTCTGGCTACTGCCGCGCACGGCCGGTCAGGCCCTCGGCGTCGTCTCCGCCTTCCGCGCCGCAACCGGCGCGGACAACGGCGAGCAGTGGCTCGCCGTGCGGCTGCATGGCGAGACGCTGGCCGTCCGGGCCCGGGTCAGCCGCCGTGTCGTACCGCAGGACCGGTCCTACGTGGTGCACGGCGCGGCCAGGACCAGTCTCCAGTGGACCGCCACCGACCCGCGCCGGTTCGGGGCCGTGCTCCGCGAGACCCGGGCCACGCTGCCCCTCACGGAACCGGGCCTGGACTGGCCGGCCGAACCCGGCATCGCCGGCATGGGCCTCGCGTGGCCTCTGGAGTGGGGGACGGCCGGAGCCGCCGGCACCTGCACCGCCGTGAACGGCGGCGGCGCGGCGGCCCAGCCGATGATCGAGTTCCGCGGCCCGCTCCGGCGCCCGACGCTGACCCGGCTCGGCGACGGCCGGCGGCTCCGGTACGACATCGTGCTGGGCCCCCAGGACGTCCTGACGGTGGACACCGAATCCGGCACGGTGCTGCTCAACGCCACCGCGTCCCGGCTCTACACCGCGTCCCCCGTGTCCGTACCCGAGCAGCTGTTCCACCTGCCGCCGGGCACCACGGAGCTCTCCTTCCGCTCCGACGACACCACGCCCGACCCCCGGGCCTCCGTCACCCTGCGCTGGCGCGACGCCCACTGGTGATCCCCGCACGGCCCACGACCGACACCCCATCACTTCCCAGGAGGACGACATGCCCGTACGCAGCGCGTGGCTGATCAACCGCACCGAGACCGAGACCGGCCAGTCCCGGGCCGACACCCGCCTCGCCCCGGTCGGCACCATGACCCCGAACGGAGCACTGACCACCGCCGGCGGCGTGCTCCCCGGCTCCACCGGCGGCGAGTACCTGATGTCCGGTCTCTACGTCTTCGGCGAGAGCGCCGGGATGAACGCCACCGTCGCCCCGGGCCGTGCGGTGATCCAGGGCCAGGGACCGGCCGGCGCCTACCCGGTCGTCCTCACCGACTACACCGAGGTGACCTTCGGCGACGGGGACGCCTCCAACCCGCGCATCGACCTGGTGGTCCTGCGCGTGTACGACACCCAGTTCGACGGCACCGGCCGCACGGAAGCCGTGCTGGAGGTCGTCGTGGGCAAGGCCGAGGCCACCCCGGAGCCGCCGCTGCTCCCGGACGCCTCGCTTCCGCTCGCCCGTGTCCTGGTGCCCGCGGGCGCCTCGGTGGGCACCGGCGGCATCGCCTGGGCCGACGCCGTGTACGACATGCGGGTCTCGACCGTGGCCGTCGGCGGCATCCTCGCCGACTCCTGGAACCGCGACACACCCGGCGGATACCCGGGCCAGTACCGCGACACCTCCAGCACCCTGCAGCGCTGGGACGGCACGCGCTGGACGAGCTACCCCCGCCAGGCCGGCGGCATCGCCCCGCAGGGCGCCCTCGCCGCGGGCGAGTACACCGGCCAGTACCGCGACGAGGCCGGGCGGCTCCAGCGCTGGGACGGCACCGTGTGGCGGCCCGCCGTCCCGTCCTCCGCCTGGGCGTACAACAACGACGGCGGCTACTGCGCCACCACCGCCTGGGTGGAGGCGGTCGCCGACACCAACGGCCCCACCATCACGGCCACCTTCACCGCGCCGGTGACGGGCGCGATCCTGGTGACCGTGGGATTCGTGGGGAACACCGGGGTCGACGGCCAGTGGTGCCGGATGGGCGCCAACATCCGCAAGGGCGCGACCCTGGTCCTCGCGGCGAACGAGGAGCGTGCGGCGACGGTCGGGTCCAAGGCCCTGACGTCGGTGGCCTCCACCTTCCGCGTCACGGGGCTCCAGCCCGGCGCCGAATACTCCGCGGTCTCCGCCTACTGCTCGTCGGCGACCAGCAACAGGGGCTGGTTCGACAACCGTTTCATCCGCGTCGATCCGCTCGTGTGAGGCAGCCGATGACCGCATCCGTCACCACGCCCGTCTACCGGGCGCTCTTCTGCGACCTGCGCACCGACCGCCTGCTGGACGTGCTGCCGCTCACGGAGACCAAGTTCGACGACTACATAGGCAAGCCCGGATCGCTCACCGCCACCGTCCCCCTGCCCGGGGGAGCGCTCGCGGGCAGGGCGCGGGCCGCGCTCCAGCCCGGCCGCACCGCGGTCTGGCTGGAGCGCGACGGCGACATCTGGTGGGGCGGGATCCTGTGGACCTGCACACCGGAATCCGACGAACAGGGCCGGCTGACCGTGCAGTTCCAGGCCGGCACCTTCGACTCCTACCTGGACCACCGCATCCTCGCCCACGACCTGGCGGGCACCGGAACGGACCAGTTCGAGATCGCCCACACCCTGATCACGCACGCGCAGGACCAGCCCGGCGGCGACATCGGCATCAGCCCCGGTCACGACCGTTCCGGGGTGGTAAGGGACTTCGCCTACGCGTACTCCGCGCTCACCCGCGTCCGGGAACTGCTCGACAACCTCGGCCGGCTGAGCGACGGGTTCGAGTGGCGCGTCCACTGCTACCGGGACGCCGAGGGCCGCCGGGTCAAGCGCCTCCAGCTCGGCCACCCGCAGATCCGTACGGGACACACGGACATCGTGCTGAGCCACCCCGGCCAGGTGCTCACCTACAACCTGCCGACGGACTCCACCGTCCAGGCGAACGTCTGGGTGGCCCGGGGTGACTCCGCCAACACCGACCAGTCCCAGGAGTCCCAGCCGCTCACCGTCAGCGAGACGTCCCCCGGCGACCTGGAGGCCGGCTGGCCCCGTCTGGAGCTCACCTCCGACCACAGCGGCGTCTCGGACACGGCGACCCTGCGTTCGCTGGCCGCCGCCGAACTGGCCCGGCAGAACCGGCCCGAGGTCATCCCGGAACTGACCGTGCTGCTCGACGGCCGGATCACTCCGGCGCTCCTCGGCGCCCGCATCCGACTGCGGATCCACGACCTGTGGCACCACGAGGGCCTGGACGCCGCCTACCGGATCGTCGGCATCGCCGTCACCCCGCCGCAGCGCACCCAGGCCGAGACCGCCGTCCTCTACCTGGAAGGAGCCTGACCCGTGGCGATCATCCCCACCGACCTGCTCGACCGCATCCGCGCACTGGAACGCCAGGTCAGGGACCTGATGGGCAGTGCCAACACCACTCCGCCGCTGAATCAGATCATGGGCGGCGAGGTCGTCATCGGCGACCGGGGGCGGCTGCGGGTACGCACCTCCGGCGACGAGGACCTGCTCTACCTGGGCCGGGTCCAGCCGGACCGCGGCACGGACGAACCGCAACAGGGCTTCGTCGTCCGCCGCGACGACGGCTCCCTGGCCCTGACCGTCTGGACGGCGGCCCCGGACACCCTTCCCGTCCAGCCGGTGCAGGTCTTCGACCGCCGGGGCAACGTGGTCCTCGCCGACGATGCCGCCCTCGGCGGACTGGCCCGCCCCTACATCCCGTACCCCCTGCCCGGCCCGGCCGACGCGACGCGC
>NZ_JAFMPZ010000311.1 GCF_017353455.1 Streptomyces laculatispora
CTTTCCGGCCGACCCGCACCCGAGTGGTCCTGCTGAGCGTCGGGGTGGTGATGTTCGCCGTCATCACCGTCGTCGCCTTCACCCTGGAGCAGCTCAGCGCGGGGGAGCGGACCAGCTTCGTCTTCACCGCGCTGGTCTTCCTCGGCGTTCTCGCACTGCTCAGCCGCCCCAAGATCATCGCGGACGACAGCGGGGTGACCGTGGTCAATCTCACCCGTACCCGGCGGCTGTCCTGGGCCGAGATCGTGCGCGTCAACCTGCGGGTCGGCGACCCGTGGGTCTTCCTCGACCTCAGCGACGGCACCAGCATGCCCGCCCTCGGCATCCAGCCCGGAATCGCCAAGGAACACGCCATCCGCGACGCCCGTGCGCTCCGCGCCCTCGCCGAGAACCACGGCACGGGCACGGACAACGGCTGAGCCCTCTGCCCCGTACGGCCTCTTGTTGATTACTCTGGAGGGCGGTGGCGCCCTGTGCGCCCCGCCCCCACCAGTGGTCCCCGAGACCCGCGGGGCTTTCCTGCGACCCAAGGAGTGACTCCCTCCAGCAATGGACGGATCTTCCGGTAGTACTTGCGCCGCCCCTTCCGTGGAGGCGGCGGTATGACCACCCCCCTGCTGCTTCTCACTGCGGCATTCCTTCTCATCCTCGCCAACGGATTCTTCGTGGCAGCCGAATTCGGGCTCGTCACCGTGGAACGGGCGGACGCCGAGCGCGCCGCCGCCGAGGGCGACCGGCGGGCCCGTACCGTCGTCGACGCCCTGCGCGAACTCTCCTTCCAGCTGTCCGGCACCCAGCTCGGCATCACCATCACCTCACTGGTGGTCGGCATGCTCGCCGAGCCGGCTCTCGCCCAGCTGCTGGAGAGCCCCCTCACCCTGACCGGTCTCCCCGACGGTGCCGTTCCCGGCATCAGCGTGGTGATCGGCATGCTCCTCGCGGCCGCGGTCCAGATGGTGATCGGCGAACTCGTACCGAAGAACTGGGCGGTCTCCAAGCCGCTCCAGGTCGCCCGGTTCGTCGCCGGCCCCCAGCACCGGTTCACCCGGGTCTTCCGGCCGGTGATCGGCCTGCTGAACACCGTCGCCAACCGGCTGGTGCGGCTGCTCGGCGTCGAGCCGGCCGACGAACTGGCCTCCGCCCGCACCCCGGGGGAGCTGGTCTCCCTGGCCAGGCACTCCGCCGAGGCCGGCACCCTCGAACAGGACACCGCGGATCTCTTCGTACGGACCCTGTCGCTCGCCGGCCTCACCGCCCAGCACGTCATGACCCCGCGGGTGAAGGTCAGCGCCCTCCAGTCGACCGCCACCGCGGCCGACGTCCTCAACCTCACCCGGGCCACCGGCCTCTCCCGCTTCCCCGTCTACCGGGAGCGCATCGACGAGGTCGTCGGCATGATCCACCTCAAGGACGCGCTCGCCGTTCCGTCCCGGGACCGGCTGCGCACTCCGGCCGGCCGGATCGCGGTGCCCCCGCTGCTGGTGCCCGAGACCCTGCCCGTCGAGCAGCTCCTCCAGCGGCTGCGCAAGGAACAGCCGATCGCCGTCGTGGTCGACGAGTACGGCGGCACCGCCGGTGTCGTCACCCTTGAGGACATCATCGAGGAACTCGTGGGCGAGGTCAGGGACGAGCACGACGCCGAAGGCGCCGACCGCCCCGAACTGGCCCCCGCCGCCCCCGAGGACGGCAGGCCCGCCTGGGACGCCGAAGGCAGCTGCCGGGTCCTCACCCTGCGGCGGATAGGGCTCGACGTCCCCGACGGCCCGTACGAGACGGTGGCCGGACTGGTCGCCGATCTGCTGGGCCGGATTCCCGCCCCCGGCGACCGGGCCGAACTGCCCGGCTGGCGGATCTCGGTCCGCCAGGTCGGCCACTACCGGGCCGAGAAGGTCCGCTTCGTGCGGCTGGCCGGAGTCGTGGACCCGGTCACCGCCGAACCGGCCGCCCGCGGTGTCCTGGAGGCCGCGCGATGAGCCTGGTCCAGTTGCTCTTCGCCGGACTTCTGGTCCTCGCGAACGGCTTCTTCGTCGGCGCCGAGTTCGCACTCGTCTCCGTACGCCGCAGCCAGATCGAACCGCTCGCGGCAACCGGGTCCAGCCGGGCCCGGCAGGTGCTGTACGGCCTGGAGAACCTGCCGCAGATGATGGCGGCCGCCCAGTTCGGCATCACCATCTGCTCACTGACCCTCGGCGCCGTCGCGGAACCGACGGTCGCCCAGCTGCTGGAACCGGTCTTCCACGCGGTGCACCTGCCCGAGGGGCTGATCCATCCGCTCGGCTACGTGCTGGCGCTGGTCTTCGTCGTCTTCCTCCATCTCGTCATCGGCGAGATGGTCCCGAAGAACCTGGCGATGGCGGCCCCGGAGAAGACCTCGCTGTGGCTCAGCCCCGGACTGGTCGGCTTCGCCCGCCTCTGCCGCCCGGTCACCGCCGCGCTGGGCGCCTGCGCCCGGCTGGTGCTCCGGCTCTTCGGCGTCGAACCGAAGGACGAGGTGGAGGCCGTCTTCACCAGCGAGCAGCTCAACCGGCTGGTCGAGGACTCCGGGCAGGCCGGACTTCTGGGGCCGGACGCGCAGGAACGGCTGGAGGACGCACTGGAGCTGGGTAGCAGGCCCGTCACCGACGTGCTGCTGCGCCGGGCGTCCCTGGTGACGGTCGACCCGTCCGTCACCCCGCACCGGATCGAGGCGCTCACGGTGCGGACCGGCTACTCGCGGTTCCCCGTCTGCGCGGAGGGCGGCGGCCCGTTCATGGGCTACCTGCACGTCAAGGACGTCCTCGACCTGGAGGACGGCGAGCGGGCCGTCCCGCAGCACGTGTGGCGCCCGATGGCGACGGTACGGGCCGAACTCCCGCTGGACGACGCCCTGACCGTGATGCGCCGCGCCGCGACGCACCTGGCCCAGGTCGCCGACGCGTCGGGCCGGGTACTCGGCCTGGTCGCCATGGAGGACGTCCTGGAAATGCTGGTCGGCGAGGTCCGCGACCCGGCCCACCGGGTCTCGGAGCCGCGCCGCACCGAGCAGAAGAAGACCGGCTCGGACGAACTCACGGCCCTGGTCGGGTAACGCGCACGGTCCTCAATCGCCGGCCGGGCTGATTGGGCCGAGCCCGGCGGAAACGTGCGTTAAGGGCTGAGACGGCCGAGCAGGCTGCGATGGCGGGCTGGATCTTGCCGAGGCCTACAGGCGGGCGATGTCGCCTCTCGTCATTCTCGGGGCGTGGCGGGGTGGCGTGTTGCCGGAGAGCATGATCAGGCGGGTGGCCCGGTGGCGTTGTCCCTCGTAGGGGGAGAGCAGGGCCAGCATCTCCTCGTCGTCGGCGTTCCGGTTGCCGGCCAGCGCGTGGCCGACGATGCCGGGCAGGTGGATGTCGCCGACCGTCACCGCGTCCGGGGCGCCGTTCGCCCGTTGCAGGGTCTCGGCGGCGGTCCAGGGGCCGATGCCCGGGATCGCCTGGAGCCGGGCCATCGCCTCGGGCAGCTCCATGGCGGCCGCCTCCTCCATACGGCGGGCCACCCGGACCGCGCGCAGGATCGTCGCGGAGCGCTTGCTGTCGACGCCTGCGCGGTGCCACTCCCAGGACGGGATCAGCGACCAGGTGCGGGCGTCCGGCATGACGTACAGGCCGTACTCCTGCGGGCCGGGGGCGGGCTCCCCGTACTTGCGGACCAGGAGCCGCCAGGCGCGGTACGCCTCGTCCGTGGTGACCTTCTGTTCCAGGACCGACGGGATCAGGGACTCCATCACCAGGCCGGTGCGCAGCAGCCGCAGTCCCGGACGGCGGTGGTGGGTCACCGCGAGCAGCCGGTGGCGCGGGGTGAAGGCCTCCGGTTCGTCAGCCGCGCCCAGCAGCGTCGGCAGCTGGTCCAGCAGCCAGGACGCGCCGGGCCCCCAGGCAGCCGCCTCGATCCGGCCGTCGCGGACGACGACATGGAGGGTGCCGGGGCCCGCGGGGGTGCGGCTGGCCCGTCGGACGGAGCCGTCCGCGGACATCCGGAAGGTGGGGTCGGCGGGGCCCCGGCGCAGCGGGCCCAGGACGAGCCGCAGGTCGAACGGGCCCGGCGGGGTCCAGTCGCGGGTCAGCGCCGCGGGTTCGGGCGTCGTCACCTGGCGCGGAACGGCCGCGTGCGGAGCGCTGCGGGGAGCGAATCGTCCTGCCACGGGTGAGGTCCTCGGTAGTCGGGGGTGCCTGTCGAGAGTACGGCTGATTCCGGCCAGTCGGGGTGTCCTGGGAGGAGCGGCTCGCCCCGGTCATTCGTCCGAGGAGAAGCGCACCGACGCGGCGGGCAGGTGTGCCCCGCACCAGATCCGGATGCCGTCGCGCAGTTCGTTGTCGGCGCCGACCTTGGCCCCGTCGCCGATGACCGCGCCGGCCAGCACCGTACGGCTGCCGATCCTGGCACCTGCTCCGACCAGGGAGTCCGTGATCACCGCTCCCGGTTCGACGACCGCGCCCGCCAGCACGGTGGAGCCCTCGATCCTGGCGCCCGCGCCGATGACGGCGTCGGCGCCGATGACCGTGCCGCCGGTGAGTTTGGCGTCGGGGGCGACGGAGGCCGTCGGCAGCACGAGCCGGTCGCCGCAGCGGCCGGGGACGGCCGGGGAGGGAGCGCGTCCCAGCACCAGGTCGGCGGAACCGCGTATGAAGGCCTGCGGAGTGCCGAGATCCAGCCAGTACGTGGAGTCGACCATGCCCTGGAGATGGGCGCCGGAGGCGAGCAGTCCGGGGAAGGTCTCGCGCTCCACCGAGACCGGGCGGCCGGCCTCGATGGTGTCGATGACCGACCGGCGGAAGATGTACGCCCCCGCGTTCACCTGGTCGGTGACGATCTCCTCGGGGGTCTGCGGCTTCTCCAGGAACGCGGTGACCCGGCCGGTGTCGTCCGTCGGGACGAGGCCGAAGGCGCGGGGGTCGTCGACCCGGGTGAGGTGGAGCGAGACGTCGGCCCCGGAGTCGGCGTGCGAGGTGACCAGCGCCCGGATGTCGAGGCCGGTGAGGATGTCGCCGTTGAAGATGAGGACGGGTTCGTCCGGGCCGGAGGTGAGCCGTGCCGCGACGTTGCGGATGGCGCCGCCGGTGCCGAGCGGTTCGCGTTCGGTGACGTACTCGATGTGGAGGCCGAGTTCCGAACCGTCACCGAAGTGCGGCTCGAAGACCTCCGCCAGGTACGACGTCGCGAGGACGATGTGCTCGACCCCGGCGGCCCGTGCACGCGCCAGTTGGTGCGTGAGGAAGGGGACGCCTGCTGCCGGAACCATGGGTTTCGGGGTGTGCACCGTGAGCGGGCGCAGCCGGGTTCCCTTGCCACCGACCAGGAGGATCGCTTCTTTTGCCTCTGTCACAGCACTGTCTCTGCTTCCTGCTGGGGCCGGGCCTGGTTTCGGCTGGCCAGTTTATGCAGACCGGACGGAGTGTCCTTGGTCAGCAGCCCGCAGCAGGCCCCGGGCGCCGACGGCGCCCTTCGTCTCCTTCCCCGTCAGCGGCCCTGGAGCCGGGCCGAACTGGTCCGGGTCGTGCCGAGCTTCTTGTAGAGACGTGCTCCGGGGCATTCGGTTGCGAAACCGTCCCGGTGGCCGGAGATGACGTTGAGTTTGACCACCTTGCCCTTCTTGTACTTGTTGCTTCCGGCCGAGACCAGGTTCACCTTGCCCTTCGGATTGGCCTCGAAGAGGCCGAGCTTCCAGGCGGTGAGCTCCGCGACGGCGTCGATCGCCGCGGCGGGCGGGTCGGAGTTGCTGAAGGTCCCGAGCACCGCGATGCCCATGGTGTTGGTGTTGAAGCCGAGGGTGTGCGCGCCCATGACGGCCTTCGTCACGCCGCCGGCCCGGCCCTCGTAGATGTTTCCGCACCTGTCGACGGCGAAGTTGTAGCCGATGTCCCGCCAGCCGTTGCTCTTGACGTGGTACCGGTAGATGCCGCGCAGCACCGAGGGCGCCTGGGAGCAGGCGTAGTTGTTGCCGGTGGCGCTGTGGTGGATGAAGGCCGCCTTGACGGTCTTGGTGTACGCGAAGGCGCGTTCGCGGATCTTCTCGTCGGCACCCCAGCCCTTGCGGGTGACGATGCGCGGGCGGGGCCCGATGTACGGCTTGGCGCCCGGCGCGTAGCCGGCGGCCGCGTCGGTCGCGGACCGGCTCAGGGCGGGGAGCACGGTGGCGCCCTCCGGTGCGGCGCGGCCGGCGCCGGCGGCGCCGGTGGCGGGGAGCTCCTGCGGGTCCTCGCCGGGGTCGACGAGTTCGAGGTGCAGCCCGGCGGGCAGCGGTACGGGGGTGGCGGAGGCGTCCCGGGTGCCGGGGGCCTCGGGGTTCACCCGGACCTGGACGCCGTCGGATGCGCCGACCCAGAGCGGGGCGG
>NZ_JAFMPZ010000312.1 GCF_017353455.1 Streptomyces laculatispora
AACTGCTCACCGACCAGGGTGCCGGCCAGTTCCGGTGCAGGGGACGGCACGGAGATCCGACCGCCCGCCTGGTGGATCTGGGGCAGCGTCTCGTGGACCAGTTTCTGCAGGGCACGCTCGGTCGCCTCTTGTTCGCGGGCCAGGAGGTGGGCCCGCTGCCGCGCCTTCTGCCAGCGGCGCTGGGCGACCCAGGCCGCTGCCACGGCGACTATGGCCGCAGCGGCGAGCAGGATGACCATGGTGGTGGCTGTCGCGTTCATCAGACACCCGCCGCCAGGAGCACGTCGGCCTTGGCTGCGGGCGCCCCCGAGCCGAGCTGCTGCAGTTGGAGCGCGGACCCGATCACCCCGATGTGGCTGTACACCTGCGGGAAGTTGCCGAGTTGCCGCCCGGTGGCGTGGTCGTACTCCTCGGCGACCAGGCCGAGGTCGATGCGCAGCTCTCCCGGTGACGCCATGACTCCGAGTTGGCTGATATGGCCACGCAGGCGCCGCGCGAGTTCCTCCACATCAGCAGCGCTCTCCGGCAGCGGCGAGTCCTCGTTCACCACAAGCGCCACCGTCTCCGCTGCGGCCACCGCCTGATTTTGCTGCGGACCCAGCGTGACGGGGACGCGATCCCGCCTGCCCCGGCCAACGCGCTGACAGGCTTCCCGGCGGGGAGCCAGCGAGAGACGCATGACACAACTCCTATTCAAATCAAGCCAAGTTGAGTGGAGATCGTCGTACGGTGTCGACGGCTGGCGTGCAAAGTGAGTGATCCGGCGGCTACGTTGAGCGAACCGTGAATCCCCGCCGAGGGGTATGCCTGCGCGGCCCCCGAGGCCGTCAAAGGCGTCAAAGATCATTTCGGAACCGAGGGGCAGCCCATGGCCCGTGCGCGAAACGTCGCCCTCGCCGCACTCCTGCGCGAAGCAGGCTGGTCCCAGCCACAAGCAGCCGCCGCGGTCGCCCGAGTAGCCGCGGAGAGCGGAGCCCGCGAGCTGGAGGCCATCTCCCGCTCGCACATCGCCATGTGGGTGCAGGGCACGCGGCCGAGTGGAAGAGCGCCCCATATCCTTCGCGAGACGCTGTCCCGCAGGCTCGGCCGCCGCCTCACTCTGGCTGACCTCGGGCTGGAAGGAGAGCCGACAGGTACGACCGACAGCGGTTCCGACTGGAGCGTCGACCCTCTGACCGTGCTGGCCGAGTTGGGAAGCGACGACCTCGATATGCACCGACGTAAGCTGCTGGCGACCGCCGCGTACTCGGCCGCCGGCCTCGCATTGCCCACCGCTTCGTGGTGGGCAGCCGCCCCCGCCGCGGCGGCGAAGCGCCCAGCAGTCTCCCCCCGGCTGGTGGCCCAGGCCGACATCGATGATGTCCGCGACCTGACGACCTTCTACTCCGCTCGGGACCAGCAGCGCGGTGGAGCCTCGGGGCGCTCGGCCCTCGCCGGCCACCTTCGCGACGAAGCGGTGCCCCTGCTTGGCAGCAGGTTCCACACGGAGCAGCTCCGCCGCGACATGTACTCGGCCGTTGCGGAGATGACCTACCTGGCGGGGTGGATGGCTTTCGACGCCTCCGAGCACCGCACCGCCCAGCGCTACCTCACCCTGGCCGCCCGCATCGCGGCCGAAGCGGGCGACGGGCCGCTCGGCGGCCACATCCTGCGCGCCCTCGCGCACCAAGCCGTGGACCTCGGGCACCCCCGCCGAGCGCTCGCCCTGGCCGACGCATCCATGTCCCGCGACCGCTACGGCCAGGCCAGCCACCGCGAGAAGGCCCTGCTCGCGATCGTTCACTCCCGAGCGCTCGCGGCAGACGGCGACCGCGTCGGCACCCTCGCGGCCATCAGCCGCGCAGAGCGGGACCTCTCCCGCGCCGACAACAACGACGCCCCAAGCCGCGTGGGTTTCTTCCAAGAAGCCTCCCTGGCCCACGAGACCGCCTGCGCCCTGCGCGACATGGGCCAGCCGCTGGACGCGGAGATCCACTTCCAACGCAGCGTCGCCACCCGCCGCCGCCAGCAATACGCCCGCACCCACAGCGTGACCCTCGGCTACCTCGGCGCCGTCCAGGTCCAGCAGGGACGCCTCGACGAGGCATGCGCCACCTGGAACCGAGCCCTCGACGCCATGGCTGGCGTCCAGTCCGGCCGCGCCCGCGACGTCATCGTCCGCATACAGAGCGACCTCTCGCCCGTCCGGCAACGCGGCGGTCGCCACGTCGCCGAACTGGACCGGCGCGCGCGAGACATGCTGCGCACCATAGGCTGACCGACGAGCAGATCCGCGGCGCCGACCGGAGGCCGCCGCACGCGCTACGCCCAGGGAGAGGAACGAGCGCCGATGGTGACGTACGAGGTCGAATCGATTGCAACGGTCGTCGGGGGCCACATCCGCGTTCAGGACGACTACCAAGGCGGGGTCGAATCGATCATCAGGCTCGACGACGCGTACCCCCTCGAAACGCTGCAAGGAATTGAGGAGTTCTCCCACCTGACCGTGACCTGGCGCTTCCACCTGGCGCGACCCGAAGACGTCCAGCTCCATGCACGCAGTCCTCGGGGAAACCAGAACTGGCCCGCGACAGGTACGTTCGTCCACCGCAACCACCGGCGCCCCAACCAACTGGCGATCAGTTACCCGCGGTTGCTCAAGGTCGAAGGTCGAGACCTCTTGGTCACCGATCTCGACGCCGTTGAAGGGACACCCGTGATCGACCTGGCGCCGTACTTCGAGCAGATGGGGCCTCGAGGCCCGATCCGTCAGCCGGCATGGCCTGGCGAGATGCTTGAACCGGACTACTGGGCGAAGGCAAGCGAACGGCCTTCGGAGCGCCCTGTGTAGCGGGAGTGATTGAGCTGCGCTGCTCGACAGTCGCATGGTCGGGGACCAGCCGGAGGTCTGACTCAAGCCGCAGCCCTCGCGTCCCGGAACTCACACCACGTCTCCTCGCCGTTGCTCTCCCACGCGTCTGAGAGCGCGTCGACAAGCCGGATCCCGCGACCGGATTCACCGTCGCGTCCGGCTTCCTTGAGTACAGCCGGGGCCGGGTCGTGGTCGGTTACCGAGACCCGCACCACGTCGACGGCCACCGTGATCCGGAGGACGACTTCGCCCTCACCGTGAACCACGGCGTTGGTGACCAGCTCCGAGACGGCCAGTACGACGAACTCTGCCACCGGCTTCGAAACACGGCACCGCCGCAGGAATGCCCTGGTTGTCTGTCGCATCTCCCCAACTTCCTTGAGATCAGGGAGAAAGGCCGCCCAACAGGTATGGGACGCCGCCGGTATGTCTGCCCGTGCCGATGTGCTGCGTCGGTCCTCCTGAACCGACCTCACGCGTGACGCGCCTGCTGTGGCCGCAAAGCTACGGATGCCCCCGCCTGGCGGGGGTGCCTCTTGGAGACTGGTCATGGGGGCTATCGCACCGTGCGGCGACGCCGTCGACCAGGGGAATCCACAGGGGGAAAAGTCTGTCAAGGGGGGAAACCGGAGGGGGAATTGAGGCCATGATTGGATTCCGTCCACCAACAGAGGTCACACTCATGCCAGATCCGTTCGCCGACCTGCTCCTCCGGCTTCGGCAGGATGCGGGCCGGACGCAGGAGGAGCAGGCAGAGGCGATCAACGCTGTCTCCGGCCGGGACACCATGACCCGCCGAGAGATCAGCCGCTATGAGAACTTTGAGAACATCCCTACCAATCACACAATCGGCCACATCGCGGCGGCCTGCGGTGTCCCCTTCGAGGAACTACAGCGGGAGGCTAAGGCTGCCCGCGCTCGGAAGAGAAAGGGGCATGTCAATGCAGGGGAGGACCAGGACGCCGTGAAGCGTCGCACGCTGCTGGGTGGCGCTGCTATCGGCGTGAGCGCGGCTGCCGAGCCCTGGGGGCGACTCGCCTTCGCCCTCGGTAAGGGGTCCAAGATCGATTCGCCCTCCGCCGTCGCGCTCATCGACCGGGCCGCTGAACTGCACGTCCAGGAACTCAACCTCAGCGCCCGGCGACTACAAAGCACGGTCGAGTCGCATCTTGACGCGATCACCGCGGCTCTGCCTCGTGCCGGCGAGCATGAACGGGCTCTCACCATCGCCGCCGGAGAAACGGCTGCCCTGGCCGGTTGGGTGGCCTGGGACTTGGGCGAGCTTGACAAAGCCGATGCCTACTACAAGGTCACGTCGCAGTGTGCGGCGACCGCCGGGCACCCTCCACTCCGAGCCCTGGCCCTGACCTACACCAGCTACGGCGCTTCGACGCCCAAGGCGAAGTTGGAGTTCCTTTCCCAAGCGGCCAACGACGTGCGAGGCCACGGTAACGCTACTGCTGCCGCCTGGGTGCTCGGCAGGCACGCGGAGGAAGCTGCGGCGGCTGGCGACGAGACGGTGGCGCTCCGGGCGTTGGACCGAGCGCGGTTCGCCTACGACTTCGCGGATCACACCAGCGAGCAGGCGTGGGTCCGGTTCGTGACCCCGTACCGCATGGACTCGTTGGCCCTCTCCGTATACGGGCAGTTGCGGCGCCCCGAACTCACCGCTACAGCCGACACTGCAGTCGAGCGCCTCGGAGACGAACTCCCGGACGGAGGCGTCGTGGTCCTCGGAGATCTCGCTTCGGCCCTACTGCGTGGAGGTGACGTCGACCAAGGCGTCTACGTGTCACGCCAGTTCGCGTCGGCGGCACAGGGCAAGCCCAACACGATGGGCAAGGAGCGCGCAGCGAGTATCGCAGCCTCGCTCCCCGAAAGCGAGCAGGAACTCGCTGTTCACCTGCGGCAGTTCGCATCCTGAACCCCATCGCGCGGTACGCGGGCAAGCTGCGAAGGCCGTCGTAAGCCCCGTCGCTCCTCAGTCTTGTGCCGTCTCCTCGACAACCCAGGACAGGTACGCCTCCGACCCACCGGTCACGGGCAGCGTGATCCACTGGGGGACGTCATACGGATGCTTCTCGTGCAGCCACGCCTCCAGCGCCGGGAGACGGTCCGTCGTAGTCATGTACGAGATCCGCCACTCCTGCGCCGTCTCGACCTTCCCCTTCCACCAGTAGAAGGCTGTGATCGGCGCATCGATGTGAACGCCCGCTGCCAGCTTGCTCTCGACCGCGCCCCGGGCCAGCGCCTTCGCCTGATCCTCGTCGTCACTGGTCGTCTGCGCGATCACAATCTCGTGGGACATGCAACTACCTCTCCAGCTCGGGTACCGCGACCCTACCCAGCCGTCCGGCGCACGCCGACAGCCGGTCGCTACCGGTCAAGGTGGGTGGGACTCACCCACCGACCTGGATCAGTCAGACGGCAGCCCGTCTTCCAGGGTGGCGCGTCGCTTCGACAGCACGGTGAAGGCCCTCTCATCGACGAGGTCGTGTAACGGCTTCATGACGCAGGTGCCGGCGCATGCCTTGCGCCTCAACGGCTCCGTGACGGAAGGGCTCCACGCAGCTGCCGGCATGCATTCGCCCACGGCAGACAAGAAAGAACTCCAAATGACTGGAACCTCCGGCGGGAGCATGTCAACGTACAACGTCCCGGAAAACACCAGGTCAGGAGGGTGCAATTTCTCCGGTGCGGCCGGGTTGCGATTGATTCGGAACCCCGCATCGCACCGAGCTGCCTCGCTGGCATGGCCCTACTTAGGAGGCCCGGCTGTCGGATTCCGCTGTTCGATTCACCCGCTTCACTTCCCTTGTTTTCTTTGCGCTCGGCGCACTGGTTCGGCCAAGCGGCGGGGACTACGGCGCCGTTTCCACCGGGCTGTGCGTATGCGTCTGCGCTGCTGGCCCCTTCGGCGAGGACCTGCTGCAACGTGGCTATCGCCGCAATAGGGCCGTCCTCGCACATGTTGCGGCGCGCCCCGGAGCTGCAACTCGGCACACGGCCCGTGCCATCGGGGTTCCTGAGCGTGTCGTGGTGGGGAATCTTGACCGCCTAACCGACGACGGTCTGCTGCGGCTCGTCGCGGACGGTGGGCCCCCAGCTCTGCGTTCATACCGGCTGGCATCCTGACTGCGGCCAGCCCGAGAAGCTGTCGGATTCATCTGATGCGGCGCGCAACATAGACCACGATCGCCGGTTAGCCAAACCGGCGATCGTCGCGACCATTGAGAAGTTCGCATCGGTTCACTTGGCGGTGGAGCTGTGCGGACGCTGTGATCTTCCATGCCGACGCTCAACTGGGTTAGCTCTTTGGTGCTGCCCAGCGTCTGGCGACTCGTTCAACTCTCCTGGAGAAAAATGGCTCGCCCTCCTGCGCTCAAACTCGCCGAGGTCCTGACGGAAATCCGAATGAGTCCGTCAGCATTCTACCGACTGCGCGCTCGCGGTCATGCGCCCCGAATGATCAAACTTCCGAATGGTGAGCTCCGCTGCCGCCGTGTCGATCTAGATGCGTGGTGGGAAGCGTATGAAAGGGATACGCCTGAATGGCGATGAGCTACAACGTCCGATTTTGGGACACGCGTGAGCGCCCTGGTCGGCAGAGCCGTTTCCAGGTGCGATGGACCGTCAACGGGCGGGAGAGGTCCGAATCCTTCAGCACTTTCGGGCTCGCAGAGAGCAGGCGTGCAAAGCTTGTGACGGCGGCGCGCGAGGGTGAACCATTCGATGAACGCACAGGTCTGCCTGCCTCGGAGCTACGGGCCATCAGGCAGCGGAAAACATGGTACGCACTTGCCCATGAATACCTAGAACAGCGATGGGATCGAACCCCAGGCACCACGCGCCGCACTCTGGCCGATGCCTTTGCCACGATTACGCCCGCGTTGGTCCAACGCGGCGCTTCATACCCGGAGCCGCGGGTGCTTCGTCGTGCTCTGTACTCCTGGGCTTTCAACAAGAACGCATGGGACCATCAACCGGTCGAAGAGTGGCAGCGGGCTCTGGATTGGATAGCAAGAAACTCCCTGCCCGTGAGTTCACTGGGGGAAGCGGACGTGCTGCTACGGGCGCTCGATGCACTCTGCCTCAAGTTGGACGGTAATGCCGCCGCGGCAAAGACTGCGCGGCGGAAGCGGGCTGCTTTCAATGAAGTGCTCAATATGGCAGTTGAGAGAGGATACTTTGCGGAGAACCCTCTCAATGGGATCAGGTGGAACGCCCCAGCTGTCAACGACGTGATAGACCCGGTAGCGGTCCCCAACCCGGCGCAGGTTGCCCGGCTTCTTGCCTCGGTGGCTGCACAACCGGGTCGCGGTCCTCACCTGGAGGCGTTCTTCGGCTGCATGTACTACGCGGCGATGCGACCGGCGGAGGTTATCCACCTCCGCAGGCCGCAATGCCACTTGCCCGAGGCAGGATGGGGGATGCTCAATCTGTCCGGTGGCGTCGTTGTGGCGGGCAAGGAGTGGAGCGACGACGGCGCAGTCCACGAGGTGCATTCACTCAAGCGACGAGCGGCTACCGCCACGCGAGCAGTACCTATCCCTCCGCAGTTCGTCCGCATGCTACGCGCGCACATCGAGCGCTTTGGGGTGGCAACGGACGGTCGGTTGTTCCGGAATGAGGCAGGGAACTACGTGGACGCAGCTGCGTACGGTGTGACGTGGTCGCGGGCCAGGAAATACGTCTTCACCCGGGTCGAACTGGCCTCCGGCCTGGCCAAGCGTCCTTACGACCTGCGACACGCTGGAATCTCCTTCTGGTTGTATTCGGGTGTGGATCCTGCGGAGTGTGCTCGTCGAGCGGGCCAGAGCATCGAGGTTCTGTTCCGCTTCTACGCCAAGTTCCTCGACGGCCTCCAGGAGCACGCCAACCGCCTCATCGAACAGTCGATGAAGGAGTGGGACCGCGTCAGTCGAGGCGAAGCTGCAGTCGAGTGAGCCGTCCTGGACCGGAAATAGACCGGAACAGCTGGTCCGGAGCGGGATAGCTATGGGAGGAACTGGGAGTTTCCACGTGAATCACTCTCGGCTGTTTCTGAACCGAGCGACAGGTGCCTGACCGGTGAAAGCCCAGGTCAGGCACCTTTTCTCATGCCCCTAGAAGAACCCGAGCTTCTTCGCCGAGTACGACACGAGAAGATTCTTCGTCTGCTGGTAGTGCTCCAGCATCATCCTGTGGTTCTCCCGGCCGATCCCGGACTGCTTGTAGCCGCCGAACGCCGCGTGGGCCGGGTACGCGTGATAGCAGTTCGTCCAGACCCGGCCTGCCTGGATGGCCCGGCCCGCCCGGTACGCGGTGTTCGTGTCACGGGTCCACACGCCCGCACCGAGCCCGTACAGGGTGTCGTTCGCGGTGCGGATCGCGTCGTCGAAGTCCGAGAAGGACGTGACGGCGACGACAGGGCCGAAGATCTCCTCCTGGAAGACCCGCATCCGGTTGTCGCCCTCGAAGATCGTCGGCTGTACGTAGTAGCCGCCCGCCAGCTCCCCGTCGTACTCGATCCGGCTGCCGCCCGTAAGGATCTTCGCGCCCTCCTGCTGGCCGATGTCCAGGTACGAGAGGATCTTCTGGAGCTGGTCGTTGGAGGCCTGCGCGCCGATCATCGTGTCCGTGTCCAGCGGGTGGCCCGGCACGATCTGTTCGGTGCGGGCGATGCCCGCCTCCAGGAATTCGCCGTAGTGGCCGCGCTGGATCAGGGCCCGCGACGGACAGGTGCAGACCTCGCCCTGGTTGAGGGCGAACATGGTGAAGCCCTCGAGTGCCTTGTCGCGGAAGTCGTCGTCGGCCGACCAGACGTCGTCGAAGAAGATGTTCGGCGACTTGCCGCCCAGTTCCAGGGTCACCGGCTTGATGTTCTCGGAGGCGTACTGCATGATCAGCCGCCCCGTCGTGGTCTCCCCGGTGAACGCGATCTTCGCGACGCGCGGGCTGGAGGCCAGTGGCTTGCCGGCCTCCGCACCGAAGCCGTTGACGATGTTCACGACACCCGGCGGAAGCAGGTCGGCCACCAGGCTCAGCCACACATGGATGGACGCGGGCGTCTGCTCGGCCGGCTTGAGGACCACCGCGTTGCCCGCCGCGAGGGCCGGGGCCAGCTTCCAGGTGGCCATCAGAATGGGGAAGTTCCACGGAATGATCTGCGCGACGACGCCGAGCGGCTCGTGGAAGTGGTAGGCGACGGTGTCCTCGTCGAGCTGGCTGAGCGACCCCTCCTGGGCGCGCAGCGCGCCCGCGAAGTAGCGGAAGTGGTCGATGGCCAGCGGAATGTCGGCCGCCAGGGTCTCCCGTACCGGTTTGCCGTTCTCCCAGCTCTCGGCGACCGCGAGCTCCTCCAGGTGAGCCTCCATCCGGTCCGCGATCCGGTTCAGGACCGAGGCCCGGTCGCCCGCCGAGGTGGCACCCCAGGCAGGTGCCGCGGCGTGTGCCGCGTCCAGGGCGTGCTCGACGTCCTCGGCGGTGCCGCGGGCGATCTCGGTGAACGGGCGGCCGTTGACGGGGCTGGGGTTCTCGAAGTACTGGCCTCGGGCCGGCGGGACGTACGCGCCACCGATCCAGTGGTCGTAGCGCGACTCGTACGAGACGATCGCGCCCTCGGTGCCCGGCGCAGCGTAACGGGTCATCTCTGTGGCCTCCCGGATCCGGTGCCGCCCGCCGTTGGGCGGCCCTCGTCGCGAGGCTAGGCAGCGCGACGTTGCGACCCCGTTGCGTATCCCGGGCGGGCGGCTAACGCAGTTCCGCGTCGAGCGTCCTGGCGCGGGCCAGCAGAGCCGGCCGCTGCGCCGCGGGCGCGGCCGCGGCCAGCGCCCGCCACGCGGGGAGGTCGTCCTCACCCCATGGGCTGGACACCCAGTCCGCCAGCAGGCCCGTGTCGCCGCGCGCGATCAGCGCGGCCCGCACCGAATCGTCGAGCCGGCGCCGCAGCCGTACGACCGACGGGGCCTGCGAAGCGGGCAGCAGGGGCCCCGTATAGGCACTCAGAGCCGCGGCCACCGCACCCGAGGCCAGCCGGCGCGCGACAGTGTCGAAGTCCGCATCGGCGGGGGAGGCGAGACGGTAGGGGCGGGAGAGCAGCAGATCAGGGCCGAGCAGACGGCGCAGCCGGGAGAGTTCGGCCCGCAGCGTCACCGGGGTGACCGACTCGTCCTCGTACAGTTCGACGAGGAGTTCCTCGCCCCCGATGCCCTCGGGGCGCCGGGCCAGCGCGACCAGGATCTCGCTGTGCCGCCGGCTGAGGCGGAGCGCCCGGCCCTCCACGATCAATAGCGCCTCGTCCCTGCCGAGCGCGCTCAGCCGTACGGTCCCGGCGGCCGGGGACGGTGCGAGCAGGGCCAGTTGGGATTCGGCGGCGCGGGCGACGGCCTGTACGAATGCCAGGCTGTGCGGATGCGCGAGCCCGTTCCCTCCGGTGATGTCGACCGCGCCCAGCACCCGTCCGGTGTGCGGGTCGTGCAGGGGCGCGGCCGCGCACGTCCACTGCTGCACCGGACGCAGGAAGTGCTCGGCCGCGAACACCTGGACCGGGCGGTCCACCGCGATGGCCGTGCCCGGCGCGTTGGTCCCGGCGACGGACTCCGCCCAGCGGGCTCCCTCCACGAAGTTCATCCGCCCGGCACGCCGTCTGGCCAACGGATGCCCCTCGACCCACAGCAGCCGACCGTGCGCGTCGCACACCGCCAGGAGGTGTTCCCCGTCCGTCGCGTAGGCGCTCATCAGCTCCCGGATCACCGGCATGGCACGGGCGAGGGGATGGGACTCCCGGTACGGTCCGACATCGTCGGCGTCCAGATCGACCAGGGCCGCGCCGTCCGGGCAGACCCGGGCCCGCGCCGAGCGCCGCCAGGATTCGCCGACTACCGGGCGGACCGGCCGCTCCAGGCGGCCGGCCGCGGTGAACACCTCGTGCGCGTGCCGCAGCTCGCCGAGCCGTTCACCGGGGTCGGCATCGGCTGCCAGGGCCAGCCAGGGGTCCGTCAACTCACCCTCCCGTCCAGGGGCGCCGTACACCCCCATCGTCGTCGCAGCCGACGCCTGCGACAACCGTGGTGCGGAGAGTAATCGCAAGGGCCGGCCCCGGCCGCCGGTCAGCCCGTGCCGAGCAGGTTGACGAGGCGGATGTACTGGACCCAGTCCCAGTTCGGACCCGGATCGGTGTGGTCGGTCCCCGGGACCTGCGCGTGGCCGAGAATGTGCGCGCGGTCCTTGGGAATGCCGTAACGGTCGCAGACCGAGGCGGTCAGCAGCGCCGACTTCTCGTACATGGCATCGGTGAAGTACGAGGGCTGGTCCACATAGCCCTCGTGCTCGATGCCGATGCTGCGGGTGTTGTAGTCCCAGTTGCCCGCGTGCCAGGCGATGTTCTGCTCCCTGACGCACTGGTCGATGTATCCGTCCACCGAGCGGACCACGTAGTGCGCGGAGACCTGCTTCGCCGGATTCCGGAAGATCGCGACCGCGTCCGAGAACGTCTCCTGGGTGACGTGGATGATCACATACTGCACGGGATACGCCGAAGGGCGCGTAGAGACCGTGTAGTTGGACGCCGATGCCGGCACCCAGTGGGCCGACGGATAGTCCGTGTCGCCGGCAGCCGCCGCGGTGGCCCGTGCCGAGGCGGGGAGCAGTGCGGCCGCGGCCGTGGCCGCGGCACCCTGAAGGATCCTTCTCCGGTGCATGTGTACTCCAGCTGTGGTGGGGGGAGGGGCGGGCCGGTCCGGACGGATCCAGGGGAACGGCTCAGGCGTCTGCGGAGGCAGGCCCCGTGGGGAGGGGGCCGCCAACCGATTCCCCCGACATCCGGTGACTCCCTCTTGTCCGATGACCGGAATGCGTTGTCCGATGTACGGCCGAGCGGCTCGCGGCCCCTACCGTACGGGCGTCACGCGGGCGGCGGAAGACGACAGGAGGCCGAAATCGCCCTCGTACAGGAGCTGTTCGGACACTCTGCGGAGACCGGGAAGCCGGGACGGTGGTGGTTGTCCGGCTTACCGGTCTCCGGTCGGGGACGGCGGCCCCGGCACTCAGCGGAACGCGAAGGCGCTCAGAGGCATGCAGGGCGGTCGGCGGAGCAGCGGATCAGCGGGAATGTCAACGGGTCAGCGGGCGCGGCAGCTTCAGCAGCGTCACCGATGTCTCGATCCCGGAGTCGACCAGCCGGCCGTCGGCGTCGAACGCCTCAGCACCGTCGGTCATCCCGAAGTCGTTGTCGTTGATGAGGGCGAGACTGTCCCGGCCCGTCACCGCCACCCCCTCGATCTTGCCGGGCACACCGGCGACCCTGCCCAGGTCGACGACCAGGCTCTTGCGCAGTACGGGGACGCCCGACGCCGCCGGGTCGGTGAGCTGCTCGTACGACGGCGAGGCGGCCGGGCTGTCCCAGACGGTGCCGAGAATGCCGGCGCCGCGGGGGAGTGTCACCCGGTGCAGCCGGGCCGTCCGGTCGGTGCGTTCCTCGACCAGGAGTTCGTTCCGGCCGATCGCCACGACCGAGGAGACCTTCAGCTCTGACGTGTCGTCCTCGCCCGGATCCACGACACCGACCGCGTCGAAGCGATAGGCGTACTCCGCCGTGACCGCGCGCTTCCTCGTCGAGAAGCGCAGCAGCCGTACGTTGCGCGACGCCTCGCCCGCGTCCTGGTCGGGCAGCGAGAGGGGGCTCTGCACGGCGAGCACCAGGTCGCCGCCCGGCAGGAGGGCAAGGCCCTCGAAGCCGCGGTTGGTCTTCCGGTGCAGCAGCACCCCCGGCAGCGCCTCCACCACGGGATAGTCCGCGCCCTTGAGCCCCAGGCCCTCGGGAACGTACCGGGCCAGCACCCGGCCCCGGTCGGAGACGTGCACCAGCGACGGACCGTACTCGTCGACCAGCCAGAACGAGCCGTCCGCCGTACGGACGATGCCCTCGGTGTCCAGACCGTTCGCGTTGTAGGCGAGCGGTGTCCCCGCGTCGTAGGAGTACGGGGCCTCGTCGCGGCCGCGCTGGTTCGGCAGACCGGTGACGGGGGCGCCCGAACGGGTGGTGAGCGGGATGGACCGGAGCACCTTGAGGCGCTTGCCGCTCACCCGCACCTTGACGATCGCCGGGTCGAATCCGGCAACCGGGAATGTTCGGCGCTTCGACCCGTCGACCTTGATCTGGCCGTTGGGGCCGCGGTCGGTGACTGTCCAGAAATCGCCCTTGCGGCCGGCGGGGTAGATATCGCTGCCGATCCCGCCGAGCATGACCCCCCGGTCGTCCGCGACCGTACCGGGCAGCAGCCCGTTGCTGAACCCGGCCAGCGGGATGTCACCGAGTACAGCACTCCCGGTGACGCGGGCGGTGTGCTCGGGGCGCTCGTGCCGGTCCTGCGCGCCGGACGCGGTTCCTGCCACACACACCGTGCCGAGCAGGGCGAGGGGCAGCCCGGCGGCAAGGGATCGACGGACAACACGCTTGGGCATGGGGCCTCCTGAGCTTAAGATTTAACCTTTGC
>NZ_JAFMPZ010000612.1 GCF_017353455.1 Streptomyces laculatispora
GAAGGGCACCATCGCCGTGACGGTCACGGCGATGGTGCCCTTCTTCTCGGTCCCGTACGTGAACGGCAGAACCGCCTTGTCGCCGATCTTGAGCTTCGTGCCCGGCGCGGTGGTGTCACCCCCGGCCGGCGCCGCACCGTCGTCACCGGGGCTCGCGGACGGGCTCTTGCTGCCCGGGTCGGACGATGTCGGGGCGGACGCCGAGGGCGAGTCCTGTGCCGACGACGCGTCCTCGTCGTCATTGCAGGCCGTGAGCCCGAGCGCCATGGTGCTGAGAGCGACCGCGAAGAGGATGCGTCCCTTGTGTGTCATTTTGACCTCACTGGCAGTGAGAGCCGCCCGAAAGGACAGCCCGTACGTTCAACGACTGGACGGCGCGACGACGGCAGTCCGTCACCGAGGCGCGCCGCGACGCATCCCAGAGTGCGGCGGCAATGACACAGGCATGACACAGGCGTGCGACGGGTGCGGCACGGCGACGCCCGGACGCCCGCGCTGTCGGCGGAGCGGTGGGCGCCCGGCTGGTCGCTGAACCGTTTCGAGTCGAGGCCCGGCGTGAAGGGGGCCTCGACGTCCTCAGTTGCCCAGGTCCGCCAGCTGGTCGAAGCCCGGGATCTCCCGCGGGCCGCGCGTCCCCGGGCCGATGTACGTCGCCGACGGCCGCACCAGGCGGCCGGTCCGCTTCTGCTCCAGGATGTGCGCCGACCAGCCCGCCGTACGGGCACACGTGAACATCGACGTGAACATGTGCGCCGGAACCTCCGCGAAGTCCAGCATGATCGCCGCCCAGAACTCCACGTTCGTCGCCAGCACCCGGTCCGGGCGGCGCGCGTGCAGCTCCTCCAGCGCGGCCCTCTCCAGGGCCTGCGCCACCTCGAAGCGCGGTGCGCCCAGCTCCTGGGCCGTGCGTCGCAGCACCCGTGCGCGGGGGTCCTCGGCGCGGTAGACCCGGTGGCCGAAGCCCATCAGCCGCTCGCCCTTGTCCAGGGCCTTCTTCACGTACGCGGTGGCGTCCCCGGTCCGCTCGATCTCCTCGATCATCCCGAGCACCCGGGACGGCGCGCCGCCGTGCAGCGGGCCGGACATGGCGCCCACCGCACCGGACAGCGCGGCGGCCACATCGGCGCCGGTCGAGGCGATGACGCGGGCGGTGAACGTCGAGGCGTTCATGCCGTGCTCGGCGGCGGACGTCCAGTAGGCGTCCACGGCCTTCACATGACGGGGGTCCGGCTCGCCGCGCCAGCGGATCATGAACCGTTCCACCACGGACCCCGCCTTGTCGATCTCGCTCTGCGGGACCATCGGCAGCCCCTGCCCGCGCGCCGACTGGGCGACGTACGAGAGCGCCATGACGGCCGCCCGCGCCAGGTTGTTGCGCGCGGTCTCCGCGTCGATGTCCAGCAGCGGTTTCAGCCCCCACACGGGGGCGAGCATCGCCAGCGCGGACTGCACGTCGACCCGGATGTCACCGGAGTGGACCGGGATCGGGAACGGCTCGGCCGGCGGCAGACCGGGGTTGAACGCCCCGTCGACCAGCAGTCCCCAGACATTGCCGAACGACACATGGCCGACGAGATCCTCGATGTCGACACCGCGGTACCGGAGCGAACCGCCTTCCTTGTCGGGTTCGGCGATCTCCGTTTCGAACGCGACGACTCCTTCGAGTCCGGGTACGAAGTCGGACATCAGGCGGCTCCCTCGGATCGGCGGCTGCGGACGGGCCGCAACGGGCCCGTCCCACGATATTGGCGGGTTCCGACGTGACCGGGAAGCGTGACATCCGGCACAGCTCCCCGTTCTCTCCCGGAACGGTTGGTGACCCTCCTCGCCGGGCAGACTGGGCCGCTGCGGCAGGATGAGCGCGTGTCCACCGCAGATTCCTCCTTCGATTCCACCACCGATCCGGCCGCGATGCGCGAGCAGTACCGTTCCGAGAGCTTCGCCGAGGACAGCCTGGCCGCCGACCCCATGCAGCAGTTCGCCCGCTGGTTCCGGCAGATCGCCGCAGGTGGGGTGCTCCATGAGCCGAACGCCATGGTCGTGTCCACGGCGACGCCCGAGGGTGTGCCGTCCTCCCGCACGGTGCTGCTGAAGATGTACGACGAGCGCGGCTTCGTCTTCTTCACCAACTACGAGTCCCGCAAGGGCCGCGAGCTGGCCGCCAACCCGCGGGTGTCGCTGCTCTTCCCCTGGCACCCGATGGCCCGCCAGGTCATCGTCACCGGCACCGCGGCCCGCGTCGGCCGCGAGGAGACGGCCGCCTACTTCCGCACCCGCCCCCACGGCTCCCAGCTCGGCGCCTGGGCGAGCGCCCAGTCGACGGTGATCGGCTCCCGCGACGAGCTGGTCCGGCGTTACGAGGAGCTGGCGGCCCGCTACCCGGAGGGCGAGCAGATCCCGGCGCCCCCGCACTGGGGCGGCTTCCGGGTCGTCCCCGGCACGATCGAGTTCTGGCAGGGCCACGAGAACCGGCTGCACGACCGGCTGCGCTACGTACGGGAGGCCGCGAGCGGGACCGAGGGCGGCGACGGCGTCGGGGGCTGGCGCGTCGAGCGGCTGTGCCCGTAGGCCGTAGGCCCTGTCCGCCTCCGGGCACGCAGAAACCCGCAGGCTCTGGTCCCTTCTTACGGAGGGGCCGGCCGGACTGACCGGCGAGCCTGCGGGTCGGTGACTGCTTGGGATTGGCCGGCGACCGGCCTGCACTGCAAAGAGCGCGACGACGGGCGTCAGCCCGCAGTCACCTCACGAGTCCGAAAAGAAATCACTTCCGGAGCACCTCCCTTCATGTGTACCCGCAGCCTAGGAACCTCCCCCCGGGCCGCACAACCGAATTATCCGGGGCGTCGATTTCGGCGAAGTCGCTGTGTGCTGGGTCACGTTCGAGTTGAATGGTCTGACGTGCAGCAATGCCGGACACGTCCTGCGGGGGGTACGGGATGAGTGCTTCCAGGAGCAGCGGAACCACCGACGCCCTCGGGCCCGAGGAAGGCCCGGAGGGCCGGCCCGGGGCGATCCCGGGATCGGAGCTGCTGGCGGCCCTGCTCGACGGAATGGACGCCGCGCTCTGCGCCTTCGACGCGGACGGCACCGTCACCCACTGGAACCGCGAGGCCGAGCGGATTCTCGGCTGGAGTGCCGAGGAGGCCGTCGGACGGCCCGGCTTCGCCGGATGGGCCGTGCGGCGGGCGGACGCGGGCGAGGTGCAGGGGCGGCTGATGGCCGTCATGGACGGGCCGGGGCGCCAGGTGCACGAGTTCGCGCTGCTGCGCAAGGACGGCGGGCGGGTGCTGGTGCGGACCCAGTCGGCCGGGGTGCGGGGCGCGGACGGGAAGCCGGCCGGGGTGTACTGCGCGTTCAGCGAGGTCCATGCGCAGATCGACCTGGAGCGGGCCATCGCGCTGAGCGAGGCGCTGTTCGAGGACGCGTCCTGGGGTGTGGTCCTCGTCGATGTGGACCTGCGGCCGACCGTCGTCAACGCACATGCCGCCCGCGCGCTGGACGGCGGTCGTACGACGCTGCTGGGGCGGCCGCTGGGGGAGCTGATCGTGCAGGGCGTCGAGGACCTGGAGGGCGCGCTCCAGCACGTGCTGGCCGCGGGCGCCCCGCCCGCCCCCGCCGAGCTGTGGGTGACGCTGCGGACGGCCGAGGGGAACCGGCGGCGCTGCTGGCGCAGCGGCTTCCTGCGGCTGGCCTCACCGCTCGCGGAGGAGCCGGTGCCGCTGGGCGTCGGCTGGCTGTTCCAGGACGTCACGGAGGCGAAACTGGCCGCCCAGGACGCGGACCGGGTGCGCTTCCGGTCGAACCAGCTGCACCGGGCCTCGCGGTCGGCGGCCGAGTGCGAGGACCCGATGGAGGCGGCGACCACCTCCCTCGACTACGCGCTCGCGGGCTTCGCGGACCACGCGCTGATCGACCTGGTGGCGGGGGAGCGGCTGGTCCGCGCCGCGGCGACGCCGTCCGATGCGCCGGGCCCGTGCCTGCCGGTGGCCGGCGGCGGCATCCCGCTGCGGTACGTACCGGGCCACCCGGCCCTCCAGGCGGTGG
>NZ_JAFMPZ010000613.1 GCF_017353455.1 Streptomyces laculatispora
GTCCTGGCCAGCTCCGGGACCCCGCCGGGCTCCCGGAGCTGGCCAGGACCGGCATCCCCGTGCCGTTGCCGCGGCCCGGTCTCACCGTGGCCGGCTTCCTGATCGGCGGCGGAGCCATGGTGGTCTGGTCCCGCCGGATGCGCCGCACCCGCCGCTGACTTCGAGCCGTTCAGGGCCGGGGCGTCCACCGGTGTTCATGTCCGTCTGCCACCATCGGGCCGTGGACTACCCGCACGACCAGGCACCTGGCGCACCGATCCGCTCCGGNNCCAGGCGCTGCGCGAACTGCTCCTGGAGGGGCGGCTCGCCCGGCAGGGCCGGGGCACGGTGGTCGCGGGCCCCAAGCTGGAACAGCCGCTCTCCCTCGCGAGCTACACGGAGGGCGTACGCCGCCAGGGGCGCACCCCGGGCCGCCGGCTCATCGGGCTGGAACGGTTCCCCTGCCCCGAGGCGCTCGCCGCCGAGATCGGGGTGGAGCGCGGGGAACCGGTCTGGCACCTGGAGCGGGTGCTGCTCGCCGACGACGACCGGGTCGGCCTGGAGAGCACGTACGTCGGTGTCGCCCGGGTGCCGGACCTGGCGGAGAAGTTCGACCCCGACTCGTCGTTCTACGCCTATCTGCACGACCGGCTCGGCATCTCCTTCGGTGACGCGGACGAGCGGATCGAGACCGTGCTCGCCACCCCGCGTGAGGCGCTGCTCATCGGTACGCCGCCCGCGCTGCCCATGCTGCTGATCCACCGGGTCTCACGGGACGCGGACGGGCAGCCGCTGGAGCGGGTACGGACCCTGTTCCGCGGCGACCGGTTCTCCTTCACCGCCCACCTGAGCGGACGCGGCTGACCCGGTAGGACGACCGGACGCCGGATCGACGCACGTTGATAACGGAAACATAACGGGTCTAGGCCAAATTTGGGGCCCAGTTCACCCTCCCGTTGCCGTACCGATCCGTACGGGTCACCCGTCCCGAGGAGCGTTGCCGTCGTGAGAGTCATCGTCGTAGGAGCCGGCGTGGTGGGAACCATGCACGCCTGGCACGCAGTGAACCGCGGCCACGAGGTCGTACAGATCGAGCGCGAGAGCGAGGCGCGCGGGGCATCGCTCCGCAATTTCGGACAGATATGGGTCAGCGGCCGGGCCGCCAGGAGGCCCCGCAGAAGGGCGAGGTCCTCGTCTCCTACGACGGCGGCGTGCCCGTCCCCGTGAAGACGTACACCTCGGACACCGTCTCGAAGACCGAATCGCTCACCCTCCAGGTCCCGGCCGGAGCCACCACCGCCCAGGTCCGGTTCCGGTACACGGGGGGCAACAACTGGTTCTGGGTGGTCGACGGTGTGAGGATCACTTCCGGCTGATCCGACACCATGGTCAGGTACCGGTGATCGGGCAGTACTCGCCGGTCGAACGGCAGCCTCAGAGGGGCCTCCCTCTTCCACCCCCCAACTGCCGGACCCTCTAAAATCGGGTACGCCGGCGCTGCACAACGCGGTGCCGCCGGCGTTCCCGCACCCGGCGTACGGCACATCAGGAGTCCCGCATGGCAGAGCGCAAGCCGATCTCGTCCTGGCTCACCGACATGGACGGAGTCCTCATCCACGAGGGGACCCCGATCCCCGGTGCCGATGCCTTCATCAAGCGGCTGCGGGAGTCGGGGCTGCCCTTCCTGGTCCTCACGAACAACTCGATCTACACCGCGCGCGACCTGCACGCCCGGCTCAAGCGGATGGGCCTCGACGTGCCCGTCGAGAACATCTGGACCTCCGCGCTCGCCACCGCCCAGTTCCTGGACGACCAGCGGCCCGGCGGCACGGCGTACGTCATCGGCGAGGCCGGGCTGACCACCGCGCTGCACGACATCGGCTACGTCCTCACCGACCACGAGCCCGACTACGTCGTACTCGGGGAGACCCGCACCTACTCCTTCGAGGCGCTCACCAAGGCGATCCGGCTGATCAACGGCGGCGCCCGCTTCATCTGCACCAACCCGGACGAGACCGGCCCGTCCGCCGAGGGCCCGCTGCCCGCGACCGGGTCCGTCGCCGCCCTCATCACCAAGGCCACCGGCAAGGCCCCGTACTTCGCGGGCAAGCCCAACCCGCTGATGATGCGCACCGGGCTCAACGCGATCGGCGCCCACTCCGAGTCCAGCGCCATGATCGGCGACCGGATGGACACCGACGTGCTGGCCGGCCTGGAGGCGGGCATGCAGACGTTCCTGGTGCTCACCGGGCTCACCACGGTGGCGGACATCGACAAGTACCCGTTCCGGCCGTCCACGGTCGTCGACTCCATCGCGGACCTGGTGAACCTCGTCGACCTGGGCTGATGCCCGGCGGGGGGCGGGGGAGCGTGCGCGCCGCGTACGCTCCCCCGCACTCCACCGGCCCAGTGCGGGGACCCTGCGGATGCGGAAAGCCGCCGCACGCGTGAACCTTCCATAAGGAGGTTCACGATGCGTTCAATACCCCTCACGGTCTGTGCCGCCGCGGTGGCTGCGGCGACCCTGATGTCTGCTTCCGTCGCCCTGGCCGATGCCGGTCGGGAGCAAGGCCAGGACTCGCGGTCCCGGGCCACCCTCTCGGTCTCCCCGTCCTCCATCGCCGCGGGCGGTGAGGTCGACCTGGAGATCGACGGCTGCAAGGGCAAGGAAGCCAAGGGGAGCTCCGACGCCTTCGTCTCCGAGGCGCGCTTCTCGCCCGGTGACGACAAGACGCTCTTCGCCAAGGCCCGGATCCGCGCCGATGCCGAGGCCGGCGACTACGACGTCCAGGTGATGTGCAAGGACGACAAGCGCACCAAGGCGTCCGCCGTCGTGACCGTCGTCCACCGCGACCGGCCCATGCCGGTCGCCCCGGTCCGTGCGGGCGGCGGCGGCACCGCCGTACTCGCCGGCCAGGCCGCCCATCAGGAGGGCCCCGGCACCGTCCACGCGCTGATCGGTCTCGGCCTGGCCGCCGTCGCCGCCGTCGCGGTCGCCCTCCGCAGCGTGCGCCGCCGCCGTCCGGTCATCGACTGACATGTCCTCCTCGAACCGTTCGACGGGGCACGGCAGGCTGCTCGCCGGAGTGGCCTGGGCCGTCATCCTGCTGGGCCTGTGGCTCTGGGGCCGCGGCATCACCGACGGCTCCGGCATCGGCTCCGCGCCGACCACCGGGGACGTCGCCGCGGTCGGACGCCCCCTCGGCGTACCGCTGCCCCCGGCACACGCTCCGATCAAGGGCGTGATGCCGCGGAGCGTCGGGATTCCGTCGATCGGCGTCGAGGCCCCCGTCGTGCCCCGGGGCCTGGACGAGGACGGGGCGATCGCACCGCCGTCCTTCGACACGCCCCAGACGGTCGGCTGGTACGGCAACGGCACCGAGCCCGGCGCCAGGGGACCGGCGCTGTTCGTCGGCCATGTCGACACCGAGACCAAACCGGCCGTTTTCTACGGGCTCAGTGCCGCCCGCCCCGGCGCCAAGGTCGAGGTGACCCGGACCGACGGCACGATCGCCGAGTTCACCATCGACGACGTCCAGGTCTTCACCCGGGCCCGCTTCAACGCCCAGAAGGCGTACGGCCCCCGCAAGGACGGCCGGGCGGAACTGCGGCTGATCACCTGCGGCGGTACGTACGACCGCGCCTCGCACTCGTACACCGCGAACGTGGTCGTCTCGGCGTACCTGACCGGCGAGAAGCCGGCCGGCGCCTGATCCCGGTGGTACGCGGCCCGGCCGGCCGCCCGGTTCTCCGGGCGCCGGCCGGGCCGGTCCTCGACCGCGGGGCGCGGGCCGCGGGAGTGGCCCGGCCCGGACACGGGAGGTCGTTGGCGTCCGGGTCCGCCGCACGCCCACTGTAGGACGCCGAACTGCCCGCACCCACCTGATTTCTGACGGTACGTCGATAACCAGTCACTCTCCGCGCGCGGTACAGGCCGGGCAGAGTGTGGTGAACCCGCGGTAACGGGTCTTCGGTGAAGTCGTGAGGGGCCCGGGCCGCTCCCGGGCCCTGTGCCAGGATGGGCGGCGATGCGACAGTGCACCGCCGTCGCACCCGAGGGGGAGTGGATGTACGGCAGCCACAACGGCCGGTTCGGTACGCGGGGAGCGGGCGCGGTCGTGATCGGCGCCGCGCTGCTGCTCGCGGGATGTTCCTCTTCCGGCGACGGCGACACGGGTTCCGGCGGTGGGGGGAAGAACCCCGCGGCCATCGGCCAGCAGCCCAAGGGCACCGATCCGTACTGGGTCAACCCCGACGGGAACGCCGCCCGGCAGGTCGCCCGGTACACCGAGGACGGCGACGGGAAGAACGCCGCCCTGGTCCGGAAGATCGCGCGGCAGCCGGTCGGCGAGTGGATCGGCCCGGACAACCCGGAGGCCGAGGCGAAGGGCTTCACGGAGGCCGCCGCGAAGGCGGACCGGGAGGCGCTGCTGGTCCTCTACAACATCCCGCACCGCGACTGCGGGCAGTTCTCCAAGGGCGGCGCCGCCGACGGCAACGCGTACCGCAGTTGGCTGGACGGCGTCGCCAAGGGCATCGGCGACCGCGGCGCCACGGTGATCCTGGAGCCGGACGCGGTGCTGCACCTGGTCGACGGATGCACCCCGCAGAAGTTCCACGAGGAGCGTTACGACCTGCTCAAGGGCGCGGTCGAGCGGCTCAAGCAGCTGCCGGGCACCCGGGTCTACCTGGACGCGGGCAACGCGGGCTGGCACACGCCGGACGCGCTCTTCCGGCCCCTCCAGCAGGCGGGCATCGACGCGGCCGACGGATTCGCGGTGAACGTCTCCAACTTCCAGACCACCGAGGTCAGCAAGGACTTCGGCAAGCGGCTGTCGGCGAAGGTGGGCGACAAGCCGTTCGTCATCGACACCAGCCGCAACGGCAAGGGCCCGTACACCGGCGGCGCCCCGGAGAACAGCTGGTGCAATCCGCCGGGACGGGCCCTCGGCGAGACGCCGACGACGTCCACGGGCGACGAACTGGTCGACGCGTACCTCTGGATCAAGCGCCCGGGGGAGTCCGACGGCGACTGCCGGGGCGGGCCGAAGGCCGGCGCCTGGTGGCCCGAGTACGCCCTGGGCCTGGCCCGCAGCACCACATAGGCAGGGCCCCCGCGCCGGGAGGTGCCTCAGGGCACCTCCCGGCGCGGGGTCTCGCCTACGGCACCTCCACCCACGTGCCCTCGGACGGTGTGCCCTTGTCGTCGGTGACGAAGAGCATGTACCAGCCCGACGGCACCAGCGCCCGGTTCTCCGGCACCGTCACCGAGATCCCGCCGTCCGTCTTCTTCAGGTCCAGCGCCACCGACCGCTGGTCCGTGTCCGTGACATGGGTGACCGCGCTCGGCCGCATCAGCTTCGCCGACTTGATCGTCGAGGCCTGGTTGGTGGTGAACACCGCGGTGGCGCCGCGCTGCACGCGCTTCGGCCCGGCGGTCAGCTCGGGCCGCGCATCGCGGTACAGGTACGGCGGGGTGTAGATCTCGATGCGCTGCTCGAAGACGCCCGGCCGGGTGTTCGCCTTGTCCGAGTAGAGCGAGTCCGAGCCGAAGATCATGACCCGGCCGTCGGGGAGGAGCACCGACCCCGAGTGGTAGTTGCGGCCCACCGCCGGGTCGGCGACCCGCTTGTACGAGTCCGACGCGGCCTCGTACAGCCGGGCCTGCAGGACGTTGGAGCCGCCGCGGCCCCGGTAGTCGTCGGAGCCGCCGGTGACCAGCAGGGAGTCGTCGGGGAGCAGGGACGCGCTCGGGTAGCGGGTGCCCTCGTCCAGGGACGCGCCGTCCTTGAACCTCGGGTCGGCGTCCGACAGGTCCACCAGCCGGGACTTCTCGCTGGACTTGTCGGACTCGCCGACGCCGCCGCCGCCGATCACCATGAACTTCTCGTCCTGGGCCGGGGGCAGCCGTACCGTCGCCGAGGTCTCCATCTGGTCCGGGTCGCTCAGGCCGGGGATCTTGGTGAACTTGTTCGTCGCCAGGTCCCAGACGCCGGGAGCGCGGCCGACGGTGGCGGGGCCGTAGCCCGCGTTCGAGCCGGAGTAGAAGAGCTTGCCGTCGTTGAGGAGGAAGACCGCCGGGTAGGTGGGGAACTTCCGGATGATGCCGGTGTACTCCCACTTCTTGGTCTTCGGGTCGTAGACCTCGTCCTTGCCGGGCACGATCTGCCCGATCTCGTCCAGACCGGAGAGGGCGAGGACCTTGCCGTCCTTGAGCGTGGTCAGCGTCGGGTACCAGCGGGCCTCGTTCATCGGGTCGACAGTGATGTACTTCTCCGCCACCGGATCGAACTCGAAGGCCTCCCGGATGCCCTGGAAGTCCTTCTTGTCGAGGGCGAGCTTCTGGGCGATCCCGTACACGTTGCGGGTGTCGGAGCCGGACAGGCCCGCTATTCGGTAGTTGTCCTCGGCGCCCGTCTCGTACTTCGTGCCGGACTTCTGCGCCTCGACGTAGATCCGGCCGAGTCCGGGGTCGTTGCGCAGGAACGCACCGGTGTTCTTGTCGAAGACCTTCTTGGCCTTCTCCACCAGTACGGGGTCCTTGGTCACGAAGGTCTTGCCGTTGCCCTTACCGGTGAACCTGGTGCCCGCCGGAAGCGTGATCGGCTTGTCCGGGTCCTCGTTGTGGACGATCATCAGGCCGCCCGCCTTGGTGACGTCGCCCTTGAGCTTCTCGTACTGCTTCGTACCGCCGGCTATGAGCAGTTTGCCGTCGGGCAGCTGGGTGTGACCGGCGCAGAACATGTCCTTGGGCGTGGGTATGTTTTTGAACTGGTTGGTCTTCGGATCCCACAGCACCGACCGGAAGCTCTTCGCGTCGAAGTTCTTCTGGTTGTTGCCCGAGCCCGCGACGAGCAGCACCTTGCCGGTGTGCAGCAGCGCCGCGTGGATCGTGTTGATCTTGTACTCGGACGGGATGTCCAGGAAGTCCCAGTGACCGTTGGCGGCCTTGTAGCCGGGCTTGTTGATCTTGTAGTCGTGGTAGCGCTCGGTGCTGAAGCGGTACAGCCACGGCCCGTTCGCTCCCGCGAGCGCGAGAACCACCGCCGTACTGATCGCCATGCGGCGGGTACGGCGGCTCGGACGGTACTTCATGGTTTACGTCCCCCAAGGGCGATCTGCATGGTCTGTTCGTTGCCCGCCCAGCCGGGGTCCTCCTGCTGGGCGTGGGCGGGCGGGCCGCTCGGCGGCGGTGGACCCGCGCGTCGCTTCTTCTTCTCCGCCCGCATGGTGTACCGCCAGCCGAAGATCGGGGCCGCGGTGATCAGCAGCGCCAGTGCCGCCCAGGTGAGCATCGCCGGGTGGCTGTGGCCGAGGAGGAACGAGGCCACGATCGAGCCACCGAAGACCAGGATGAAGAAGAGGTGGATGCGGAAGGTCCCCAAGAGGGTGTCCGGGCTGGAGGAGTCGCCCTTGGGCGTGACCACGAACGAGCTCTTGCGGCGCAGCACGGCGTCCATCAGCGAGCGTGCGTAGATCGGCGCGGAGAGCGCGGACATCATCATGCCGGCCAGCCCGCCGGAGCCCTCGGGCTCGTGCGGCGAGACGTTGTGCCGGCGGTTCCAGATGTACAGGCCGATCTGGAGCGCGGACGCGTTGCCGTACAGCATCATCCAGACGACCGGGTCGATCTGCACACCCGAGGCGCCCATGCCCAGGAACAGCGCGCAACTGAGTGCCGCGAGGATCCAGTTCATGGCGGACATCGGGTAGAAGATGATCATCATGGTGTAGTTGAAGAGCTTGCCCACGGGCAGGGAGTAGACGCCCTTCCAGTACTGCTTGAGGATCGTCTCGTACGTCCCGCGCGACCAGCGCAGCTGCTGGGTGAAGAAGTCGGTCCACGCGGTCGGGCCCTCGCCCACGGCCAGTACGTCCGGGGTGTACACCGAGCGCCACTTGCGGCCGGTGTGCGGGTTGCGGGCGCGGTGCATCTCGAAGCCGGTCGCCATGTCCTCGGTGATCGAGTCGTACAGACCGCCGATCTGCTTGAGGGCCGAGATCCGCACCGCGTTGCTGGTGCCGACGAACATCGGGGCGCCGTAGCGGTTGCCCGCGCGCTGGATCAGCGCGTGGAAGAGGAACTGCTGCGACTCGGCGGCCTTGGTGACGAAGGAGTCGTAGTTGCCGTACACCTGCGGGCCGATGACGAAGCCGACGTCCGGGTCGCGGAAGTAGCCGAGCATCCGCTCCAGATAGTTGGGCATCGGGATGTGGTCGGTGTCGACCGAGGCGAAGAAGTCGTACGTGTCGCCGTGCGCGTCGAGCCAGGCGTTGTAGTTGCCGTGCTTGGTCTTCGCGCGGTGCGGGCCCTTGGCCTGGTTCCAGTGCGCCACGCCCTTGCGGGAGAAGTGGTGCACGCCCAGCCGTTGGCAGACCTCCTTGACGGCGGGGTCGTCGCCCTCGTCGAGCAGCCAGACGTGCATCAGCCCGCGGTGACGGATGCGGACGGCGGCCTCCAGGGTCTTCGTCACCATCTCCAGGGGCTCCTTGCCCGGGACGAAGGAGGTGAGGAAGGCGACCCTGGTGCCGTTCTCCGGCACGACCGGCACCGGATCACGCGCGACCAGTGTGGCGTGCGCGTTGGACAGGACGTTCAGGGTGCGGAAGAGCTCGATCAGACCGATCGACACCAGCATCACGATGTCGAGGATCAGCAGCGTGTCGTTCTTGAGGTTCGGGTCGCGCTGCGTCCAGTGCTCGGGCTGCATCAGCCAGGCGAACAGGCCGAGCGAGACGAGCGGCGCGGCGCCCAGCAGGAGTGCCGCGCGTATCCGGTGCGGCTCCTGGGAGAGGAGCGAGCGGTACTGCACGGTGTACGGCTTGGCCGGATCGGGCTGGGTCAGAGGCCCGGCGAGCCGGCTGTAGTGCTCGTAGTCGTAGCGTGGCAGCGCCTTCTTCGGGCGCCGCCGGTGGCCCCCGGTTCGAAGCTGCGGGGGTATCCGAAGCTGCGTGGTCCGGGAAGGGTCGTTGTTCTGCCGGGCGCCTGGCGGCGTCGACGTCATGGGTCATCCCCCTGCACGCAGGCAGACTGCGTGGTCGGTCGGTCCTTTCGCCTGCCGCGTGTTCCCCCTGGAACGCGACCGACGGCTCAGTGGCGGGCCACCCTTCCTGAGACACGGAACGGCGCCCTTCCGGTTGCATGATGCCTGTTCGGCATTTGCTCATGTGCGAGGCCCCCACCTCGCACCGCGCACAACCGGAACATCCCCCTCTATTGCCCCCAACTGCTCGCGTCACCGGCCTGGTTGGCGCCGATGGCCCCCAGACAGGTTGGCCGACCCCGGCCGTGATCGCAAGGGTGAAACGGACGGTTAACCGCTCATACGCACGATTTGGGGGACCCTTGCGGCAAGGGGGTACAGGGGCGCAGGAGGAGGTAATTGGGGTGTCCGCGAAGCGCCCTCGCGCTCCCGCGTGACCGACTGGTGACTGTCTGTCGGGTGCGAGTGGGCTGTGCGTGAGCAAAGTATTCGCTATGTGGCACCTGTACGAGATGCCGGAGAACGGCCAAGGCCCCCTCGCGCGTGGTGAGGGGGCCTTGACTTTGCGTGCGCCGCCAGGGACTCGAACCCCGGACCCGCTGATTAAGAGTCAGCTGCTCTAACCAACTGAGCTAGCGGCGCCTGCTGACCTGGAGAACTCTACCCGATCCGGGGTGGTGCTCCGACCATTTCCCCTCCACCGCGGCCTGTCGGATGGTCGTTTTTTCTCTTCTATCCGTCAAAATGCGATATGTCAGGAGAGTTGAGACACTGACGCCCGTACAGATGCGTCCAAAGATCTTGACGACTGCGGAGGGAATCGCATGACTGTGCCGGCCTTCGAGGAGTACGTACCCGCCATCGACTGCGGCTGTGCGGGGTGCGCCGTGCAACGGCGCACCGCAGCAGCGGGACTGCCGACGCGGCAGGGAGGACATCCGGCCGCGCACGGCGCGCGGCGCGCGCTGGTGCTGGTCACCGCTGCCGGGGTGGTGCTGAGCGCCGGCCTGGCGGAGGCGGCGACCGCGGCGGCCGGCCCCGCCCCGGTGACCGATCCGGCTCCGGTGGCCGATACCGACCCGGCCGCCGGAGCGGTACCGGCGGACCTGGTCGCGCCGGCCGAACCGGGGGACGCGGCGGATCCGGCCGATCCGGGACCGGAGAGTCCGCAGGGCGGCCCCGGCCCGTTGCAGGGTGCGGGGGCCTCCGGCCCGCCGGCGGGTACGCCCACGCTGCGCAGGACCAGCCGGGCCGACATCATCAACCGGGCGAAGAAGTGGGTCAGCGCGCAGGTCCCGTACAGCATGAGCGCGTACTGGTCGGACGGGTACCGCCAGGACTGCTCCGGCTATGTGTCGATGGCCTGGAACCTGGCCGGCAACGAGTGGACCGGCAGCCTCGCCTCGTACGGCACGCGGATCGCCCGGGAGGAGCTCCAGCCCGGCGACATCCTGCTCTTCCACAACCCGGCCGACCCCGCGAAGGGCTCGCACGTCACGATCTTCGGCGGCTGGACGGACTACACGCACACCCATTACACGGCGTACGAGCAGACCACGCCGCACACCCGCAAGCAGACGACGCCCATGGCGTACTGGACCCACTCGGACAGCTATGTCGCGTACCGCTACGAGGGGCTGAGCACGGGAACCGGCGGCAGCGGCTCGTCGGCGACGTTCCCGGGGGCCGGAAAGTTCGGCCCGGGTGCGGACAACGCCTACGTCACCCAGCTCGGCACGCTGCTGGTCCAGCGGGGCGGCAAGCGCTTCTACAAGGTCGGCCCCGGCCCCGCCTGGAGCAGCGCCGACCGGCAGGCGACCGAGGCGTTCCAGAAGGCCCAGGGCTGGAAGGGCAAGGAGGCCGACGGCATCCCCGGCCCCGACACCTGGCGCCTGCTGACCACCAAAACCGGCCGCGACATCCCCGCCGCGGGCGGAACCGGCCAGGGCGGCTCGACCGCGGCGCCGGCCTTCCCCGGCCGGGGCCCATTCCGGTCGGGTCTGTCCAACAGCCATGTCGACAGGCTCGGGAAACAGTTGGTGAAGAAGGGGTACGGCACGTACTACCTGTCGGGCCCCGGACCCCGGTGGACCGAGGCGGACCGGCGCAATGTCGAGGCCTTCCAGAAGGCCCAGGGCTGGCGGGGTGCCCAGGCCGACGGCTATCCGGGTCCGGAGACCTGGCGGCGACTCTTCGCGTGACACGACGCACATGACGGAGGCGGGAATGCGATCCACGGTGTCGGACAGTTCCGGGAACCCGGAGAACAGGGAGAACCCGGAGAACTCGGGGTACGGCGAGGAGACGTACGGGGCGCTCCCGGTGCGGGAGTGGGCCGTACCGGAGCGGCCGGGGCGCGCAGCGGACGCGTCGGCCCGCGCGGACGGGGTGAGGGGGCCGGACCCGGTGACCGGGCCTGACGACTGGTCGGCGCCGGGACCGGGAGAGGGTTCGGGTTCCGGCTCGGGACCCGGCTCGGGACGTGACCCGGCTCACGGGACCGGCTCGGTGGCGGGTTCCGGGCCGGACTCCGTGGTCGACCTGGTGCTCGACCTGATGCCGGGCGAGAGCGGACGCGGGGGCTCAGCCTTCGGCGCGACCTCGGCGTCGGTATCGGTACCGGGCGCGGCCCCGGAACCGGCCCCGGCCCCGGCCGCTGACGCGGTCGCCGTGGAGGCGGCGGAGGACGCCCGGCCCGTCCGCGCACCGCAGGCCCAGGCCCAGCCGCAGGCGTGGACGCGGATCGCCCCGACCGCCTCCGCGCCCGACGCCGATCCGGCCGCTGGTCCCCACGTGGGTGAGGACGTGCGTGAGGACGACCGCGAGGACGGCCTTGAGGCCGTACGCGATCCGGGGCAACCGGCCCTGGCGGACGCTCCGTTCCTCCCCGGACCGGGGCTCGCCCCGGTCCGCCGGGACATCGGGCCCTCCCTCTCGCTGTCCTTCGGCGGCGCCGACACCGGCGAGCCCCACACCGCGGTGCGGGTGGACGCCGGCCGGCACCACTCGGTCATCGCCAGTGAGCGTGCCGCCTCCATCCCCGTGCACCTGCTCTTCCGCGACGATCCCGAGGCCGTCGCGGACACCATCGCGCTGCCCGCCACCGTCGTGCGACG
>NZ_JAFMPZ010000614.1 GCF_017353455.1 Streptomyces laculatispora
AACTACCGGCCGCGCGGCCGGCGAACGGCAGGAGGGCCCCTGGAAACCGCCTGAGCGGGTGGGGCCCTCCCCTCACAGGGGGGCGGTCTGCCGTACGCCGGCCAATCCGGTGGCGGTGACCCCGGGCCCAGCGCCTGGAATTCCTCCGACGCCCTCGCGGTGCCGGAGGCGTTCGCGGAACCGGTGATGGAACGGCAGGTCGACGCACCGATCACCACGGTCGCGGATGCCGGGCGCTGGATCCAGCGGCGCAACGGCCAATGGCACCAGGAGGTTGCCTACGGATTCGCGCTCGCGGACGGTACCGGCACGGCGCTGGGGAGTGCCGAAGAGCGGTGATCCGTGCCGGGGCCCGACCGCCCACCAGACCCCGGCACGTCTTTCACAGCACGCCGAAGGCGCCTTCCACGGCCTCGCACGTGGCGTCCAGGTCGTCCTCCGTGACGGTGGCGGCGACGAACCAGCAGGCCATGCCGTAAGCGTTGGTGTGGATTCCGCGTTTGAGGAGTTCGTGGCGGAACGCGTTGTAGCGGGCCTGGTCGGTCAGCAGCAGGTCGCGGTACTGCCGGGTCGGTGCGCCGTCAGCGGTGAACACGGTTTGGAACATGGCGCCGACGCCCTGCACCGAGCAGGGGATGTGCCGGTCGTGGGCGGCCCGCCGGATCGCCTCCATGATGCGACGGCCGCTCTCGTCGATCCGCTTGGTGACGTCCGGCTGGTTCAGCTGCCGGAGGGTCACCAGCGCGGAGGTCGCGCACAGCGGTGAGGCGTTGTAGGTCCCGCCGTGCTTGACCTGCCCCTGCGCCAGGGGTTCCATCACGTGCCGCTGCCCGGCGAAGGCGGCGATCGGGACGCCGCCCCCCAGCGCCTTGGAGAAGACGGCGATGTCCGGCACGACCCCGAACATCGTCTGGGCGCCCCCCGGGCCGGTGCGGAATCCGGTACAGACCTCGTCGAAGACGAGCACGATCTCGCGGCGCGTGCATTCCTCACGCAGCAGGTTCAGGAATCCCGGCGCGGGCATGGTGCAGGCGTTGTTGGCGACGATCGGCTCGCAGATGACGGCGGCGAACTCCCCGCGGTGGGCGTCCAGTACGGCGCGGAGCGCGGCGGGATCGTTCCACGGGCAGACGACCACGTCGTCGATGACCCCCGCCGGAATACCGGGGGAGTGGGGTACGGAGTGCGGGGTGGCGTAGGGACCGGCCTCGGAGACGGCGGGGCGGTTGGATATGGCCAGGCTGTCGGTCCAGCCGTGATAGTGGCCCTCGAACTTGAGGATCTTCGAGCGGCCGGTGTACCCGCGGGCGGCGCGCACGGCCCCTTGCACCGCTTCGCTCCCCGAGTTGGCGAAGCGGACGAGCTCCGCACACGGCACCATGTCGCACATCAGCTCGGCGAGTTCCACCTCGGTGGTGTTGCAGGTGCCGAACATCGTGCCGGTGTGCAGGACCGCGGTGAGCGCCTCGGTGAGCTGCGGATTGGCGTGTCCCAGCACCGCGCTGCCGTAGGAGATCAGGTAGTCCAGGTACTCGTTGCCGTCGATGTCCCGGATGCGGGCACCGGCCCCCTCGGCCATGTAGAGCGGATAGGGGTGCGGGCCGGTCGATGTCAGCCGGGAGGACGAACTGATGCCGCCGGCCAGCGATGCCTGGGCCCGGTCGAACCAGGCCCGACTGCCGTCGGACCCACCCAACGCCGGAATATGGCCATTCATGTGCGGCTCCTGTTTGGTTGAGGGGTGCTCGGGCACGCTCGGAGAGCCCTTCGTGCGCGGGGCTTCCCTGAGGAGAGGTCGGGTGGATCGTGGCTGCGAGAACGGCTGTCGTCACGGGGGCGGGAAGCGGAATCGGGCGGGCGTGCGCGCTGGGTCTGCTGGCGGACGGCTGGACGGTGATCCTGGTGGGCCGGCGCAAGGAAGCGCTGGAGGAGACGGTGACGCTCACCCCCGCCGCCGAGCGTCCCCGCGCGGTCCCGTTCTCTGCTGACATCACCGATCCCGCGGCCGTCGAGGACCTGTTCGGATACGTCGTGGACCGGTTCGGGCGGTTGGACGTGCTGTTCAACAACGCTGCCGACACCATGCCGTACACCCCGACCGAGGACGTGGGCATCGAGGACTGGCACCGCGTGATGGACTCCATCGCCACCGGAACCTTCCTGTGCTCCCGCGCCGCCTTCCGGGTGATGAGGCAGCAGACACCGTGCGGCGGACGCATCATCAACAACGGCGCACCTTCCGCTCAGGCTCCCCGGCCCGACTCCATCGCCTTCACCGCCGCCAAACACGCGGTGGCCGGGATGACCCGCTCGTTGTCCCTGGACGGCCGGCGCCACGACATCTCCTGCGGCCAGATCGACATCGGCAACGTCACCCCGCAGGACCGGCCTCAGCCGGCCGTCCTGCAGGCCGACGGGTCACGTCGGGTGGAACCCACCATGGACGTGCGGCACGTCGTCGACATGGTGCGGGCCATGGCCGGCCTGCCCCTCGGGGTGAACATCCAGTCCGTCCTGGTCATGCCCAGCGCCATGCCCTACGTGGGCCGGGGGTAGTCCCGCCACGTACGCCTCGAACCAGTTGCCGGGCAGCAGGTACCCAGCCAGGGACCAGGCGATCATGCGGTGCAGCCCGTCCAGGTGGATCAGTCCCTCGCGGACCGTCAGGGACTCGTAGTCACGCCCCTTCACGGCCCGTGTGGTCAGGAACAGGGCGAGGTGAGCGGCTGTGCTCTGACGGGCGAGTTTGGACGCGCACAGCGGATTGGTACGCGTGTACGAGTTGTCGAGCGACGCGAGCCGGTCCGCCGCCGCGGCCACGGTCAGCCCGGTCCTGGGGATGAGTTCCACCTCTCCGTCCTCGCCCAGGTGCCAGGGCAGTACCACGTTCCGGATCTCCGGCCCTTCCAGCAGGACCCGGTGCCAACGGCCGCGATGTTCCAGTTCGGCGTTACGGATGTGTCCCTCGGCCTCGTCGTTTGAATTGGCCTGGTCGGACGCGTCGAAGGGGTGCTCCTTTTCGAAGCGGTCCATGATCGCGTCGAACCGTACGGCTTCCAGAACTCTCATCCGCTGTGCCTCTCCGCCCTTTCGTACTCGCTGAAGTGTCGCTCCGCGAAGAGCTCCGGCCGCCCTGCTCCCAGACCACGTGACCGGGCCACCGCCAGCACCTGTCGCCAGTAGGGCTTGACCGGCGGCCACAGGGCCCCCGTGCGGCAGTAGGAGCCGTCGATCATGTATCGCGGGTCGCTGTCCGCCCGGGGCGCCGACGCAGCCCGGCGGGTGTGGAAGAGCGCCGAGTGGAGTACGACGGTCGACCCCGGAGGCATGTCGTCGATGACCACTTCGCCCGGCAGCACGCCCGTGCCCAGGTGGCTGCGGGCGTTCTTCTCGGCGACCTCCAGGTGCGAGCCCGGCAGCACGACCAGGCCACCCAGTCCGGGCTGGAGCCCGCCTATGTAATGCAACGCGTGGATCATGGGTAAGTGCCGGTCGCGCTGGGGCTGTTGCTCGTAGTCGTGATGCCAGCTCTTACCGGCTCCACCGGCCGTCCTCCGGTCGCTGTGCAGGTGGTGGAAGACGAAGGACTCGCCGAGCAGTTCGGGGCTGCTGAGCAGGTCCATCAGCGGCGGGTACACCGCGAGCTCGCCGTGCGCCTCAAGATCCAGCTCGACCATCCGGGGTGGTCCGGCCTCCGAGTCCGCACAGGCGTCGACCGACTTCTGACGCCACCCTGCCTCCACCCACTTGTTCACCTCCGGCACGAGACGCTCGACGAGTGCGCCGGGCAGGAAACCCGGCAATACCAGGAAGCCCTCCTTGGCGAAGTCTTCCACCTGGACCTCGATGGCACGGGTGTCTCTCACGTGTTGGAACCCCCCGGTTCACTCGGCTGTCGCCTCACGGATGCCGCTGTGCCCGGCGGTTTTCTGTCCCAGGTCCGCATGAGTCATGCCCATGGGGTGACTAATTGGCCAAAAGCAGGTGCCCGGAGGGTTCGTTGCGGGATGTCGTGGGTTCTGGCGGGTCGGCCGATGGTGTTCCGGGAGCGGCGTCGGCCAGGGGTGGCGCACCGTCGGCGGGTGTCTCCGGCATTCCGGACGCGTGACCGGACGCGCGCTGGTAATTGAGCGTCAAACTCCGTTGTCAGTGGGTCCCCATAGAGTTGAGGCATCACTCGGGGAGCCTCGGAGAAGGAGCAGAATGGTGTCCGCCAACAAGATCCAGCACAAGGTGAATCACGTCGCGCTGGTAGTGGACTGTTCGGGTTCCATGCGCCCGCACCAAGGTCAGCTCATCCGCGTCGTCGACGAGTTCGTGGCGGGTCTGAAGGCCGAGTCGGACAGCCTCGGTCATGAGACGCGGATCAGCCTCTATTCCTTCGACCACAAGGTGGAGAACCTGGTCTGGGACATGGACGTGAAGCATTTGCCGTCCATGCGGGGTCTGTACAGGGTCAACAATGGTGCGACGGCTCTCATCGAGGCTTCTTTGAAGTCCCTGGATGATCTGGGCCACATCTGGGAGGAGTACGGCGAGCACAGCTTCCTTCAGATCGTGGTGACGGACGGCGAGGAGAACGCCTCCGGCGGTGACAGGCGGCACGACGGCGACATGGCCGTCCTCGGCCCCTGGCTCGACAGGATCGCGGGGAGGATGGGCGGCCTTCCGGGTCACTGGACGTCCGCGATCCTCGTGCCGAACTCCCTGGCGAAGCGCACCGCTCAGAACTACGGTTTCCCGGCCGGAAACATCGCCATCTGGGACGCGGACTCCCAGGAGGGTGTCGAGGAGGCGATCGGCACCGTGCGCGCTGCCGCCACCAGCTTCCTCCGGGGTCGCGAGCAGGGCGTGCGCGGCACGAAGAACCTGTTCGCCGTCGGCCAGGACATATCGGTTGACGAGGTGCGGGCGAACCTCGAACCGATTCCGGCCGACAAATACCGGCTTCTGAAGGTCGACAAGGAGGTCGAGATCCGCCCCTTCGTCGATTCGCATCCGGGTGTCACGTACGAGCGCGGTTCGTGTTACTACCAGCTGGGAACCCGGGCTCAGGTTCAGCCGAACAAGGAAGTCATCGTGGTCGAGAAGGACACCGATCGCGCCTATACGGGAGACGCGGCGCGCAGCCTTCTGTTCGGCACGGGTATTCAAGGGACCGTCTCGGTGAAGGCGGGGAACAATCCCAAGTTGGAGGTGTATGTGCAGAGCCGTTCGGTGAACAGGAAGCTCAAGCCGAAGACGCGTCTGCTCATCATGCTCTGAATTGCGAGTAGTTCAAGTGGAGAGCAGAGAGCAGAGAGCAGAGAGCAGAGAGCAGAGAGTAAAGAGCGAAGAGTGATGAGTGAGATGTTTCCGGCCTGACTGCGGCGCGGTCGAGTTGGACTCCCGTGCAACGCCGTGAAGCTCCTGGTGGGTGATTCCTTGGTGAGGATCACCGTATTCGCCAGGGGCTTCACGTGTGTCGCCTGTCGGTCGCGTCCGTTATATCCGTGGTGTCCTGACTGCTTCCGGGCCGGGGTCGCTCCGCCCTTCTGGTGGCCGAGGCCTGAGGAATACCCCTGGGGGTATCACTGTTACAGTGAGATGAAGATACCCCCCGGGGTAAAACGCAATGGAGGGAGTCAGCCGTGTTCTTCGTGGACACCCTGGAGACCGAGGGCCTGGGCAACCGCAGCTATCTCGCAGGCGGGGCCGCCACGGCGGTGGTCGTCGACCCGCCGCGCGATGTGGAGCGAGTCGTGGCGGCGGCGGCCGGGCGCGGGGTGCGGATCGCGTACGTGGTGGAGACGCACATACACAACGACTACGTCACCGGCGGTCTGGAGCTGTCCCGGCTGACCGGCGCGCAGTATCTGGTGCCCGCGGCGGCCCGGGTCTCCTTCGACCGGGTCCCGGTCGCCGACGGCGACAGCGTCGCCGTCGACAGCGGTCTGAGCCTGCGGGCGCTGGCCACTCCCGGTCACACCCCGCACCACACGGCCTACGTACTGGTCGAGGACGGGCGGGAGGTGGCCGCGTTCACCGGTGGGTCGCTGCTCATCGGCACGGTGGGGCGTCCCGACCTGGTCGAGCCGCGGCTGACCGAGCAGCTGGCCCGCTCCCAGCACGCCTCCGCCCACCGGCTGGCCGGCGAACTCCATGACGACGTGCGCGTGCTTCCCACCCATGGCTTCGGGAGCTTCTGCTCCTCCTCCCAGGCCGAAGGCGATGCCACCACCATCGGCAAGGAGCGGACCGGTAACGACGCCCTGACCCAGGACGTCGACACCTTCGTGGCGCAGATGCTCGCCGGGCTGGACGACGTGCCCGCCTACTACGCGCACATGGGCCCGGTCAACGCGGACGGTCCCGCGCCGGTGGACCTGACCCCGCCCAGGGCCGCCGACGGCGAGGAGATCGCGCAGCGCCTGGCCGCCGGGGAATGGGTCGTCGACCTGCGCAGCCGTACCGCGTTCTCGCAGGGGCATGTGGCCGGGACGTTCAACTTCGAGGCCGAGGGCAAGCTCGCCACCTATCTGGCCTGGCTGATCCCGTGGGGCAAGCCCGTCACCCTGCTCGCCGCATCCGCCGAGCAGCTCGCCGAGGCCCAGCGGGAGCTGGTGCGGGTCGGCATCGAGCGGCCCGCTGCCGCCGCCACGGGTGAGCCGTCCTCCTGGCTGCGGACGGGCGATGACCTGCGCTCCTTCCCCCGCGTAGACTTTGCCACCCTGAAGCAGGCACTCGACCGCGGTGACGACGTCGTGGTGCTGGATGTGCGTCGCGACTCCGAACGCGCCGACGAGCACGTGCGGGGATCGGTGCACATCCCCCTCCATGAACTGCACAGGCGCACCGGCGAGGTCCCGACCGGAGTGGTGTGGGTGCACTGCGCCGGCGGGATGCGCGCGGCGATCGCCGCGTCCCTGCTCGACGCCGGAGGCCGTGACGTGGTGGCCGTCGACGACGGCTTCGACGCCGCCCGGAGCGCCGGTCTGACCGTCACCGCCGGCAGCTGAACCCCGTGAGCAGAAAGCGACGATGACGATGTTCCTCTTCCGGCGCGGCCCCGGCCGCCTCACCCCCGACC
>NZ_JAFMPZ010000313.1 GCF_017353455.1 Streptomyces laculatispora
GTACGGGGTGGTGGTGGCGGTCTTCCAGTGGGGCTGGGGCGGGCCCGCGCTGGGCGTCTCCGGGACGGTGCCCATCGAGAGCTATGTGCCGATGATGATGTTCGCGATCGTCTTCGGCCTGAGCATGGACTACGAGGTGTTCCTGATCGCACGCGTGCACGAGGAGTGGCTGCGCACCCGGGACAGCAGGGGCGCCGTGGCGCACGGGCTGGAGATCACCGCCCGGGTGATCACCTGTGCCGCACTGATCATGGTCAGCGTGTTCGCCGCCTTCATCCTCAGCCACACCATCGTGATCAAGATGGTGGGCCTGGGGCTGGCGGTCAGTGTGCTCATCGACGCCACGATCGTCCGGCTGCTGCTGGTACCCGCCGTGATGACGCTGCTGGGCCGCAGCGCGTGGTGGATGCCCGGCTGGCTGGACCGGGTGCTCCCCCACATCGACACCGAGGGCGAGCCGGTCCCGCCGGTGGCCGCGCCCTGACCGGCACCGCAGCGGTCGGAGCGAGGAGTTCACCGCCTCGGTCAGCGCCGCCTTGCGCGGGTCGTCGGCGATGTGCGGGCCCACCCGGTTCATGACGTGGCCCAGGGCGATCCCGGCCGCCGGGGCCGATCTCCCGGACGCCGCCCCCTCAGCGGGCCCCGGTTTCGAGGCGGAGGCTCCAGCGGCGGGGCAGACCGGTGAGCGTGACGGTGGAGAGCGGGCAGACGTCGACGTTCCAGTACGTCGACGGCGGGGCCCGCAGCGCGTAGACGAGGGCGGCCCGGACGACGGCCGGTTCGGCGACGGCGACGATCGACCCGTCGCAGGCGGGACGCGTGTCGAGCCAGCCCCCTATCCGGGAGATGAAGGCGAGCAGCGGTTCGCCGCCGTGCGGCGCGGACCGCGGGTCGGTGAGCCAGGCGTCCACGGCCGCCGGCTCGCGCGCGGTGACGTCGGCGAGGGTGCAGCCGCGCCACCGCCCCATGTCGCAGTCGCGCAGGGCGGGCTGGACCATCGGGGCGAAGCCGAGTGCCTGGCCGGTGGCGCGGCTGCGGGCGGTCGGTGAGCAGTAGCGCAGCTCGGCCGCCCCCAGGGGGATCAGGGCCGCGGCGGCGAACTGCACCTCGTGCCAGCCGGCCTCGTCGAGCGGCCGGTCGTCGTCGAAGCGCTCTCCGAGCAGGGAGGAGTTGCGCGCCGCGGCGACGAGTGAGACTCGAACACTCATGGCCGCGATCGTGGAGCCGATCGTCTCGCGGGTCAAGAGCGCGGCCGGAAGCGCTTCCGGGTCAGCCTAGCTTGAGGGACATCCACTTGTCCGGGCTGTCGAGCGGCTTGAAACCGACCTTCTCATAAACGCCGTGGGCGTCCTCCGTGGCCAGCACGACCCGCCGGACGCCGGCCTCGGCGAGGTGGTCGCGCGCCGCGGCGACGATCCTTGCGCCGAGTCCGTGGCCGCGGGCTGCGCGGTCGACGTACACGTCGCAGAGCCACCCGAAGGTGGCGCCGTCGGTCACCACCCGGGCATACGCGACCTGTTCGCCCGACGCGAGGTCGTAGGCGCCGAGGTTGAGCGATCCGGCGATGGCCAGATCCTGGCGCTCCCGCGTCCGGCCGAGTGCCCAATACGCGTCGGTGGAGAGCCAGTTGTGAATCCTGGCCGCATCCAGCCGGGACGGGTCGGACGAGATCTCGTAACGCTGCTGGGGAGTTTCCGTCATGGCTGGAGACTAGCCTCCGGCGCATCGAGGGCGCCTCCCCAGGCCGTGCGCAGGCGCCGTACGCCCTCGGCGATCTCGGCCGTTCCGGCGGCTGCCGCGTAGCTCAACCGGACGTGGGGCGCCGGGGGTTCGGCGCAGAAGTACGGCCGTCCCGGCGCGATGGCGACACCGGCGCGCAGGGCCGAGGAGACCATGGCGCTCTCGTCGCCGCCGGCTCCGGTGCCGGGCAGGCCCACCCAGAGGCTGCCCCCGCCCGCCGGGATGTGCGGGAGCGCGAGAGCGGGCAGGCCGCGGCGGAGCGCCGCGGTCATCGCGGTGCGCCGGGCCCGCAACTCGGCTGACAAGGACCGCAGATGGCGGCTCCAGGCCGGTGCCCCGACGAGTTCGAGCGCGGCCTCCTGGAGCGGCCGGGGGACGAAGAAGCTGTCGACGACCTGGAGGGCACGCAGCCGTTCGAGCACCGGGCCGCGCGCGGCGAGGGCGCCCACCCTGAGGCTGGGCGAGGTCACCTTGGTGAGGGAGCAGACATGGACGACGACCCCGTCGGGGTCATCGGCGGCCAGCGGTCGCGGCAGCGGTCCGGCGTCGTCGTGGACGAGCCGGCGGGCGAAGTCGTCCTCGATGACGAACGCCCCCGCCTCCCTGGCGATCCGGACGACCTCGGAGCGCCGGGCCGGGGCCAGGACCGCGCCGGTCGGGTTCTGGAACAGCGGCTGGCAGACGAAGACACGGGCGCCGGTGGCCCGGAAGGCGGCGGCGAGCAGTTCCGGCCGTACGCCGTCGGTGTCGGCCGGGACCGGCACGGGCCGCAGCCCGATGGCCCGCGCCACCGCCAGCATCCCGGGGTAGGTGGGCGATTCGACCAGCACCGGGGCGCCGGGCCGGCCGAGCGCCCGCAGCGCGGTGGCCAGGGCGCTCTGGCCACCGGCGGTGATCAGCACGTCGGCGGCGGTGAGCGCGGACCCGATCTCGCGGGCGAACCAGGCGCGCAGTTCGGTCAGCCCCTCGGTGGGCGGGCGGCCCCAGGCGCCGGGGCGCCGGCCGGCCCGCGCGAGTGCGGCGGCGAGGGCGCGTTCGGGCTGGAGCGAGCTGTGCAGGTAGCCGCCGTTGAACTCGACGACGCCCGTGGCAGGGGCCGCCAGGGTCGCCAGGACGCCGGACGCGTCGACGGTACGGGGTACGACCTCGGGACCGCCGTCACCGCTGAGTGACACCTCCTGCCATGAGGTGTCACCGGGCGGCGGCGCGGCGGCGCGCGGCTGCGCCCGGAACGCGCCGGCGCCGGGGCGGGTGACAACGAGCCCTTCCGCGGCGAGCTGCGCGATGGCCCGCGAGACGGTCACGGGACTCGCCCGGAAGCGCTCCACCAGGGCACGACTGGACGGCAGCTTGTCTCCAGGCGAGTAGCGGTTCAGCTCGCCCCGGAGAAGACCGGCCAGATCGGCCACACTGCTACGCTCATGCATGAAAGCAGAGGATAGCGCTACTCCCAGCAGCACGATAGCGGTCGGCCCCGCCGCGGACGGCCCGGCCCGCGCCCCGGTGCCGGACGCGGCAGGCGGTGCCCCCGGGCCCCGGTCGGCGGGCCGGAGCGGAACACTGCTCGCCGGACTCGGAGTGGTCGCCTTCTCCCTGACCTTCCCCTCCACCGCGTGGGGCCTGGAGAGCTTCGGTCCCTGGTCCCTGGTGGCGTTGCGCAGCCTGCTGGCCGCGGTGATCGCGGGCAGCGTGCTCCTGGTGACCCGGGTACGGGTACCCGAGCGCCGGCACTGGGCCGGGCTGGCCGTCGTGGCGGGCGGTGTGGTGGTGGGGTTCCCGCTGCTGACCACGCTGGCGCTGCAGACCTCGACGACCTCGCACGCGGCCGTGGTGGTGGGGCTGCTGCCGCTGACCACGGCGGTCTTCGCCTCCGTGCGGACCGGATCGCGTCAGTCCCGTGCGTTCTGGATCGCGGCGGTCACCGGGGCGGGTGTGGTGATCGTCTTCACCGTGCTGCAGAGCGGCGGCGCGCTCTCCGCCGGGGATCTCTGCCTGTTCGGCGCCCTGCTGGTGTGCGCGGCGGGGTACACCGAGGGCGGCAGGCTGGCGAAGGCCATGCCGGGCTGGCAGGTGATCGGCTGGGCGCTGATCCTCACCCTGCCGCTGGCCGTGGCGGGCACCGCGTTCGCGCTGCCGTACGAGCCGGTGCGGCTGACCGCGCACGGGGTGACCGGCCTGGTCTGGGTCGCGGCGTGCTCGACCTTCTTCGGGCTCTACGTCTGGTACCGGGGCATGGCGGAGATCGGGGTGGCGCGGGCCAGCCAGCTCCAGCTCGCGCAGCCGCTGCTGACGCTGGTCTGGTCGTACTTCCTGCTCGGCGAGGGGGTCTCGGTGGCGGCGCCGGTCGCGGCGGTCGCTGTTCTCCTCTGCATCGCGGCCACCCAGCGCACGGGCGGCGCCGGGCGCGGCCGGTGACCGCCGCCTGCCTTACCGCCGGGCCAGGGCCTCCCGCATCGGACGGAACCGCCGTGCGGACATAGACTTGTCGACATGGACCGACACCCGTGAGGAGGTCACTCCCAATGGAGGCACACGCGGGCGACCGGCTGGTGACGCACGGCAGGACCGTGGGGCAGCAGGACCGGGTCGCAGAGATCGTCGAGGTGCTCGGGGACGGGGGCGCTCCCCCGTACCGCGTCCGCTTCGACGACGGACATGAACACATCCTGGCTCCCGGCCCCGACAGCGTCGTCCGGCACGACGCCGACGACAGCCGGGCCCCGGGACCGTAGAGCCCCGGCGCCGGGCGGCGTCGTACGGCACCCGGCCGGTCAGCCCGGCGGGCGCACCCGTGACCGGTAGTGGTCGGCCACCACCCGCGCCATCGCGCCGATCCGGTCCGCGACCACGACCTTGCCGGAGAAGTAGACGTGGCCGCGGGCCTGGTCGTACCCGGAGGCGAGGTCGATGTGCCGGGAGAGTTCCGCCGGGTCCTGCCAGGCCGCGGGCTGGGCCGGGTCGCCGGCCTTGTAGAGCGCCTCGCCGATGAAGAGATCGACGCCCGTGCCCCGTACCACGTCGTTCCACCAGGGCAGCAGCACGGCGTAGTCGGCGGCGGCGAACCCGATGTTCCAGTAGAGCTGCGGGCAGATGTAGTCGATCCAGCCCTTCTTGATCCAGCCGCGGGTGTCCGCGTACAGGTCGTCGTAGGTCTGTACGCCCGCCGCGCTCTTCGAGCCGAGCGGGTCGGTCGAGGCGTTGCGCCACACTCCGAACGGGCTGATGCCGAACCGGACGGCCGGCTTGACCGCCTTGATCCGCTCGGCGGTCTCCTGCACCAGTTTGTCGATGTTGGCACGCCGCCAGGCCGCCTTGTTCGCGAAGCCCGCACCGTACTTCTTGTACGCGGCCCCGTCCGCGAAGGACTGCCCGGCCACCGGGTACGGGTAGAAGTAGTCGTCCCAGTGGACCGCGTCGATGTCGTAGCGGCGGACCGCGTCGAGCATCGCGTCCTGGACGAAGCTCCGGACCTCGGGCAGGCCCGGGTTGTAGTAGAGCTTCCCGCCGTACGGCAGGGCCCAGTCGGGGTGCACTCTCGCGGGGTGGGTGGCGGCCAGCCGGGAGCGGTCGGTGTGGTTCGCGACCCGGTACGGGTTGAACCAGGCGTGCAGTTCCAGGCCGCGGCTGTGCGCCTCCCGTACCGCGGTGCCCAGCGGGTCCCAGCCGGGATCCTTGCCCTGGACGCCGGTGAGGCACTCGGCCCACGGCTCGTACTGCGAGGGCCACAGCGCGTCGGCGGACGGGCGGACCTGGAGGATCACCGCGTTCAGCCGCCGGTCGACGGCCTCGTCGAGGTAGGCGATCAGCTCGGCCCGCTGCGCGGAGGCGGACAGTCCCGGTTTCGAGGGCCAGTCGAGGTTGCCGACCGTTCCCACCCACATGCCCCGCAGCTCCCGCCGCAGCGCGTCGCGGGAGCTCCCCACCCGGTCCGCGCGCCCCTCGCCCGGCGGGACCGCGGCGGCCTCACCGGTCACGGTTGCCGAGGCCACCACCGCCGCCACCGTCCCGGCCGAACCGGCCACAAAGCTCCTTCTGGCGATTTGCCGCATTTCTTCGCACCTGCCGTCTCTCTGTCCTCGTCCGGATCCCCGGAATCAGGGGCCAGGGCTGAGCATGCACGCCCCGGCCCGCAATCCCGTGGAGGGCGCGGAGTAACGTCGTGGGGTCGAGGCGGAGCCCGGAACCGAACGGAAGCCGCCGCACGGAGAACAGTGAAAGGCACGAGGTGACGGACTCTATGGCGGACATCGCACGCGTCGGAGTGGTCGGCTGCGGCCAGATGGGCGCAGGCATCGCGGAGGTGTGTGCCCGCAGCGGCCTCGATGTCAGAGTGGCCGAGACCACCGGCGAGGCGCTGGAGATCGGCCGCACCCGGCTCTACAACTCGCTCTCGAAGGCCGCCGAACGCGGCAAGATCACCGAGGAGGAACGCGACGAGACTCTCGGCCGCCTCACCTTCACCACCGACCTCGGTGAGTTCGCCGACCGCGATCTCGTCATCGAGGCCGTCGTGGAGAACGAGCAGGTCAAGACCGAGATCTTCCAGGTGCTGGACCAGGTGGTGACCCGGCAGGACGCGATCCTCGCCTCCAACACCTCCTCGATCCCGCTGGTGAAGCTGGCCGTCGCGACCTCGCGCCCCGACCAGGTCATCGGCATCCACTTCTTCAATCCGGCTCCGGTGCAGAAGCTCGTCGAACTCATCCCCGCGCTGACCACGTCGGACGAGACGGTCAAGCGTGCCGAGGCCGTGGTGCAGGACATACTCGGCAAGCACCCGATCCGCGCCCAGGACCGGTCCGGCTTCGTCGTCAACGCGCTGCTGATTCCGTACCTGCTCTCCGCGATCCGGATGTTCGAGTCGGGAATCGCCAGCCGCGAGGACATCGACAACGGCATGGAGATGGGCTGCGCCCACCCGATGGGCCCGCTCAAGCTCGCCGATCTGATCGGGCTGGACACCGTGGCCTCGGTCGCCGACTCGATGTACGCCGAGTACAAGGAGCCCCTGTACGCCGCTCCCCCGCTGCTCCAGCGGATGGTGGACGCGGGCCGGCTCGGCCGCAAGACCGGCTCGGGCTTCTACCCGTACGCCTGACATCGCTCACCCGCGGGGGCAAAGGGCCGGCCGGCCCCTCGCCCCCGCGGACCTGTTCAGCCCAGCCGTAAGTGGTGCAGCATCATGAGCCCGGCCGCCATGCCCGCAGCCGGCACCTCACCGCGGGCGATCATGTCGGGCACCAGCTTGAGCGGTATCCACTCGCGGCGCGAGGACTCGAAGGCGTCGCTCGGGTCGCCGGTCCAGTCGGCCTGCTCGCCCCAGTAGAAGTGGTGCCGGGCGTCGGTGAGCCCGTTCGACGGTTCCACGGTCAGCAGCGGGCGCAGCGCTCCGGGGCGCCACCCGGTCTCCTCCTCCATCTCCCGGGCGGCCGCCGCTGCCAGGCCCTCACCGTCCTCGACCACGCCCGCGGCGAGTTCCCAGCCCCAGCTGTCGGTGATGAACCGGTGCCGCCAGAGCAGCAGGACCTCGTTCGCCTCGTTGACGACGGTGGCCGCGGCGACGGGGCGGAGCCGGATGACGTAGTGGTCGAGGTGGTCGCCGTCGGGAAGCACGACATCGGCCAGATTGACCCGGAACCAGCGATTCTCGTACACAGTCTGTTCGTTCAGGTTTGTCCACTGCACAGTTCTGCCACCTTCTGACTAGTAGGTGGCCATATCGCAGCAGACCGGCGCTCACAGCGGTACGCGCAGCGATCCGTCGATGAGCTCCGCGGCCCGTTCCGCGTCGGTGCTGCCGCTCGCGACCAGGTGCTCGCGCACCGAGCGCAGCCGGTCGCGCAGCCGCTGCGACTCCATGCCCCTGGCCCGTTCGGCCATCTCGGCGGCCGTGACCGCCGCCCGGTCGGCCTCGCCCTGCCGCAGCTCGATCGTGGTCAGCATGGCGAGCCGGTGGACCCGGCCCCGGTCGTGCGCGGGCGTCCGCACCGCGGCCGTCGCGTGCTCCCTGGCCGCGGACAGATCCCCGAGGCTGAGCAGCGCCTCCGCCGCCTGGACGTTGACCAGGCCCGGCTGGACGTACCCCGTCTCGTCCGGCTCCTGGCCCGGCCGGATGCGCTCGGCCTCGGACTCGGCGCGGCGGATGGACTTCAGGGCGCTGCCCCCGTCGCCGAGATGGGCGTACGCCTTGGCCTGCATCGCGTGCAGATCGGCCGCGAGCGCGGGCGTGATGTCACTTCCGGCGGCCCGCAGCGCCGCCTCGGCGAAGGCGACGGACTGCCGGTAGTCGGCCAGGAACAGCGACTGGTTGACCAGCAGCGCGATCACATAGCCGCCGAGCCCGCGGTCCCCGCTCGCCTTGGCCAGCCGCAGCGCCTGGTGGAAGTAGCGCTGGGCGAGCCCGTGCGCGTCGGAGTCGTAGGCGCAGATGCCCGCGACGGCCACCAGCCCGCCCGTCGCACGGTGCAGTTGACGCCCCATCGCATCGCTGTAGCCGCCGCGCAGCAACGGCGCGGTCTCGGCGTTGAGGAAGCCGACGATGCGCGAACGCGTCGCGATACCGCCCGCCCTGCGGTACATCAGTTCGTAGTGAGCGCGGGCGGCGCGCAGTGTCGCTATGTCGGCCGTGCTGACCCGGGTCGGCCCGGTGCGGGACACATCCGCGTCCTCCGGCGGGTTCTCCCACTCCCACACGGGCATCACCGCGGTGGTCCCGGTGACGGCCGGGGCGGCGACGACGTGCGGGCGCTGCTGTTCGTCGGAGCGCCACAACGCGGTGGCCCGTTCGACGAAACCGGTGAGCGAGCAGCCCTGCGCGGGCGGGTGGCCGCCTTGGCCCGCCATGCCGATGTCATCGAGCGAGACGGCCCTGCGCAGGCGATCGCCGAGCACTTCGCAGATCAGGTCGGGCACCTGGCCGCGCGGCCGCTGGCCCTTCAGCCAGCGGGCCACGGCGGTGTGTTCGTACCGCAGGCACAGCCCCCGGCCGCGGCCGGCCTGGTTGACGTGCGCGGCGAGCCCGGCCCGGGAGACACCCGCCTCGTCGATCAGAGCCTCTAGCAGAGTGTTGGGCTCCATTGCCCCCATTGCCCCCTCCGGTGGGTCGGCACGCCTGAACGTGTCGCCCCAGTGGAGCACGATTCACACGGGGTGTGAACGGAATGCCCGAACCGTCCCGCTGCGCACTCTGTTGCGCCGGGCGGTCACTGGCTTGACTGAGTCCCTCGCAAGAGGCGGCCGGGTCGTCTGCTCCCCCTCGTACAGCACGACGACCCGCACCCGCGCCGTCCGCTCTGCCGACCTGCCCGACACTCCGCGGCAGCGCGGACGGCGCCGGATCGCACGACCCACTGCCCACTGATCGGAGGGTGGCTGCGGGGTCGGCCGGGCACCGGGTTCCCCCGGACCCGGTCAGGGTCCGCGTGCGGTCCTCCGCCTCCCGGCGAGCACACAGGAGGGGCGTATCCGATGGCCGGATACGCCCCTCCTCTCTGTGCGTGGACCCGCGTGCGGCGTTACGCGCCGCGCAGCACCGCGCCCGTGCGCTCGGCGGCCAGCGCCACCGCGGCGTCCCGGGCGGCGGTGGCCTCGTCGACGGTCAGCGTGCGGTCCGCGGCACGGAATCGCAGCGCGTACGCCAGGGACTTGTGGCCCCCGCCGATCTGCTCACCCGTGAAGACGTCGAACAGCCTCAGCGATTCGAGGAGTTCGCCCGCGCCCTCGCGGAGTGCCTGCTCCACCTCGGCGGCGGGGACGTCCTCGGCGACGACCAGCGCGACGTCCTGGGTCGCCACCGGGAAGGCGGAGATCCGGGGTGCCTGGAGGGCGCCGTCGACGGCCTGCTCCAGGACGTCGAGCTCGACCTCCGCCGCGCAGGTGCGCTCGGGCAGGTGGAGCTCCTTGATGACGCGCGGGTGCAGCTCACCGGCGTGCCCGAACAGGGTCTCCTCGCCGTCGACCGTGACGTACAGCGCGGCGCAGCGGCCCGGGTGCCACGGGGCGTGCTGCTCGGCGCGGACGGTGAGCTCGACACCCGCCTCACGGGCGATGGCGCGGGCGGCCTCGACGGAGTCCGCCCAGTCGGCCGGGCGGCCCTTGCCCCACCAGCCGGCCTGCTCGCGGGCGCCCGCGAGGACGACGGCGGCGCGGCGCGGCTGACGCGGCAGCGCGGCGTCGAGCGAGGCGATCTCCTCGTCGGAGGGCCGCCGGTCGACGGGCAGCCGGACCGGCTTGGTCTCCTGGCCGGTGAGTGGGGCCTCCCCTGCTCGAACGGAGCTGAGAGCTTGGGGAATGAAGACGAGACCGGTCTCGAAGAGCGCGAGGTCGTGGCTGCCGCGGCCGTCGTTGCGCCGCAGCGCGCCGAGGAGGCCCGGCAGCAGCGTGGTGCGCAGCGACGGCTCCTCGTCGGAGAGCGGGTTGACGAGCCTGACCGTACGGCGGCGGTCGTCGTCCGCGTCCAGGCCCAGCTGGTCCAGGACCGCCTCGCCGGTGAACGGGTAGTTCAGCGCCTCGACGTAGCCGGCGCCGGCGAGCGCCCGGCCGATCCTGCGGTGCAGCCGCTGGCGGTCGGTGAGCCCGCGGCCGGACGGCGGCGTCGGGAGCGTGGACGGGAGGTTCTCGTAGCCCTCCAGCCGGATGACCTCTTCGGCCAGGTCGTTCGGCTCGTTGAGGTCGGGCCGCCAGGACGGCGCCGTGACGAGCAGCTCGTCCTGTCCGTAGACGTCGCAGCCGACCTCCTGGAGGCGGCGCACGACGGTCTCGCGGCCGTAGCTGACACCGGCCACCTTGTCGGGGTGGTCGGCCGCCATCGAGATGGTGCGCGGTCCGGACGGGGCGGTCACCTCGGTGACGCCCGCCTCGGCCGTGCCACCGGCGAGCAGCACCAGCAGATCGACGGTGCGCTGCGCCGCCGCGGCCGCGGCCTGCGGGTCGACGCCTCGCTCGAAGCGCTTGGACGCCTCGGAGGACAGCTTGTGGCGGCGCGCGGTGCGGGCGATCGAGATCGCGTCGAAGTGCGCGGCCTCGATGACCACCTCGGTGCTGTGGGCGCCTTCGGCGGCGTCCGCGATCTCCGTGTTGGCCCCACCCATGACGCCCGCCAGACCGATCGGCCCGCGGTTGTCGGTGATGACGAGGTCGGCCGCGTCCAGGACGCGGACGGTGCCGTCGAGGGTGGTGAGCTTCTCGCCCTGCTCGGCGCGGCGCACCCCGATCGGACCGTCGATACGGGTCCGGTCGTAGGCGTGCAGCGGCTGGCCGAGTTCGAGCATCACGTAGTTGGTGACGTCGACCGCGAGCGAGATCGGCCGCATCCCGGCCTTCTGGAGCCGGCGCTGCATCCAGATCGGGGAGCGGGCCTCGGGCTGCAGGCCGACCACGGTGCGCGCGGTGAAGCGGGAGCAGCCGACCGGGTCGGCGACCTGTACCGGGTAGCCGTACGCGTTCGGCGCGGGCACGTCCAGCAGGGCCGGGTCGCGCAGCGGCAGGCCGTAGGCGATGGCGGTCTCACGGGCGACGCCGCGCATCGAGAGGCAGTAGCCGCGGTCGGGCGTGACGGCGATGTCGAGGACCTCGTCGACGAGCTGGAGCAGCTCGATCGCGTCGGCGCCGACCTCGTGCTCCGGCGGCAGCACGATGATGCCGTGGGTGCCGTCGTCGCCCATGCCGAGCTCGTCGGTGGAGCAGATCATGCCGTGCGAGGTCTTGCCGTACGTCTTGCGCGCGGCGATCGCGAAGTCACCGGGCAGCACGGCGCCGGGGAGGACCACGACGACCTTGTCGCCGACGGCGAAGTTACGGGCTCCGCAGACGATCTCCTGCGGCTCACCGGTGCCGTTGGCGGCGCCGACGTCCACCGTGCAGAAGCGGATGGGCTTCTTGAAGCCCTCCAGCTCCTCGATGGTCAGCACCTTGCCGACGACCAGCGGGCCCTTGAGGCCGGCGCCGATCTGCTCGACCGTCTCGACCTCCAGGCCGACGGCGACGAGCTTGGCCTGTACATCACGGCCGGTCTCGGTGGCAGGCAGGTCGACGTACTCCCGCAGCCAGGAAAGCGGGACGCGCATCAGATCTCCATCCCGAAGGGCCGGGTGAACCGGACGTCACCCTCGACCATGTCTCGCATGTCTTCTACGTTGTGGCGGAACATCAGCATCCGCTCGATGCCGAACCCGAAGGCGAATCCGCTGTACTTCTGGGGGTCGACGCCGCAGGCGATGAGCACCTTGGGGTTGACCATGCCGCAGCCGCCGAGCTCGATCCAGCCCTCGCTGCCGCAAGTGCGGCAGGGTCGGTCCGGGTTGCCGACGGACTCGCCGCGGCAGACGTAGCAGACCATGTCCATCTCGGCGGACGGCTCGGTGAACGGGAAGAAGTTCGGCCGCAGCCGGGTCTTCATGTCCGGGCCGAAGAGCGCCTGGACCATGTGGTCGAGGGTGCCCTTCAGGTCGGCCATGGTGAGGCCCTCGTCGACGGCGAGCAGCTCGATCTGGTGGAAGACCGGGGTGTGCGTCGCGTCCAGCTCGTCGGTCCGGTAGACCCGACCGGGGCAGACCACGTAGACCGGGGGCTCGCGGTCGAGCAGCGTGCGGGCCTGGACCGGCGAGGTGTGGGTGCGCAGGACGACACCGGACTCGTCGTTCTTCGCGCCGTCGGCGCCCTCGACGAAGAAGGTGTCCTGCATCTGCCGGGCCGGATGGTCGGGCACGAAGTTCAGGGCGTCGAAGTTGAACCACTCGGCCTCGGCCTCGGGGCCCTCGGCGACCTCGTAGCCCATGGCCACGAAGACGTCGGCGACGCGCTCCATGATCGTCGTCAGCGGGTGGCGGGCGCCGGCCGGGATGCGGTCGTACGGCAGCGTGACGTCCACCGCCTCCTCGACCAGGACCCGGGCGTCCCGCTCGGCCTCCAGCTCCGCCTGGCGGGCGGCGAGCGCCCTGCCCACGGCGGCGCGGGCCTGGCCCACACGCTTGCCCGCCTCGGCCTTGGCCTGCGGCGGCAGCGCGCCGATCTCGCGGTTGGCGAGCGACAGGGGCGAGGTACCGCCGGTGTGCGCGGTCTTCGCCTGGGCGAGCGCGTCGAGGTCGCCCGCGGCGGCGAAGGCGGCGAACGCCTCGTCCCGGATGCGCTCGATCTCTTCCGGTTTCAGTGCCTCGACCTCGACTGGGTCGTACGACTTGTTCGGTGCCGACATCTCTTCCCGTACTTCCGATTGGCTGGTACTGCGCTTACCGGGGGATACCCCCGGACCCCCGCGGCCCCGCTCGACGCCTGGAGGACACAAAGGTGCCAATGGTCGAGTCTAAGGGTCACAGGATGTATGGGGCGCCCGTGGGCCGCTCACGCCAGGTAGGCAGGCGTGCTCACGGGCAGGATAAATCGGAACTCGGCGCCGCCGCCGGGACCGCGGCCGACCGTGATCGTGCCGCCGTGCGCCTCGACGATGCCCTTGACGATATAAAGGCCCAGGCCCGTGCCGCCGCGCTTGCTCCCCCGCCAGAAGCGGGTGAAGACACGGCCCATCGACTCCTCGGGGATGCCGCTGCCTTCGTCGCTCACGGTGACGGCCGTTCCCTTCTCGTCGCTCTTGGCCGGTGCGGGTGCCACCTCGATGGTGACGGTTCCCTCGCCGTGGCGCACCGCGTTTTCCAGCAGATTGCCGAGTACCTGGTCGACCTTGTCCGGGTCGGCCCAGACGGCGGGCAACGGCTGGCAGGTGCGGACGAGGAAACGGTCCGGCGCCTGGCCGTTGGCGGTGAGCGCCTGGATGTGGCGCTCCACCGCGGCCGAGAGGTCGACGGGCTGGCGGCGCAGCTCAAGGCGCCCCGAGTCGATCCGGGAGATGTCGAGCAGCTCCGTGATCAGCCGGGTGACACGGTTGGCGTCGGCGTAGACGGTCTCCAGCATCAGCCGTTTCTGGTCGTCCGTGAACCGCTCCCACTTGGCCAGCAGCGTGGCCGTGAAGCCCTTGACGGAGGTCAGCGGCGAGCGCAGCTCGTGGGCGACGGTGGCGATCAGTTCGGCATGGCTGCGCTCGGTACGGCGGCGGGCCTCGGTGCCGCGCAGGCTGATCACCAGCCGGCGGACGGGCCCGGTCGGGCTCTCGCGTACGTAGCGTGCGGAGACGAGGACTTCGCGGCCGCCGGGCAGCAGCAGATTCCGTTCGGGCTGGCCGACCCGGGTGGCGAGGCCGCCGTAGGGGTCGGTCAGCTCCCACCAGCGGCGGCCCTTGAGGTCCTCCAGCGGCAGCGCGTGCTCCAGCGGGCGGCCGAGGGCGGCGGCCCGGGGCATGGCGGTGATCCGTGCGGCGGCGGCGTTGAAGCAGATGATCCGGCCGGTCTCGTCCGCGACGACGAGACCGTCGGGAAGGTCGTCGGGATCCAGGGACTGGCCACCGGGTCCGATGTCCGGGACGGACCCACCCTCCGGGTCCGCGGCGGCGCGCACGACGGCCGCGTGTGTCGCCTGCGGTCCGCTCATGCCGACAGCCATATTCCCGTACCCCACCTCTCGAACCGGTGCAGTGGGCCCCCGAGTTCGTCACCCTACTAGTCGTCGGTGACGGAGCGACACCCTGCGGGTCCCTCCGCCGGGGCGCGCGTGTTCGGCGGGTGTCAGCCGGCGCTGCGGCGCGGGCGCTGGGCGCGCGCGGAGGCGTACAGGCAGACAGCGGCGGCGGTCGCGAGGTTGAGGCTCTCCGCCTTGCCGTGGATCGGCACCCGCACGACGGCGTCGGCCAGGGCCCGGGTCTCCTCCGGCAGGCCCCAGGCCTCGTTGCCGAAGACCCAGGCGGTGGGGCCGCCCATGGTGCCGGCGTCGAGTTCGTCGTCGAGGTCGTCCTCGCCCGCGCCGTCGGCCGCGAGGATCCGCGACCCCGCCTCCCGCAGCCCCCGCACGGCCTGCTCGACCGGCACGCCGACGGCGACCGGCAGGTGGAAGAGCGAACCGACCGACGCGCGCACGGACTTGGGGTTGTAGAGGTCCACGGAGGCGTCGGTGAGGACGACCGCGTCGGCGCCCGCGGCGTCGGCGCAGCGCAGCACGGTACCGGCGTTCCCGGGGTCCCGGACGTTCGCCAGGACGGCGACGAGGGCGGGGCGCGCGGCGAGGATCGACTCGAAGGGCGAGTCGAGGAAGCGGCAGACGCCGATCAGTCCCTGCGGGGTCACGGTCTGCGACACGTCGGCGAGCACCTCGCTGTCGGCGAGATGCACCCGGGCGCCGGCCGCGAGGGCGGCGTCGATGATGGACTCGTAGCGCTCGGCGGCCTCGACGGTGGCGAAGAGCTCGACGAGGGTCGCCTCGCCGTCGCTGCCGCGGTGCTCCGCGGCCTCGCGCACGGCCTGTGGCCCCTCGGCGATGAACCTGCGCTCCTTGCCGCGGAAGTTGCGCCTGGCCAGCCGCCGGGCGGCGGCGACCCGTGGCGATCGCGGGGAGATCAGTTCAGGGGTGCCCATGGTCGGCGGCGAGCCTCTCTGCGTTACGAAGGTCCGGGTCGTGCGGCGCACCGGACGGCGGTACGCGGGGTGCAACGCACCGGACCCGCAGACGGCGAGCGCCTGCGGGTCCGGCTCAAAACCAGGAAGTGCGGCCCTGAATCAGGCGGCCTTCGGGGCGTTGACGTCGCTCGGGAGGGCCTTCTGGGCCACCTCGACGAGGGCGGCGAACGCGTTGGCGTCGTTGACCGCGAGCTCGGCCAGGATCTTGCGGTCCACCTCGATGTTGGCGGCGTTCAGACCCTGGATGAGACGGTTGTACGTCATGCCGTTCTGGCGGGCAGCGGCGTTGATGCGCTGGATCCACAGCCGACGGAAGTCGCCCTTGCGCTTCTTGCGGTCGTTGTAGTTGTAGACCAGGGAGTGGGTGACCTGCTCCTTGGCCTTGCGGTACAGGCGCGAGCGCTGGCCGCGGTAACCGCTGGCGGCCTCGAGAATTGCCCGGCGCTTCTTGTGGGCGTTGACTGCCCGCTTGACGCGTGCCACTTGTTAACTCCTTGTAGCGGGGCCGTGGTCGTACTCACACGGCCCGGAAACGAATTGGTCCCGGTCTGATCGAGGGCGCGTCCCCGGGTTCACCGGCGACGACGGCCTCACTTGCCGAGAAGCTTCTTGATCTTCTTGGCGTCGGCCGGAGCCACGACGACCGTGCCGGTCAGCGAGCGGGTCTTCTTGGACGACTTGTGCTCGAGCAGGTGGCGCTTGCCGGCCCTCTCTCGGAGCACCTTGCCGGAGCCGGTGATCTTGAAGCGCTTGCTGGCACCGCTGTGCGTCTTGTTCTTCGGCATCGCGCCGTTCTCTCCTCGTCAGTGGCGCCCCTCCCGGTGCGGGCACCGGGCTGCAGGGACGTCAGATCTTTGGTGGGATTCCGGGAGGACCCGGGGGCGCCTGGATGGCGGCCCCCGGAGGTCACGCCTCGGAGGGTGTCTCGGCCGGAGCCTCGGAGGACGCTTCGGCCGGAGCCTCGGCAGCCTCGTCCGCAGCCTCGGCGTCCGGGGTGTAACCCTGACGCTCCGCCTTGCGGGCGGCCTGGGCCTCGCGGGCCTCGGCCATGGCTTCGGTCTTCTTCTTGTGCGGGCCAAGAACCATGATCATGTTCCGGCCGTCCTGCTTCGGGTTGGACTCGATGAAGCCGAGTTCCTCCACGTCCGAAGCGAGACGCTGGAGCAGTCGGAAGCCCAGCTCGGGGCGGGACTGCTCACGACCACGGAACATGATCGTGATCTTGACCTTGTCGCCCTGCTTGAGGAACCGGACGACGTGACCCTTCTTGGTGTCATAGTCGTGCGGGTCGATCTTCGGCCGGAGCTTCATCTCCTTGATGACCGTGTGCGCCTGGTTCTTGCGCGCCTCACGGGCCTTCATGGCCGACTCGTACTTGAACTTCCCGTAGTCCATGAGCTTGCACACGGGCGGACGGGCGGTAGCCGCCACCTCGACCAGGTCGAGGTCGTACTCCTGTGCAAGTTCCAGGGCCTTGGCAAGCGGGACAATCCCGACCTGCTCGCCGCTGGGACCGACAAGTCGCACCTCGGGTACGCGAATCCGGTCGTTGATGCGGGGCTCGGCGCTGATGGATCCTCCTCGGTAGCACCACGCGGCCGCCTGGCGGACAGCCACGTAACGTCTGTTTCGACAGACCAACCGTGCGGAGGCAAGAAAAATGCCCCGGACGGGACACAGGCGGGGCTCCTGGAAAACCGGAACACCGCCGCGGTCAACCGCGGGGCGCATCGAGCGGCTCCATCGTCCGTACGGAACGATGGGCGCCACCAGACCGGTGACCCGCCGTCCTGGGGACGGTCAGGTGGGAGATCGGAGCCTCCACTTGTGGGCCGAGCACATAGGTACCCAGCCGGTCGTTACACAAGGTTAGCAGCTCGCCCGGGGTGGTGCGAACCTCACGCACGGGCCCGTGACTCCTGAGGTCAGCGGTGCGGCTCCCGGGGAAGAGGGCACCGGGCCGTGGGCCTATCGTATGGGGCATGAGCGACGCGACCCCCACCACTGATTCCCCCGGCTTCGACGAAATGGCCCGCGACATCGCGGAGGTGCCGGCGGTCGAGGTGATCGTGACGGTCGCGGTCAACCTGATGAGCGCCGCCGCCGTGAAGCTCGGGCTGACCGAGGACGGCGACGAGCACAAGGACCTCGACGAGGCCCGCAAGCTGGTCCACGCACTGGCAGGCCTGCTGGACGCGAGCACCACCGAGATCAGCTCCTTCCACGCGGCACCGCTGCGCGACGGCCTGAAGTCGCTGCAGCTGGCGTTCCGCGAGGCCTCGCTCGTACCGGACGAGCCGGGCCAGGGCCCCGGTGAGAAGTACACCGGACCGGTCTTCGGCTGAGCCGCCCCTCCCCTCTCCCTCTTGACGCCGTGAGCCCCCGCCCGTTCGGGCGGGGGCTCACGGCGTGCGGGGGTTCAGGTTCTCCGAGCGCCTCGGTGCGCGTCGGGCCAGTGGGGTGATCAGCGCGTGAAAAGGGCGTCACCCGGTGCGTTCGCGTCGGCCGGGAGCAGCGCCAGGTCCAGGCCGCGGACCAGCCGGGCCCGCAGCACCTCACTGGCCGCCAGCGACTGCGCGACCCGGCCCGCCGCCTCGGCGGCGGGCCGGGTCGCGCA
>NZ_JAFMPZ010000314.1 GCF_017353455.1 Streptomyces laculatispora
CCGTGGAGCCCCCGACGGCCCCGGTGAAGGCCGCCACGCCCTTCGTCTCCCCGTCGCCGTACCTCACCGAGCTCCACGGCCGCCCGGTCACCCTGTGGCCCCACGGGAGGCCGGTGGACCCGGGTGACCCGGACGCGGCGCCGTGGGAGGAGGCCGCCGCGCTCCTGGCGCGCCTGCACAGCACCGCGCTCCCGCCTCCCGCGCCCCCGGCCGCGCAGCCGCCCGTGTCCCCCGCCGCACGGCCGCTCGTGCTCCCGGTGATGCGGGGGCCGGCGAAGGCCGCTCTCGCCGTGGACCGGATGTGTGCGGCACGCCCCGGACATCCGTCCCTCGCGCCCGTGCTCGCGGCCTGGCGGCGGCTGCCCGCCTGGGCCCGCGACGAGGCCCCCGCCCCCGCGCACCGCGCGCGCTTCCTCTGCCACGGCGATCTGCACCTGGGCCAGCTCGTCCGGCACCCCGCCGCGGACGGCCGCTGGCTGCTGATCGACGTCGACGACGCGGGCACCGGCGACGCCACCTGGGATCTGGCCCGGCCCGCGGCCTGGTACGCGGCCGGACTGCTTCCGCCCGACGTCTGGTTCCGGTTCGTGGACGCCTACCGGGCCGCCGGGGGCCCCGCGCTGTCCGCCGAGGGCGATCCCTGGCCCGAGTTGGACGTCGCCGCCCGCGCCCTGACCGTGCAGACCGCTGCGCTGGCCCTCGCGAAGTCCGCGGCGGAGGCCAGGGATCCGGATGAGGTGGAACAGATGATGATCGAGGCCTGCGCCCGAATTGCGGCTCTCCCGCCCGAGTTGGCCGCCGGCCACGCGTCGTAGGGTGAACCGACCGTCGGCGGGCACGCATTCCGGCGACGGCTAACCGACGGCGAGGAGTGAGCCCGAACATGCAGTGTCCCAAGTGCCATGCACAGATGCACACGTACAACCGCAACGGCATTCAGATCGAGCAGTGCAGCGGCTGCCGGGGGATATTCCTGGACTACGGCGAGCTGGAGTCCCTGACCCGCATGGAAGCGCAGTGGACGCAGCAGGCTCCGCCTCCGCCGCAGGCCCCGCAGGCCTACCCGGCCGCCCCCGCACCCGCCTGGGGTGCCCCGCAGCAGCACCACGGCGGTCACCACGGCCACTACCGGCAGAAGAGCTTCGGCCGGATGCTCTTCTCGTCCTGACCCGGTTCGCGCGCTGCGGTCCGGACGGTACGCGTCCGGACCGCAGCGCGGCTGCGCGCGGCAACGACGAAGCCCCGGTCGTCGAGACGACCGGGGCTTCGGACTGTGCGCGATACTGGGATTGAACCAGTGACCTCTTCCGTGTCAGGGAAGCGCTCTCCCGCTGAGCTAATCGCGCAGGGTGACCCTGCGTGTACTGCGTGCGCGATACTGGGATTGAACCAGTGACCTCTTCCGTGTCAGGGAAGCGCTCTCCCGCTGAGCTAATCGCGCGGGGGCCCTTGCGGACCGGTGGACGATACTGGGATTGAACCAGTGACCCCTTCCGTGTCAGGGAAGTGCTCTCCCGCTGAGCTAATCGTCCTTGGAGGTGGAGACGGGATTTGAACCCGTGTAGACGGCTTTGCAGGCCGTTGCCTCGCCTCTCGGCCACTCCACCAGGGATGGGGGTTCGGGAAGGATCCCCCACCTTCTGCGAGCGGACGACCAGGTTCGAACTGGCGACCTCAACCTTGGCAAGGTTGCGCTCTACCAACTGAGCTACGTCCGCTTGTCGGTTCCGGTTCGCTTGCGCGTCCCGGCGACGTGATGAACTCTAGCGGATTCCGGGGCCAGTACAAAAACGCGTTTGTGCAGCGTGCTGAGGTGCACTCGCCCCGGCGCAGGTCACCGTGGGCCGTCCTAGACTCGTCGACGTGCTCGACCTTGCCCCAATGGCCCGCTTCGGCGGCCTCGTCGCCTCCGGCCTGCAGGATGTGACCAGCGATCCCGCAGCCCTCGACTCGTCCGGCTTCTGGGCCGTATCTGCCGATTTCGATGGCCGGCTGGTCTGTGCCCGCTTCGCCACCGTACGCACCGCCGCGGTGCCCGCCCCGGTGCGGGGTGCCTGGCGCGGGCCCGCCGCCGGTGACTGGAACTCGTCCCTGGACCGTGCCGCCTACCTCGCCGGCGTGCGTCGCATCCGGGAGTACATCGCGGCGGGCGAGGTCTACCAGGCCAACCTCTGCCGGGTGATGACGGCCCGGCTGCCCGACCCGGCCGCCGCGGACGTGGACGCCCTCACCTCGCTGCTGGCCCGCGGCAACCCGGCCCCGTACGCAGGAACGATTCGGCTGCCCGCGCACGGCGTGGAGATCGCGACCGCGTCCCCCGAGCTGTTCCTCCGCAGGGACGGCCGCACGGTCGAGTCCGGGCCGATCAAGGGCACCGGCCGCACCGAGGGCGATCTGCTGGAGAAGGACTACGCCGAGAACGTGATGATCGTCGACCTGGTCCGCAACGACCTCGGACGGGTCTGCGCCACCGGATCGGTCCGCGTTCCGGATCTCTGCGCGGTCGAGAAGCACCCGGGCCTCGTCCACCTCGTCTCCACGGTGCGCGGCCTGCTGGCGGAGGGCACCGGCTGGCCGGAACTCCTCGCCGCCGCCTTCCCGCCCGGTTCGGTCACCGGCGCCCCGAAATCCAGTGCGCTGAGGATCATCGCGGAACTGGAGACCGCCCCGCGCGGCCCGTACTGCGGCGGCATCGGCTGGGTGGATGCCGACCGCGCCACCGCCTCGCTCGCCGTGGGCATCCGGACCTTCTGGACCGACCGCACCGGGGCGGCCCCCGTCCTGCGCTTCGGCACCGGCGCCGGCATCACCTGGGGCTCGGATCCGGAACGCGAATGGGACGAGACCGAACTCAAGGCGTCCAGGCTGCTCGCGGTAGCGTCGGGCGCATACGAAGCAAACGGAAGGACCGCACCATGAGGATCTGGGTCAACGGCGAACTGCGGGCCGCCGATGACGCCCGGGTGTCCGTGCTCGACCACGGGCTCACCGTGGGCGACGGCATCTTCGAGACGGTCAGGACCACCGACGGCAGGCCCTTCGCGCTCACCCGGCACCTCGACCGGCTGGCCCGCTCCGCCCGGGGCCTCGGTCTGCGGGCGCCCGACCTGAACGAGGTGCGCCGGGCCTGCGCCGCCGTCATCGAGGCCAACCCGGCCGCCCTCGGCCGGCTGCGGATCACGTACACCGGAGGCATCTCGCCGCTCGGGTCCGACCGCGGCACCGCAGGCCCCGGACTGGTCGTCGCCCTCGGGGAGGTGAAGCGCCGCCCGGACACCACGGCGGTCATCACCGTCCCCTGGACGCGCAACGAACGCGGCGCGCTCGCCGGGCTCAAGACCACCTCGTACGCGGAGAACGTCGTCGCGCTCGCCCGCGCCCACGAGCGGGGTGCCACCGAGGCGCTCTTCGCCAACACCGTCGGACAGCTCTGCGAGGGCACCGGGTCCAATGTATTCGTCGTCCTGGACGGCCAGCTGCACACCCCGCCGGTCGCCTCCGGCTGCCTGGCCGGGATCACCCGCGCGCTGGCGGTGGAATGGACCGGGGCGCAGGAGACCGAGCTGCCGTTCGACGTGCTGGAACGGGCCGAGGAGATCTTTCTGACCTCCACGCTCCGTGACATCCAGTCCGTCCACCGGGTCGACGGCAGGGAGCTGCCCGGCGGCCCCGGCCCGGTGACCACCAAGGCCATGAGCGTCTTCGGCGAGCGGGCCGGCAACGACCTGGACCCGTAGGCCGGGTCCGCGAAGTGACGGCCGCCCGCCCGCGCGATGCGGGGGCGGCCGAAAATGCGGATGACGGCTCCGCGTTCGGGGGATAGAAATCCCCTGATGACCACGACACTCCGGCCTTCCGGGCCGATCCAGTCAGGCGCCGACGGCGCACAGGAGCGCGCGTACGACGTGTGCGACAACGGGCGGCCCGTCGGCGCCGTCGAGATCGGCACCGAGCCGGGGCCGGCCGGCGGAGTGGGCCTGCTGCGGTCCCTGCGGATCGACGAGCCCGTCCGCAGGCGCGGCCGGGGGACCATCGCCGCCCTGGCTGCCGAAGAGGTGCTGCGCGGCTGGGGCTGCACCCAGGTGCGTACGGAAGTCGCCGCCGCCGACACCGCGGCACAGCGGCTCGCCGCCGCGCTCGGCTACACCGAGCGCAGCAGGAACATGATCAAGTCGCTGCCGTCAGTCCCCCCGGCCCTGCCCGGCCAACTGACCGCACGCCCGATGACGCCCGGGGAGTTCGCGCGGTGGCAGGACGGGGCCATCGCCGCGTACGCGGAGAGCCTGGTCGCCCGGGGCACCTCGCGGGAGACCGCTCTGCGGACCGCCCGCACCTCCCACGCCGGGCACCTGCCGGACGGCCTGGTCACCGAGGGCGCCCATCTGCACGTCCTGCTCCACGACGGCGAGCCCGTGGGGCACGTCTGGGTGGCCCGGTTCGAGATGCATCCCGGTCTGCTCGTCGGCTACGTGTTCGACGTGGAGGTGAACGAGGAGTTCCGGGGCCGGGGGTACGGGCGGGCGCTGATGCTCCAGGCGGAGCGCATCGCTCTCGCGGCGGGCGACGAGCGGCTGGGCCTGCACGTGGTCACGGCCAACACACCCGCGGTCCGGCTGTACGAGTCGCTGGGCTACGAACCGACCCAGTACAACCTGACCAAGCAGCTGTAGGCCCTGCGCCGGCGCCCGGGGCCTCAGCCCTGTCCGGCGAGCAGCCGGTCGGCGATCTCCTCGATTTGCTCGCGCAGGCCTTCCTGGCTCTTGCCGCCGTCCAGCCGCTCTCCGCCGATCACATAGGTCGGGGTGCCGGTGACTCCGATGGCCTTGCCCTCGGCCTGGTCGGCGTCGACGATCAGCAGGTGCCGGCCGTCGATCAGGGCGGTGTCGAACTCCTCGGCGTCCAGACCGAGTTCCTCCGCAACCTCGATCAGCAGCGGCTCGCCGCCGCGGCCGAGGTCTGCGGTGCGGGCGAGCACGGCCTCGATGTACGGCCAGTCCTTGCCCTGCGCCGCGGCCTCCTCGGCGGCCTGCGCGGCGGCGTAGGCGTGCTTGTGCTTCTCCAGCGGGAAGTGCCGCAGCCGCACCTCGATCCGGTCGCCGTACCGTGCCCGCAGAGCGTGCACATCGGTGAGGGCGTGGTGGCAGTCGGGGCACTGGAGCTCGCACCAGAGGTCGAGGACGACCGGCGCTGCGGGGGTGGAATCACTCATGGGACCAGTCTCCCAGGGCGTACGGGAGAGCCTCGACCGGCACCGGCCCGGCGCGGGCCGTCCCGCCGCCCGCCCGCACGGCACCTGGGGAGGATCCCGGCCCTGATATGTCCCTGATGTGGGCTCCGGGCGTGGCCCCGAGCACATGGACAGGTGCAGGATGGAAGGGACGTTTCCCCTGCGCCTGGAGGCACTGATGCTTGCCGAGACCATTTGTTCCGCGGCGTCCGCGGCGGGCCTGGGCATCGCCGCCGTCACCGCGTACCGGAAGCGATTCCTCGCGGCGACCAGGATCGCGGCCTACTCCCTGATCCCGATCGGCCTGGTGCTGACCGGTGTCGTCCAGTGGGTCACGGACATCGCGTTCAAGCCGAGCGTCTGGCTGGGCTTCGGCCTGCTCGGGGTGGCCTGGCTGCTGTTCATCACGACCCGCGCGGTCGAACGACGCGGGGGCGGCACCCGCAAGGAACGCAAGGCGGCCGCCCGTGCCGCACGCGGCGACGCGGTGGCACCGGCCGCCTCGGCCCCCTCGCTGGGGGCAGGTGTCCCGGCGGTCCGGCCCCAGCAGCGGGAGAAGCCGAAGCAGCAGGCCGCCGCGAGCGGATCGGGCGAGGACTTCAGTGACATCGAGGCCATCCTGAAGAAGCACGGCATCTGAAACACGGCATCCGGTCCGCGCCCGCACCGCCGGTTCCCGCACCCGGCTGCGGGGAGTGGGAGAGCGCAGGAACCCCGCTGATATGAATCGATTCACGCATGATCCTTGACGGTGTTCGGGGATGGGGCTAGCGTCCCGAACGGATTGAATCAATTCACTCACGCCCGTCCGTACGATGGGGTGACGCCGCTGGACCAGTGCGGCCAAGGGCACCAGTGGGGCAGGACAAGTGGCGCGTGTGGCAGGGATCAAGGATGTGGCCCGGCAGGCCGGGGTCTCCGTGGGCACGGTCTCCAATGTGATCAACCGTCCGGAGGCCGTACTTCCCGAGACGCGTGCGCGGGTGCTGGCCGCCATCGAGGACCTCGGCTACGTCCGCAGCGAATCCGCTCGCCAGCTCAGGGCGGGACGCAGCCGGATCATGGCCCTGCTCGTCCTGGACATGGGCAACCCCTTCTTCGTCGACGTGGCCCGCGGGGCCGAGCGCGCCGCCCGGCAGGCGGGCCTCGGTGTCATGGTCTGCAACAGCGGCCAGAGCCCCGCGGAAGAGGCCGAGTACCTGGGACTCTTCGCGGAGCAGCGGGTGTGCGGCGTACTGGTCACACCGGCCGACGCGACCGGCCGCAACCTCGAATCCTTCAGCCGCCACCGGATTCCCTACGTCCTGGTGGACCGCGTCGCATCCGGCGCCGGGACCTGCGCGGTCTCCGTCGACGATGTGCGCGGTGGCGCCCTGGCCGTCGGGCACCTGGTCTCGGCCGGGCACCGCTCGGTGGCCTACGTCAGCGGACCGGGTGACCTGCACCAGATCAGGGACCGCCGCACGGGCGCGCTGTCGGCCCTGGCCGAGGCGGGGCTGGAGCCCGAGGCGCTCGTCGAGATCCCCTCCGACCGGCTGGACGTGGCGGCGGGACGCGACGCCGGGGCCCGGCTGCTCGGCCTGGTGCCCCGCCCCACCGCGGTGTTCTGCGCGAACGACCTGCTCGCCCTCGGCGTGCTGCAGGCCCTGTACGCGGCCGGGGTGCGGGTGCCGCAGGACATCGCCATCGTCGGATACGACGACATCGAATTCGCCGCCGCCGCTGCCGTACCGCTCACCTCGGTCCGCCAGCCGGCGGTCGTGATGGGCCGGATGGCCGCCGAACTCCTGCTGGAGGAGGCCGTCGACGACGGCCACCACGAGCACCGCAGCGTCGTGCTCCAGCCGGAACTCGTCGTGCGCGCATCGAGCTCAACCCCCCGCTGAGGCCGCCGCCCGGCCCTGCCAGCTCCCTGCCGTTCTCTTCCGCCTGCCCGAAACGGAGACGCCGTGCCCCTGTTCGACCTGCCCCTGGACCAACTCCGCTCCTACCGGCCGGAGTCCGGTGAGCCGGACGACTTCGACGCCTTCTGGCGGCGCACCCTCGAAGAGGCGTCCACGCACCCGCTGGATGCCGAGTTCACCGCGTACGACGCGGCGTTGAGCAATGTCGTCGCCCATGACGTGTCGTTCGCCGGCTGGGGCGGGCACCGGATACGTGCCTGGCTGAACGTGCCCGCCGGCGCCGAGGGCCCCCTGCCCACCGTCGTCCACTACCTGGGATACGGCGGCGGGCGCGGGCTGCCGCACGACCACCTGGTGTGGCCCGCCGCCGGATGGGCCACCCTGCTCGTGGACACCCGGGGCCAGGGCGCCGTCAACAACAACTCGCCGGGCTCCACCCCCGACCCGCACGGCGGCGGCAATCCGCAGTCGCCCGGCTTCATGACCCGCGGCATCCTCGACCCCGACGAGTACTACTACCGGCGGGTGTTCACCGACGCGTTCCGCGCCGTCGAGGTGGCCCGTACCCACCCGGCCGTCGACCCCGACCGGATCGTCGTGCACGGCGGCAGCCAGGGCGGCGGCATCGCGCAGGCGGTGGCCGGGCTCAGCCCCCACGTCAAGGCCGCACTCATCGACGTACCGTTCCTGACGCACTACCGGCGCGCCGTCGAGATCACCGACCGGGACCCCTACCAGGAGATCGTCCGCTTCCTGTCCGCCCAGCACGGCGTCTGCGAGCAGGTGTTCCGGACCCTCTCGTACTTCGACGGCATCAGCTTCGCCGCCCGGGCGACGGTACCCGCGCTCTACTCGGTGGCGCTGATGGACGCCGTCTGCCCGCCGTCCACCGTCTTCGCCGCCTACAACCACTGGGCGGGTCCCAAGGAGATCGAGGTCTATCCCTGGAACAACCACGAGGGCGGCGGTTCGGCCCACCGGGGGGCGCAGCTGCGTATGCTGCGGGACCTGGGCTGACCGGCGACGCGGCGGGGGGAGCGCCGGGCCTTGCCGAATATGTGACGGACGGTCGGACGCCGGAGCGATTGTTGTCACCACGTGCGGGGTGAACTGCCGTGACGAAAAGGCGTGTTGATCGCCAACGGGGGCCGGCCTGCGTCATGATCGTCCAGAGATGGTGGACACCTCCCGGGGCGACGCCCCCGCACCCCCCGCCGAAGAGCCGCGTGGCTGCCTCTTCGCGCTTTCCCAGCCCCCTCTGATGATCTTCCTCACGGTGATCGGCGGCCTGCTGCTGATGGCCGCGTTGCACGATCTCTTCGTGCTGTGAGCGGCTCGCCGGCCGCTTCCCTGCGGCGCGCCCGGTACGCGGCGACGTGCAAGCGGTTACCGCAGGTGCGGCTGGAGCAGTAGCGGCGGGAGCGGTTG
>NZ_JAFMPZ010000315.1 GCF_017353455.1 Streptomyces laculatispora
CGCGGGGGCGGCGAGATCGGCAAGCGGGCCGGCCACCGAGGCGGCCGCCACCAGCCTGAGCAGATCACGGCGCTCGATACCTGCGGAACGGGCGGCGCCACGCGCCCACTGGCGCAACCGCATTCCGTCGTACGCGGCCTCGGACGGAGGAACGGATCTCATGAGCATCTCCAGGGTGCGGGGAAATGGGGGCAGCGGCGGTGAATCAGCGGCCGGCACCAGGCCGGTCCGACAGCAACTCCCTCACCAGAGCGCCCACCTGGACCGTCTCGATCAGGAACCCGTCGTGGCCGTACGGGGACTCCACGATTCGGGCCCGGTCGGCGCCGGGCAGCAGCGTGGCCAGCTCCGCCTGCTGGGCGGGCGGATAGAGCCGGTCGGAGTCGATGCCCGCGACCAGCGCGGGCATCCGCGCGCGGCGCAGCGCCTGCGCGGGGCCACCCCGTCCGCGTCCGACGTCGTGCCCGTTCATCGCCTCGGTCAGCGTGACGTAACTCCCCGCGTCGAAGCGGTGCACCAGTTTGGCCGCGTGATGGTCGAGATACGACTCCACCCGGTACCGCCCGCCCTGCCGGGGATGTTCACCCGGCTGTGCCTCGCCACCGAACCGGGAGCCGAGCTCCGGCTCGCTGCGGTAGGTGACGTGGGCGATCCTGCGGGCCAGACCGAGGCCCCGGTGCGGGCCCTCGCCCGGTGCCGCGTCGTGGTAATTGCCGCCGCGCCACGCGGGGTCGGAGCGGATCGCGGAGATCTGCACGGAGCCCCAGGCTATCTGCTCCGCCGAGGCCGCCGCGGGCGCCGCGAGCACCAGCAGCGATCCGGTGCGCTCCGGCCGGCCGACGGCCCATTCGAGCGCCCGCATACCGCCCATCGATCCGCCGATCACCGCCGCCCACCGGCCGATGCCCAGCGCGTCGGCCAGCGCCGCCTCGGCCGTGACCTGGTCGCGGACCGTCAGATACGGGAAGCCGCCGCCCCAGTGCGCCCGGTCCGGGTGCCTGGACGACGGACCGGTGCTGCCCTGGCAGCCGCCGAGCACATTCGGCGCGACGACGAACCAGCGCTCGGTGTCCAGCGCCTTGCCGGGACCGACCAGCGCGTCCCACCAGCCTTCCGAGGGATGGCCGGGCCCCGCGGGCCCGGCCACATGGCTGTCCCCGGTCAGGGCGTGCAGCACCAGGACCGCGTTGGAGCCGTCGTCCGCCGGGTGTCCCCATGTCTCGTACGCCAGTTGCACACCGGGCAGTGCCCCGCCCGACTCCAGCGGCAGCGGCCGGTCCAGGCGCACCCAGGAGCGACGGCCCGGCGGGTCCCCCTCCCGCCGGCCTCCGGTCGCCGGCGGGAGGGGGAGTGCGGCCGAGGGGGCCGTGCGGTTCAGGACGCTGCCTTCGCGGCCCGGAATCCGGCCTCCAGATCGGCCTTGAGGTCGTCCACGTTCTCCAGCCCGACCGAGAGGCGGACCAGCCCGGCGGTCGCCCCGGTGGCGGCCAGCTGCTCCTCGGTCAGCTGGCTGTGCGTGGTCGACGCCGGATGGATGATCAGGCTCCGGACGTCACCGATGTTGGCGAGGTGGCTGAACAGTTCGACCGCGTCCACGAACCGCTTGCCCGCCTCCACCCCGTCCCGCAGCTCGAAGGCGAGCACGGCCCCGGCGCCCCGGGGCAGATAACGGCGCCCCGCCTCGTACCACTTGCTCGATTCGAGCCCGGCGTAGTGGACGGCCGACACCTCGTCCCGGCGCTCCAGCCATTCGGCCAGCGCCAGGGCGTTCGCGGTGTGCCGCTCCAGCCGGAGGCTCAGCGTCTCCACGCCCTGCAACAGCAGGAAGGCGGAGTGCGGGGAGAGCGCGGGGCCGAGATCGCGCAGCAGCTGCACCCGGAGCTTGACCGCGAAGGCGCTGGGGCCGAGGTCCGGCCAGTAGCGCAGACCGTGGTAGCTCGGGTCGGGAGAGCTGAAGTCGGGGAACCGCTCGGCGTGCGCTCCGAAGTCGAACGTACCGCCGTCCACCACCACACCGCCGATGGTGGTGCCGTGCCCGCCGAGGAACTTCGTCGCCGAGTGGATGACGACGTCCGCGCCGTGCTCGATCGGACGCAGCAGGAACGGCGTGGGCACGGTGTTGTCGACGATCAGCGGCACACCGGCCGCGTGCGCGGCGTCGGCGACCGCCCGGATGTCGAGGACGTCACCGCGCGGATTGCCCAGCGTCTCCGCGAACAGTGCCTTGGTGTTCGGCCGGATCGCCGCCGACCACGCCTCGATGTCGTCCGGGTCGTCGACGAACGACACCTCGATGCCGAACCGGGGGAGCGTATGGCGCAGCAGGTTGTAAGTGCCGCCGTACAGCGAGGTGGACGAGACGATGTGGTCCCCGGCGCCGGCCAGCGTCAGCAGGGCGAGGGTCTCTGCGGCCTGTCCGGAAGCGAGGGCCACCGCGGCGACTCCGCCTTCCAGCGCGGCGATCCGCTGCTCCAGGACGTCCTGGGTGGGGTTGTGGATCCGGGTGTAGATGTTGCCGGGTTCGGCGAGCGAGAACAGGTCCGCGGCGTGCTGGGTGTCCCGGAAGACGAACGACGTCGTCTGGTAGATCGGCACGGCGCGGGCGCCGGTCGCCGGATCGGGGACGGCCCCGGAGTGGATCTGCTTGGTCTCGAACGACCAGGCGGCACCTGGGTCCTGACGGTCCTGGTCCTCGGGGGTGTGCCCTGCGGTGACGGAGTCGACGGGCTGGCTCATGGTGTTCCTCTGCAGTTCTCGGTGCGGGCGTGGTCAGGCACCGGTGCCGGTACCCCGGCGGGGCCGGTCAGGACGGGGTGACGGCCGTCCGTGCCGGGGGGACGCGGGCGGTGGCGCGGCGGGCCGCGGGCGCGCCGAAGCCGGGGCGGTGCCTGAAGGGGGAATCGACGCCTCGGTGGCGTCCGTGCCGGTCAGCTGCTCAACGGAGCGGGGGCGCGGCGGATGCGACGGCTACACGCCGAGGATGCGAGGCGACCCAGATCGACGTGGCGCCGCGAGACGAGTGTCACGGTCGCGGGCATGCGGCGAGCGTGTCAGCGGGCCCGGTGTGCGTCAACCGCCCGGTGCCGCGGCCGAGCCGTCCGCGGGGGCTGTTCGAGGCGTACGGAGCAGCGGGCGCCGGGAGCGGCGCGCTGCTCCCGCACCATGCCTGACCTGCGCGGGCGCCCATGGAACAGCACTGTGCCCGGACCACCGGGGGAACCGGTGGTCCGGGCAGGGGGCGGGGCACGATTTCATCCGGCCGCAACAACAGGGGCCGGCCGGACCGTCGTTCAGTGTGCGGCCGGGACCTCGGCGATCGAGCGGCCCGCCCAGGAGGGCGCCGCCTCCGTGAGAGCGACGAGGGCTTCGCGTACCTGGTCCGGGAAGGGAGCGGTGCGGCCGGCCTGCTGATCCACGTGGAGGGCGAGCAGTTCGGTGGTGGCCACGGGCTCGGCGTCCGGGCCCGGTTCGGCGTCGTCCTGCGTGTCCGGGCCGAGCACGTACAGCTCATGGGCGATTCGGGTCTTCTTCGCGTCGGCGCCCAGCACCCGGGTCCGGACGGCGAGCCGGTCGCCCTCCGAGACATCGCGCAGATACCGGATATGGGACTCGACCGTGTACAGCGAACAGCCGGTGCGCTCCCGGTACTCGGAGTGCAGACCGGTCTCGATCATCATCCGGTCGGTCGCGAAACCGAAGACGAGTACGTAGAACGCCTCGCTCATATGGCCGTTGTAGTCGATCCACTCCGGGCGCACGGTCTCCCGGTGCAGGGGCAGCGCACTCACTTGGCCGCTCCCTCGGTGGGCCGCCCGGCGAGCCGGCCGGTCGCGCGCAGGACATTGATCACGCCGCGGTCGCGTTCGGCGACGAGGTCGGCGATGCTGCGGCCGTCCGCCGCCTCGTCGCAGCCGCGTACCACCGCGTCGTACAGCTCCCGGTCCAGTTCGGGCGCTTCGAGCCGTGTCCACGGGGCCTTCAGCGAAGGGCCGAAGTGGTCGAGCATGTGCGCCATGCCGCCTTCGCCGCCCGCGAGCGCGAAGGTGAGCATCGGCCCCATGCACGCCCAGCGCAGCCCGGGGCCCTCGGTGATGGAGGCGTCGATCTCCGCCACGGTCGCCTCACCGTTGGCGACCATGTGCAGCGCCTCGCGCCAGAGCGCCTCCTGGAGGCGGTTCGCTATGAAGCCGGGGACCTCGCGATTCATCGTGATGACGGACTTGCCGGCGACCTCGTAGAAGCGGGACGCCCAGCCGACCGCGGACGGTGCGGTCAGCTCGCCGCCCACCACCTCGACCAGCGGGATCAGATACGGCGGGTTGAACGGGTGCCCCACGACCAGCCGTCCGGCGCCCGCGGCCCGGGTCTGCATATCGCTCATCGGGTAGCCGGACGTCGAGGACGCGATCACGACCCCCTCGGGTGCGGCCGCATCGAGGCGGGCCAGCAGATCGCGCTTGAGCTCCAGCTTCTCCGGAGCGCTCTCCTGGACGAACTGGGCGTCGGACACCGCCTCTTCGAGCGTCGCCATGACCGTGAGCCGGTCCGGCGAAGCCCCTTCGGCGAGGCCGAGCTGCTCCAGCGCCGGCCAGGCGGCGGCCACCAGCCGGCGCAGCTTCTGCTCGGCGTCGGGGGCCGGGTCCCAGGCGGTGACGTCGTAGCCACGGGCCAGGAAGTGCGCGACCCAGCCACCACCGATCACTCCGGCGCCCACGCACGCCACCCGGCGTACGTCCTCCGGCGCGCAGGGAGCCGGGGCGGCCGGTGCGGGCTCAACGGCCGGCGTGGACTGTGCGGTTGGCGCGGGCTGTGCGGGCTGTGCGGGTTGTGCGGGCTGTGCGGCGTTCATCGGTTCTCCAGAACGAGTGGGGGAGCGGGCTGCGGGTGAGGGGCGCGGTCTCAGCCGCGGGGCTTGAGTCCGAGCCGCTGCCGGGCCTCGTCCGGGGTGGCGACCCGGGAGCCCAGCGCCTCGGTGATCTGCACGGCGCGCTCCACCAACTGGGCGTTGGTGGCCTTGACGCCCTTGCCGAGATACAGGTTGTCCTCGAGCCCGACCCGTACATGGCCGCCGAGGAGGATGGACTGCGCCACCCACGGCATCTGCATCCGGCCCAGCGCGAAGCTCGCCCACTGGGCGCCCTCGGGCAGCATGTTCACCATCGACTGGAGCACGCCGGGGTCCGCGGGCGCGCCCCACGGGACACCCATGCAGAGCTGGAAGACGGTCGGGGCGTCCAGCAGCCCCTCGGCGAGGAGCTGCTTGGCGAACCACAGCTGCCCGGTGTCGAAGATCTCCAGCTCCGGCCGCACTCCCAGCTCCTGGATGCGGCGGGCGCCGGCCCGGAGCATGTCGGGGGTGGAGACGTACAGATTGCTGCCGTCGCCGAAGTTCAGGGAGCCGCAGTCGAGCGTGCAGATGTCCGGAAGCAGGTCCTCGACGTGGGGGAGGCGTTCGAGCCCGCCGACCAGGTCGGTGCCCGGCAGCTGCCGCAGCGGGGCGTCGGGGTCGATCACCAGGTCGCCGCCCATTCCGGCGGTCAGATTGATGACGACATCGGTCCCGGTCTCCTTGATCCGCTCGACGACCTCCCGGTACAGGCGGGGGTCGCGGGACGGGGCGCCGGTCTCCGGCTCACGGACATGGATGTGCACGACGGCGGCCCCCGCGCCGGCCGCCTCGACGGCGGAGCGGGCGATCTGCTCGGGGGTGACGGGCACATGAGGGCTCTTGCGGACCGTGTCACCGGCTCCGGTGAGGGCACACGTGATGATGACGTCCTGGTTCACGGGCATGCGGAAGCGGCTCCTGAATCGAAGGGGATCTGATGAATCGAATGAATCGAAGGGGAAAGGAGGCGGAAGCGGGTGAGGAGATGAGGGCAGGGGTCAGCCGGTGGTCAGGGTCGCGTCCACATAGCGGAGCAGCGCACCGTGCATGTCCTCGGCGCTGGTGCCCGGTTCGCCCGGCGTCGTCGCGAGCACCTGGGAGGCCAGCCCGTCGATGAGGGCGGTGAGACTCAGGGCGGCCGCCTCCGGATCGACCGGCCGGAAGACCTCCTGGGCGACGCCGCGCCCGATCACCTCGGCGACCGTGGCACGCCATTGCCGGTAGTACTCGACATGGAGTTCACCGACCGCGGTGGAGCGTGCCGCCTCGGCCCAGAGATCGAGCCAGACGCTCCACTGGCGCCGCTGCTGGGCGGTGTACGGGGTCTGGAGCTCGATCAGCAGGCGGAGTTCGTCGTCGGCGTGGTCCGTGTCGGCGGTCCCGGCCGCCCGCCTGGCGGTGTCCTCGTCCATGCACCAGCGGGCCGCCGCCTCCAGCAGTTCGTCCCGCCCGGGGAAGTGGTAGTGGATGGCGGCGGTACTGGTCCCGCAGGCCTCGGCGATGTCCGAGACCCGTACGGAGTGGAATCCGTGCTCCGCGATCAGCTGGACGGTCTGCCGGACGATCTGGAGCGGTCTGCCGGTGTCCGCGGCCGGCCGCCCGGCCACGGCGTTGCGGGCGCGGCGGGGGCGGGCGGCCGACCGCGGGGCCTCGGCCTGCTGCGAGGGCGCCGAGCCGTGCTCCGCGTGCGCGCCGAGCAGCCAGCCGGCGTCGACCTCCGCGATGTCGGCGACCCGGGCCAGCTCGGCCGTGGTGAAGCGGCGGGTGCCGCCGAGTGAGCGTGAGAGCTTCGACGGATCGATGACCATCCGCCGCGCGAACTCGCGCTGACTCACTCCGGCATCCCGGATCACCTGTCGGACCCGCTCGGCCACCTCATCGTGCTGCATGGTCGGCCACGCTACCCATGTGTTGAGAAGATCTCAACATCAGATGGGGAGAATGTCGTGTGTGGATGTGCATTGAGGTGCTGACTGATGCATCAGTCAGTTCATTCCTCGACCAGCATCCCGTTCCGGAGCTTGCCGAGGATCCGGCTGATCAGACGCGAGACGTGCATCTGCGAGATGCCCAGCTCGGCGCCGATCTGCGACTGCGTCAGCTCCTGGCCGAATCGCATCTCGATGATGCGGTGCTCGCGTGCGTCCAGATCGCCGAGCAGTGGTGCCAGCGCCTGGAGGTTCTCCACCGTCTCCATGGCGGGGTCCGCCTCGCCGAGCGCGTCGGCGAAGGTGCGTCCCGGAGTGCCGATCCGGCCCGTGTCCGTCGCGTCGGCCGGCATGTCCAGGGACCCTGCCGTGTATCCGTTGGCCGCGACGATCCCCTCGGTCACCTCGTCCTCGGTGATCCCGAGGTGTCCGGCCAGCTCCTGGACCGTGGGGTCGCGGTCGAGGTCCGTGGCCAGGAACTCCTTCGCCTTGGCGATGTCGACGCGCAGCTCCTGGAGCCGGCGCGGCACATGGACCGCCCAGGTGGTGTCGCGGAAGAACCGCTTGATCTCTCCGATGATGTACGGCACCGCGAAAGAGGTGAACTCGACCTCGCGGGACAGATCGAACCGGTCGATCGCCTTGATCAGCCCGATCGTGCCGACCTGGACGATGTCCTCCATGTCGCCGCTGCCGCGGTTGCGGAACCGGCCCGCGGCGAACCGGACCAGTGAAAGATTCATCTCGATGAGGGTGTTGCGCGCGTACTGGTGGGCGGCGGTGCCCTCCTCCAGTACCTGGAGCCGGTCGAAGAACAGCTTCGACAGCGCCCGCGCGTCCTTCGGCGCGATCTTGCCGGCGTCCTCGATCCAGGGGAGTTCGTCCGTCGCCCCCGAGATGTCCGCTGCGCTCGTACTGCCGGTCACACCTGTCATGTCTGTGGTGTCCACCATGACCGCCGTCTCTGCTGCGGCGGTCGCGACAGGAGCTCCTGCCGCCGTCGGCCGTGCACTTTCCGCTCGCTCCGTAATGGCGGTCTGTGCCGTGTGCGCCGTCATCTCGTCACGCTCCCCTGGTGGTAGGCCATGAGGTGTAGGCGTATGCCCGCAGAGAGCTTGCTCATGCGGGTAAGTGAGAGTTGATCAGGTCACAACGCGTCAATGGCCGAGAATCGACGTGATCCCTCGTCGTATCTGTGCAGGGTCGCGGGTTCGGCAGCAGAACCGCCCCACCGGTACGGGGGAGCCCGGTGGGGCGGTCGTCACCAGAGTGCCACAGCCTCGGGCGGAATGGGCACCGACCGGCGCATATCCAGCGGTAGTTGAGTTGAAATCGATGGTGCACCGGCTTGCGGCTTCCGGCCGAAGGATTCTGTCGCGTGGGTGGCCGACGGCCGTGTGTGTGACCGTGGGTGAGCCCTGGTGGTGCGGAAGTGGCCGCTGAGCCAACGACTTCCGTGCTCCGGCCGATCCGAACCGACCCGTCTTCGACGCCGACGGGGGAGGGCGGGCGGTCTCTGCCTCGACTGGCGCGAATCGTTCAGCACGAACTCGTTCAGCACGAACTCGTTCAGTGGGAATCGATCAGTGGGTGACGATCCGCCGGACGGGTCCGGGATTCCACTCGACGTACCCGGTCCCGGGCCCGCGCGCCTGCCGGGCGCGGACGGCGGCATCCGTCCTCCTGTCCTCAGGAGGACCGAACCGCCCTGCCTGCGGGAAGCGCACGGAAGGCGCCGACCGCCCTGGACCGCATCATTGCGGCCCGGTGAACCCGGCACCTCCCGGGAATACCTGCACGCGGAAGGGGCTTCCTGCTGCTGTAGGGCACCGTCCGGGCGGCCGGTGCCACGGGAAGCAGGAGAGAGGGAGCTCATGCCGAAGGCGTACGTGTTCACCCGCAACGGCGGGCCGGAAGTGGAGGCCCTCGTCGAGCAGGACGCTCCGGTGCCGGGCCCCGGAGAGCTGCTCGTCGCCGTACGGGCGGCGGGCGTCAACCCGGTCGACTGGAAGCTGCGCACGGGGTACACCAGGCCCGGCAGTGAACCGCAGCCGTTCCCCACCGTCCTCGGCAGCGAGGCCGCAGGAGTGGTCGAGGCGGTCGGCCCGGACGTCGAAGGATTCGCGGTCGGCGACGAGGTCTTCGGCAATCCGGTGACCGGCGGGTACGCCCAGTACACCCTGCTCCCCGTCGCCGTGACCGCGCACAAGCCGCCCGGGCTGTCGTTCACCGACGCGGCGGCGCTGCCGGTCGCGGCGGCCACCGCGTACGACGGAGTGCGCCAGCTCGCTCCCGCCCCCGGTTCGACGCTGCTGGTCACCGGCGCCGGGGGCGGTGTCGGAACCGCCGCGGTCCAGCTCGCACACCACGCGGGCGTCAAGGTCATCGGGGTGGCGGGCGCGGCCAAGAAGGACTTCGTCGAGTCGCTCGGCGCGGTGCACGTCGCATCAGGCGCCGGACTCGCCCGCCGGGTACGGGCGGCGGCCCCCGACGGCATCGACGCGGTCTTCGACCTGGTCGGCGGCGACACGCTGCGGGAAGTGGCTCCGCTGCTCGCCGATCCCGCCGCACTCGTCAGCGCCGCGGGCAAGCCGCTGGCGGTGGAGCTGGGCGGGGCGCCGGTGGCCCGGGCCCGTACCGCGGCGGTTCTCGGTGAAGTCGCGGACCTCGTCGTCACCGGAGCCCTGCGCACGCACGTCACCCGGACCTACCCGCTGACCGCGGCGGGCGAGGCGCTGCGCGCCGTGGAGAGCGGACATGCCCGCGGGAAGATCGTGATCGAGGTGACCGCATGAGCGCGCCGCAGTCCCCTGCCGGTGGCGCGCACCCGCTGGACGACCCGGTCGGCGCCTCACTGACCGGCCCGCACGCCCACTTCGCCGAACGCCGCGGCCGCATCCTGCGCTACCCGGCCGACGTCACCCCCTGGGCCGCGGTTCCGGACCGGCCGGGCGTCGCGGACTGGGCCGACGCCGCAGCGCTGGCCGGGCCCGGGGGAGCGATCACCATCACCGCGTTCCGCGAGCCGCCGCCGGAGGACTGGGAGACGGTCTTCCGCGCCGAGGGCGTCCAGCTCGTCGACGCGGGCGTCGCGGCGGCCCCGGACCCGGAGGCGGTACGCCTCGGACCCGCCGACGTGCCCGAGATGCTCGACCTGGTGGCACGCACCCAGCCGGGACCGTTCCTGCCCCGGACCATCGAGCTCGGCACCTATCTCGGCATCCGGCGCGAGGGGGTGCTCGTGGCGATGGCGGGGGAACGGCTGCACCCGCCCGGCTGGAGCGAGATCAGTGGTGTCTGCACCGACGAGTCCGTACGGGGGCAGGGGCTCGCCACCCGGCTGCTGCTCGCCGTCTCCCACGAGATCAGGGAACGCGGCGAGACGCCGTTCATGCATGCGGCGGCGGCCAACACCCGGGCCGTGGGGCTCTACGAATCCCTCGGATTCCGGCTCCGTCGGCGGACGTCGTTCCTGGCGGCGCTCGCGCCGGACGGTGACCGGGCGCGGCAGGCACGGGGGGAGGCGGCCGACGCGGCGGTCCGTAGCTGATCCCCGGCAGCTCGCACGGAGGCGGACCGGGCGCCACCTGCGGGACGTCCGTCCGGGACTTCCGGCCCGAAGAGCACGGCTCAGCGGTGACCGGTGACCTTCGGCGTGATTCAAAAGGCCGAAAGCCCCGTGTGCCGACGCCCCGGTCCGGGTGGACTGGAGATGACTGCCGGGACAGGCCCGGCGACTGAGGAAGGAGCTGGCCGTGACGATCGGGGTGCCGCGTCCGTCGATGGCGCGCATCGTGGAGCCGCCGATGACCGACGCAGGGGAGCGGGAGCGGGCCGCCGTCGCGGCCCGGATCAGCACCCCGGTTCTGATCTGGGGGCTGGCCCTGCTCTCCCTGATCGTGGTGGGCCTCGATGTCCTCACCGGTGAGGACCTGCGGCTCATCCCCCTGCTGGTCGTGGTGCCCGCACTCGTCTCGGTCTTCTGCACGGTCCGGCAGACCGTCGCCGCAGCGGTCTGGATCATGCCCATCGTCGTCATCTCCCGGCTGGCGTCCGGAGGCTCGTTCTGGGACATCACGAGCGGCGTCTGCTTCACCGTGGTGGCCTGTGCGCTGGGCGTCGGCGTCTGTGCGCTGAGGATCCGGCACGTCAGCGAGATCGCCAGGCTGCGGTCCGCGGCCGTCGCCCTGCAGCGGCAGATCCTGCGCCCGCTGCCCGTGCTGACCGACCAGGCCCTCGTGGACGGCGTCTACGCGCCGATCGAGGAGGACCACTTGGTCGGCGGCGACATCTACGAGGTCGTCCAGTCGCCGTACGGCACCCGCGTCATCATCGGTGACGTGCAGGGCAAGGGCCTTGCCGCCATAGGGGTGGGCTTCGCCGCGCTCGGCGCCTTCCGGGAGGCGGCCATCCGTGAGCCCGTCCTGACCGGTGTGGTGGACGCGGTCGAGGACGCGGTCGCCCGGCACAACGCCTTCTCCGCGCAGACCGGCGAGATCGAGCGCTTCGTCACCGCACTGGTGCTCAGCCTCGACGGGGACGGCCGGGTGCAGGCCGTCAACTGTGGCCACCTGCCGCCCCGGCTGCTGCACGAGGGGGTGGCAGCCCCCGTTCCGCTGCGCCGTACGTCGGTGCCGCTGGGCATGGCGGAGCTCAGCAACGAGGCGCGGGTCGTGGAATGGCTGGACTTCCCGCCCGGCGCGACGCTCCTGATGTTCACCGACGGAGTGACCGAGGCCCGTGACGCCTCAGGAGCCTTCTATCCGCTGGACGCACGCCTGAGCGGCTGGACCCGGCTCGGCCCCCGCGAGCTGCTGGACACGCTCCACGCGGACCTGGAGGCCTTCTCCGGCGGTGTGCGGCGTGACGACATCGCGGTGCTCACGCTGCGCGGCTCGTCGTCCGGCAGCCGCCGCAGTCCCGCGACGGCCGACGCCGACGCACGGCGGGCCGCAGAGGCGTTCAGCGGACGGTAGGAGGCCCGGCTCCGAAGCCGCAGGCCCGGGAGCCGCGAGGCGCCGTACTCGTTCCGGATGTCCCGACGCGGCATTTGTCGCAGCGGGACATTATTGGGTGTACGGTGCAGTTATGAACCGGGAGCGGAAGACCCCGGAGAGGCGGAGCCGCAAGGCCCGCCGGACCCGGGACACACTGGCCCAGGTCGCGTTCGAGCTGGTGCTCGACCGGGGTCTGAAGGACGTGACGGTCGAGGAGATCGCGGAACACGCGGATGTCGACCGCCGCACCTTCAGCCGGTACTTCACCAGCAAGGAAGCCGCCGTCCTGGACTCGGTCCGGGGCGACGGGGACCGGATCAACGACGCCCTGCGGGCCCGTCCCGCCGACGAACCACCCCTCACCGCGTACCGCAGAGCCGTCCTGGACTGGCTGGCGGACCCGGAGGCGGGGGCCTGGCACCGCCGCCCGAGGATCTTCGACCTGCTGGTCCTCGCCGAGCAGGAACCGACCCTCTACGCGGCGTTCCACCACATCCGGGTGGACGCCCAGGAGGACTCGGTCGCCATCGTCGCGCAACGGCTGGGGACCGACCCGCGGCAGGACATCCGTCCCGCCGTCACGGTCGCCGCGGGAGCGGGAGCGCTCCTCGCCGCCCAGGCCGCCTGGGTGCGCGGAGGCTGCCCCGAGGAGCTGCCCCGGCTCGTCGGGCAGGCATTCGACGCCCTCTCGGGAGAACTGTTCGCGCAGCTCCCCGCCGGACCGGCGTCACACAGCACCACGGAAGGAAACGGAACATCATGAGCACCACCCCCACCACCACCGACCAGGAATTCGCCGGACGCACGGCCCTCGTCACCGGAGGGGCCTCCGGCATCGGACTGGCCCTCGCCCACCGGCTGGCCGCCGCCGGCGCGTCCGTGGTCGTGGCCGACTACGACGAGGAGAGCGCCCGCAAGGCGGTCGCCGCACTGGAGAGCACCGGGGCCAAGGCCGCGGCGGTCGCCATGGACGTCACCGACCCCGCCTCCGTCGAGGCGGGCGTGCGGTTCGCCGTCGACACCTTCGGAGCCCTGCACCTCGCGGTCAACAACGCGGGCATCGGCGGCCCGAGCAGCCCGACCGGCGAGTACGCCGTCGAGGACTGGAACCGGGTCGTCGCCACCAACCTCAGCGGCGTCTTCTACTCGATGCGCTACGAGCTTCCCGCGATCGTCGCCGCGGGCGGTGGCGCCATCGTCAACATGTCGTCGATCCTCGGCACCAACGGCTTCGCCGGGTCGCCCGCGTACGTCGCTGCCAAGCACGGCGTCGTCGGCCTCACCAAGACGGCCGCACTCGAGTACGCGGCACGGAACGTCCGCGTCAACGCGGTGGGCCCGGGCTTCATCGACACCCCGCTGCTGCGCAACACGGAGGGCCCCGCCCGCGACCACCTCATCTCGCTGCACCCGGCCGGACGCCTCGGCACCGCGGAGGAGGTGGCGGAACTCGCCGCGTTCCTGCTCTCCGACCGCGCCTCGTTCATCCACGGCAGCTACCACCTGGTGGACGGCGGCTACTCCGCCTCTTGAGTGGCACACGGGGGCTCCGGGGGCGAGAAATGGAACAGCACGGTCAAGGAGGACCCCATGAAAGCCGTCAGTACCGCACCGTCGGCGCCGCACCCGAGGTCGTCACTGTGCCCGACCCGGAACCCGGCCCCGGACAGGTGCTGCTGAAGGTCACCGCCGCAGGTGTCTGCCACTCCGACATCGCGGTGATGAGCCTGCCCGCGGATCAGCTCGCCTACGACCTCCCGCTCACCCTCGGCCACGAGGGCGTGGGCACCGTCGCCGCACTCGGTGACGGGGTCAGCGGTCTCACGGTGGGCGAGTCCGTAGTGGTCTACGGCCCCTGGGGGTGCGGTACGTGCGTCAAGTGCGCCGAAGGCAAGGAGAACTACTGCCTGCGCGCCGGTGAGCTCGGCATCTACCCGCCCGGGCTGGGCTCGCCCGGCGCCATGGCCGAGTACATGATCGTCGACGACCCGCGTCACCTGGTGCCGCTGGGAGACCTCGACCCGGTCCAGGCCGTGCCGCTCACCGACGCCGGCCTCACCCCGTACCACGCGATCAAGCGCTCCCTGCCGAAGCTGGTGCCCGGCGCGAGCGCCGTCGTCATCGGCACCGGCGGACTCGGCCACGTCGCCATCCAGCTGCTGCGCGCCATGACGGCCGTCCGGGTCATCGCCCTGGACGTCACGGAGGACAAGCTCGCCCTCGCCCGCACCGTCGGGGCGCACGAGACGGTCCTGTCCGACGAGCATGCGGCGGCGAGGATCCGTGAGCTGACCGGCGGCATCGGCGCGCAGGTCGTCCTCGACTTCGTCGGAGCACCGCCCACCGTGGCCACGGCCGGCGCCGCGGCCGCCATCGACTCGGACGTCACGATCGTGGGCATCGGAGGCGGGGCGCTGCCGGTGGGCTTCGGCTTCCTGCCCCTCAACACGACGGTGAGCGCCCCGTACTGGGGATCGCGCTCAGAGCTGGCCGAGGTGCTCGATCTCGCCCGTGCCGGTTCGGTCGAGGTGCACGTCGAGACGTACTCGCTGGACGAGGCGCCGCTGGCGTACGAGCGACTGCACGACGGCAGGATCAGCGGCCGGGCCGTCATCCTCCCCAACGGCTGACCGGCCGAGCCCTTCCTCATGACCCTGCGGGCCGTCGCACAGTGCGACGGCCCGCAGGGTCGCCTCCGCGACCGGTGTACGCCGCGCCGCACGGGATGGATACTGCACGCATGGAATTCGCCGCGATGATGACGCTGCCCGGACTGGTCATCGCCCTGACCGTCGTCGCCTTCCTCGATCAGCTGATGCTTCGCGCGGGCCGGGCCGGTCTGCTGCCGTGGCGCAACAGCGCCCGACAGGGCCAGGTGTCGGCGACCGGGTTCGAGCAGTTGCACGCGACCTTCTCGCCCGGCAAGCAGAGCGAGCTCAAGGAGCGACAGAGCGCCCTGCTGCTGCGCGACGACGAGGAGGACGGCGCCCCGCCGCACCGCTCCACCGTGGACCTCGACGGCGGCCTCGCCGTCATCCGCCTGCCCGGCCACGAGGGCTAGCAACTCTCGGCCGGTTCAAGCCGCGACGGGCGCGGTGCCCAGGCATTGCGACCTCAACGCACCGCCACCAGCGGACGCAGCCGGCTGTCACGCAGCCGGACCACCGCCGGGGCACAGCGACGCGCCGCGACGGTCAACGGCCAGGCGACGAGCGCGCCGATCAGCAGCCCGACGAGCACATCGTGCGGATAGTGCGCCCCGATCCACACCCGGGACGCCGCCATCAGCAGCGCGGCCGGCACCGCGACGGCTCCCAGCCGCCGGTCGGTCAGCCAGATCACCATGGCCGCGGCCGCCGCGATGGCGGCGTGATTGCTGGGGAACGACCAGTCGCCGAGCGCCGGGCACGCCTCCACCGTCACGACATGCAGCGTCTGGCAGGGCCGTTGCTCGTGAAAGTCGGACTTCACCAAGTCGTTGACGAGATAGGTGGCGACCACGACGAACGGGGCGCAGAGCGCCATGGCGGTACGCGCGGGGTCTGCGGAACGGGAGCGCCACCAGGACGCGAGCATGAGCACCGCGAACAGGGCGAGCCCGTAGTCCGACCACACGCGGACGGCGGAATCCAGGGCGGCGGGGGAGCGCTGGGCCAACTCGGTGACCCAGGTGTACAGCCCACCGTCGATCGAGGTGGCCGCGGAGGCGAGCGGCATCAGTTGTTGTCTCCTTCGGCAGTGCGCCGGCTGCGGGAGCGGAGCAGTTCGGCGGCGAGCGGGATGAGGGAGACCACGACCACGACAGCGACGATCGGCAGCAGATAGCGGTCGACATTCGGTACCGAGGACCCCAGCGCGTATCCGGCGAGGACCAGCCCGGCCGTCCAGATCACGCCGCCGACGACCTGCCACAGGGCGAACACCCGGGCCGGGACGTCGAGTGCCCCGGCCAGCGGGTTGAGCACCGTGCGCACGACGGGGACGAAGCGGGCCAGCACGATCGCGCGGGCGTAGCCGTATCTGGCGAGCAGCTCCGCCGCGCGGTCGGCGCCCTCGTGCAGTCGTTTGGAGCGGCTGCGGGCGAGCAGTGCCTGGCCGCCCCTGCGGCCGAGCCAGTAGCCCGTCTGCGCACCGATCAGTGCTCCGGCCACCGCGGCGATCAGCACCTGCGGCAACGACAGCTCGACCGGACCGTGGGTGCCGGAGACGCTGAGCAGGCCCGCTGTGAACAGCAGTGAATCGCCGGGGAGGAAGAAGCCGACGAGCAGCCCCGTCTCGGCGAAGAGCACGACGGCGACGCCGAGCGCGCCGAAGGTTCCGAGCAGCGAACCGGCGTCCAGCAGGTTCACCGCTTGTGGCATGGTCGCCAGTGAGAGTACGGACACGGTGGAGGGTCTCCCATAATGGTGAGCGGGTGACCCTGAGGAGCACCCGGACTGACTACAGTGATGTAGACGGTCGACATCACTGTAGACGCCCGAAGGGGGAGAAGAGTTCCCATGCCACAGGTGAACGGCATATCCGGCGGAGAACTCGTCCCCCGGCCGTACGGCGGACCGGGCACCGGGCAGACACTCCCGGCCGGGGGACGAGTTCTCC
>NZ_JAFMPZ010000316.1 GCF_017353455.1 Streptomyces laculatispora
GGTCGAGCAGCTCGCGGCCGCGTTCGTCACGGAAGACGACGAGTTCTTCTCGGGCGGCTTTGATGGCGGCGGGAAGGCCGGCGAGGCCACACCAGGCACGTACGTCCGCACTGGCGGCGGGCCCGTACGCGGCGAGGTAGCGGCGCAGCAGTTGCTGTCCGACGGGATCACTGCCGTCGGCGGGCACGGGGTCGATGTCCCGTTTCAGCCAGGTACTCAACGGCAGGTTGCGTACGCCGGCGGTCTGGTGCCACAGGCCGCGGGGCGGGAGTTGGACCATGGGGATGAGCGCTGCGATGAGCAGCTCGCCCAGGACACGGCGTGGTGGGCCGGGCCAGCGGTCTTCGAGAGCTTGTACGAGCTCGGTCATGGTGCGGGGCCGCTGGTCGGCCATGACCGCGCGGCCGGCGGCGGCGACCTCGTCCACGTCGATGCCGGCCAGTTCGCGCCGGTAGGTTCCCAGCACTCGCTGGCGCAGCATTGTGTCGTGGCGGGCTCGCCAGGCGAGCGCGTCGTCGGCGGAGACGAGGTGGACGGTGCGCCGCATCAGGTGGGTGCGCACCACCACGCGACCGGTCAGCGCATCGTCCAGCTGCTTGGGTGTGAAGTCGGACAGGCGGGACCACAGCCCGGTGAAGGGCTCCTGAGGGCCCTGCGCCTGCAGGCCGCACAGATGGGCCACGGCCTCCGGTACGGATCTGTCGCTGCGCTTGAGGAGGTGCTGGCGGGCGAGGGTGGCGCGATTGAGGGCACGCGCGTCAAGGACAGTCATGGCATTCTCACGCGGCGGATCGCTCGTGGGACGGGCGTCGGAGCGGGGACCCGGTCCAGGCGGGCGTCGTCCGGCCGCGGCGCGTTCTTGCGGTAGCGGCCAGTGAGCGGGCCCATGGCCAGCGGGCTCCACACCAGAACGCCCAGGCCGTAGCGGTGGCAGGCGGGCAGGATCTCCCGCTCGATGCCGTGGCGAGGATGGAGTGGGTGGGCTGCTCGGTGCGCAGGCGGTGCAGTCCACGCCGCTGGGACACCCACTGGGCTTCGACGATTTCCGAGGCCGGCAGGTTGGAGGATCCGATCGCCCGGACCTTCCCGGCCCGTACGAGGTCGGTGAGCGCGGAGAGGGTCTCCTCGATGTCCGTGTACGGGTCGGGGTGGTGGATCTGGCAGAGGCCGATGCGGTCGGTCCGCAGCCGCTTCGGTGAGCCCTCGACCGCCTGGACGGCCCAGCGCCGGGAGCTGCCGCCGCGGTTGGGGCCCTCGCCCATCGGTCCGTTGGACTTGGCTGTCGGCACGACCTCGTCGCGGTGTCCCTTGAGTGCCTCTCCGACGATCTCCTCGGTCTCGGCGTGGCCGTAGACGTCGGCGGTGTCGAGGAGATTGATGCCCTCGTCCAGCGCCCGGTGCGTCACGCGCACGCAGTTGTCGTGATCCGGATCGCCCATCTTGCCGAACACCATGGTGCCCAGGCAGTCGGCACTGACTTCGATGCCGGTCCGTCCCAGCTTCCGCATCCTCACGGTGCCCCTTTTCCTTCCGCCGCTGTACGTGTTCGGTGCCCGCTGACGTCCGGGCCGCCCGTGCGGCGGCGGCCCGGACGGCGTAGGCGTGTCAGGTCGGCCGGTTGGTTCAGGCGTTGTACGGAGCGGTGACGTCCAGGACCCAGGTGACGCCGAAGCGGTCGGTGAGCATGCCGTACAGCGGCGCCCACTGCGCGGGCTCCAGTGGACTCACGACGGTCGAGCCCTCGGCGAGCTTGCCCCACAGGGCACTGATCTCCTCGGCGTCGTCTCCACGCACGGAGACGAAGAACGGGTTGTCGCCTTGGTTCCAGGGCAGCCGCGAGGGCACGTCGTAGGCCATGACGTGGAAGCCGTTGCCGCCGGCCACCTCGCCCCACATCACCCAGTCCGCCTCGCTCTCGTTCCGTACGGCGCCCGCGTCCTTGTAGGTGACCGCGACAGTACGTCCGCCGAAGACGGACTGGTAGAAGTCCAGCGCCTCACGTGCGGTGCCCCGGAAATTCAGGTGGGTGGTGGTCGTGACGGACATGACCTGCTCCTTGCCTCGCTGTGACACATGTGCGCCGTCGGCCGTCGATGCCGAGCGGCGGCTGCCGTGACCAGGGGTCATGCCTCCCGAACGGCTCGTATGCCACGATGGCAGAGGTAGCGGACAGGTTGTGTCCGGTACTCCGGGAAGCAGGGGTGTCATGCATAAAACGTCCGCGCGGCTGCTCGCGCTGCTCTCGCTCCTTCAAACGCCCCGTGACTGGTCCGGCGATGATCTCGCCGAGCGTCTCGGCATCACCTCGCGCACCGTGCGCCGTGACATCGGCCGCCTGCGCGAACTCGGCTACCCGATCACGACCGTCAAAGGACCGGCCGGCGGCTACCGCCTGGAGGCCGGCACTCACCTGCCGCCCATGCTGTTCGACGACGAGCAGGCCGTCGCCCTGGCCGTCGCGCTGCAGACCGCGGCCGCCGGCACCACCGTCGCCGAAGACGCCGCCCGCGCGCTGGCCACCCTCAGCCAGGTCATGCCGCCCCGCCTGCGCCACCGCATCGACCTGGTGCACATCACCGCGGTCCAACCGCCCGCGGCGGCCGGCGACACCCCCCAGGTCGACGCTCAGGTCCTGATGGCCCTGAGCCGCGCCATCCACGCCCGCGAGGAACTGCGCTTCGACTACGCCCCGGGTCCGAGCACCTCGGCCGATGGCAACCGCCGCGTACAACCCCACCACCTGGTCACCTGGCGTCATCGCTGGTACCTGGTGGCCTGGGACCTCCACCGCGAGGACTGGCGTATCTTCCGCGTCGACCGCATCCGGCCGCGCACACCCACCGGCCCCCGCTT
>NZ_JAFMPZ010000615.1 GCF_017353455.1 Streptomyces laculatispora
AGCCGTACGCCCGCGCGGGCGCCGTTTCACCGCGCCGGGGTCCGGGACGCGCGTCTCCCCGGCGGGCGCGTCCGCAAGAGGCGCTGCCACAACCGCCGGAACCACTGCCCCGTCCCGGACGGACGGCTCGGCCGGCCCGTCGGGACTGGTGTCTTTCGGATTCAAAATGGGTCCCCCCACGAGACCTGAGGCGCAGATTCCGTCACCTGCGCATCCAACTGACCCGCCACTCACCGCCGAGGTTGTGCGGGCGAGGATTACAGTTCGGCATATGCCGAAGAAGCTCGTGATCAAGGTGACCGCAGGTGCCGACTCCGCCGAGCGCTGCTCGCAGGCGTTCACGGTGGCGGCGGTCGCCGTCGCCAGCGGCGTGGAGGTCTCGCTGTGGCTGACCGGGGAATCCGCCTGGTTCGCGCTGCCGGGGCGGGCCGCCGAGTTCGAACTGCCGCATTCGGCGCCGCTGCCGGATCTGATCGAGTCGATTCAGGCGGGCGGCCTGATCACGCTCTGCACCCAGTGCGCGGCCCGCCGCGACATCACCGAGCAGGACATCCTGGAAGGCGTACGGATCGCCGGCGCCCAGGTCTTCGTCAGCGAGATCATGGCCGACGGCGTCCAGGCCCTCGTCTACTGACGGAGCCGGTCCCTCACCGGCGGCGCTTCTTGCCGTCGAGTTCGTCCCACCAGTCGTCGGACTCCGGGTCGCCGGTGGGATTCACTTTGCCCGGCCGGTCCCGGGGGCCCTGCTTGCCCGGCCGATCCCGGGGGCCCGGCGGCGGATCGTCCCACCAGCGGTCCTCCGGGCCCTTCCGGTTGGCCACGATCGCCGCGACGGGCGGGATGACCATGGCGATCACACACATGCTGATGGCGGCGGGAATCGACCAGAGCCTCACGAAGGCCCAGGCCGAGACGAAGAGGACGAGACATCCGCCCATCATCAGAAAATATGCGCGACGGCGTCGGGCGTACATAAATCCAGCGTAGGCCCGATCGGCTTGCCCAGCCGGTCCTGGACCTCACGGGGCAGCGGCCCGAACGGCACGAAGGGCCGTACCCCGGTTCAGTAGGGCGTCCAACCCCCTGGGGTACGGCCCTTCGGCCGGTTCGTCATCCGCGGAGCGGTGTGGCAGCTCCTAGGGAGTGTTTTAGGAGTAGCGTCGGCCGCCCGGACCACGCGAGACAGACGGGACTTCTAAAACACGACCTAGACGGCGATGGCCACCTCGGAGAGGCCACCCGTCTGTGCCACGACCGTGCGGTCGGCGCTGCCGCCGGGGACGAGGGCGCGCAGCGTCCAGGTGCCCTCGGCCGCGTAGAAGCGGAACTGTCCGGTCGCCGAGGTCGGGACCTCCGCGGTGAACTCACCGGTCGAGTCGAGCAGGCGGACGTAGCCGGTGACGGGCTCGCCGTCACGGGTCACGCTGCCCTGGATGGTGGTCTCACCGGGCTTGATCGTCGAAGCGTCGGGGCCGCCGGCCTTTGCTCCACACATGGTGTTCTGTCCTTCTGATCGAGGGTCGTGCCGGTCTGGGTCGTGCCGGTCCGGCTCGTGCCGGTCGGCAGGTCCGAAGACCTGCCGAGTCGCGCGCGGGACTACTTGTTGGCGCCGAGCTCGATCGGCACGCCCACGAGGGAGCCGTACTCGGTCCACGAGCCGTCGTAGTTCCTGACGTTCTCCTGGCCGAGCAGCTGGTGCAGCACGAACCAGGTGAGCGCGGAGCGCTCACCGATGCGGCAGTAGGCGATGGTGTCCTTCGCCAGGTCGACCTGCTCGGCCTCGTAGAGGGCCTTCAGCTCGTCGTCCGACTTGAAGGTGCCGTCGTCGTTGGCGTTCTTCGACCACGGGATGTTGCGGGCGCTCGGCACGTGGCCGGGGCGCTGCGACTGCTCCTGCGGGAGGTGGGCCGGCGCGAGCAGCTTGCCGCTGAACTCGTCGGGCGACCGCACGTCGACCAGGTTCTGGGTGCCGATCGCCTTCACGACGTCGTCGCGGTAGGCGCGGATCGACTCGTCCTGCGGCTGGGCCTTGTACTGGGCGGCCGGGCGGGACGGGATCTGGTCGCCGTCGACCAGGTCGCGGGAGTCGAGCTCCCACTTCTTGCGGCCGCCGTCGAGCAGGCGGACGTCCTGGTGGCCGTAGAGCTTGAAGTACCAGAACGCGTAGGACGCGAACCAGTTGTTGTTGCCGCCGTACAGGACGACCGTGGTGTCGTTGCCGATGCCCTTGCCGGACAGCAGCTCCTCGAAGCCCGCCTGGTCGATGAAGTCACGGCGGACCGGGTCCTGGAGGTCCTTGGTCCAGTCGATCCGGATCGCGTTCTTGATGTGGTTCTTCTCGTACGCGGAGGTGTCCTCGTCGACCTCGACGATGGCAACCTTCGGGTCGTCGATGTGGGCCTCGACCCAGTCGGCGTCTACCAGGACGTCACTGCGGCTCATTGTGTTCTCCTCCGGGGCAGTCTGCGGCGAGATGGTGCGGATGCGGATGTACGGAAGCCGGTTCGGCGCGTGCACAGAGGCATCGGGATGGCCCCGACGAACGGTCGGCGGGCCGGGAATGCGGGAAATCGAGGGATCCCGCTCAGACAGTGCGACAGAGCATGGCGGCGACGCGGCACAGGTCCACTGCCCGCCGCTTCGTGAGATCCGCCCGTCCCCGCTGCGGGAGACCGCTAATAGAGCACTGCATGGGACCGATCGTAGGGACGTACGGGCGGGAATGTCACCGTTGTGTCGCATATTGAGACACGATCGTCCACCATGCGGGACAGGAGGGTAATTGCGCGCGCTCCGGGGCCGTCCCCCGGACCGCCGCACCCGTCGGGCATCTAGGGAACGGACGCGACCGTCTCAGTATGTGGCGCGCCTGTGACGTGCGGGTGTGTGACACGGGCCTGCGGGACGGGCGCGCGGGGCGGGCCTGCGGGTGTGTGACGCAGCCGGTCGCGGCGGGAGCTATCCCGCGAGCGAGATGTCGGTGCCGGTCACCGAGATCTCCAGACCTGCGGCGGTCGGCTGGATCTTCTCCAGCTTCAGGCCGTTCGGCAGTCCGCCGACCTCCCGCTCGAAGTCGGCCTTCTCGCGCACCATGCCCTCGAGTCCGGGGATTCCCTCGCCCGGCACCTTGTCGGCGTGCACCCGGACGGTGTGGCCGTCGACCAGGGTGACGGTGGACAGGACGCTGCGCGAGATCGTGCGGCCGAGGATGTCGACCGCGCCGGTCACCTTCACCTTGCCGTTGCCGCCGTACTCGACGGCGACGTCCTCGCTGGCCGCCTTGGTAAGGTCCGCGTACGAGACGACGGCCGTCCCGGTCGCCCGTGCGGCGGTGGCGCCGGAGAAACCGTTGGTCAGCCGGATCCGGTGCAGTTCGGCGTTCATCCTGCTGATGCGGAGCTTGCGGCCGTTCGCGCTGGTCTCGACGCCGGTGATCTTCACGTCGATCTCGTCCAGCTCCGATCCGGCGAGCTGGGTCAGGAACGGAAAGCCCTTGATGGAGACGTCCGTCGAGCCGATCTCCGTACCGGAGACCCGGACCCGGTCCGCTACCTGGGACTCGGCGAAATACACCGCCGCGCGGTCAACGGCGATGAACACACCGGCCAGAACCACCACCATGACCAGCAGTATTCGCAGTGCACGCATGCCTGTCCCTCTCCCACCCGCGTCCGTTCGGCCCCCTGGCGCCCGTGAGCCTACTGCGGCCGCACATCACACCCCGGGTGATCGACGAGCAGAAGCCCCCCATCGGTTCCCCGTGGAGGGCTTCGGCATCCCTGTGACGCATGAGGCGTGACGGGTTTCGTGTGGCGGGTATCGCGTGACGGTCTACGAGATCGCGCGGCCGATCAGGTACACGGCGGGCGCGGCCGCGGTGAGCGGCAGCGCCACTCCGGCGGTCATGTGCACGAAGCGTGACGGGTAGTCATAGCTGGCCACCCGCAGCCCGATCAGCGCACAGCCACCGGCGGCGAGGCCGAGCAGCGCACCCTTCGCCCCCAGATCGGTGACGGCACCCGCCGCGGCACCGGCGCCCGCGGCGACGACCAGGGCCGCCACGACGGAGGCCGGTCCCGGCAGCGGCAGCGCCCGTGCGAGCACCGCGAGGGCGACGGCGACCCCGCCGACCGTCACGGCGTCCGGGACCGCCGCGAGGTGCCCGGCGGCCAGCACCGCGAGCGCGGCCGAGGCGACGGTGGCCATCAGCCCCTGCATCCGCTCGTCGGCGCCCGCCCGGCTGCGCAGCTGGAGGACGACGGTGAGCAGCACCCAGACGCCGAGCGTGCCGAGGATCGCGGCCGGTCCGTTCTCCCGGCCCGCGGCCAGCAGCACCACATCGGCGACGAGGCCGCCGGCGAACGCGAGCGCGATGCCCTGCCGGGCCGGCCACATGCCGTTGAGCCGGAACCACCCGGCCGCGGTCACCGCCTGGAGCAGCACCAGCGGGACGACCAGGGCGTACGAGCCGATGGCCGCACCGAGCGCGAGCAGCAGCCCGAGCCCCGCGGTGATCGCGGCCGGCTGCATACCGGGCGCGATGATCGGCGAACGGCCCTCGGCGCGGGCGCGCTGGGCGTCGGTGACGCGGCTGTTGCCCAGAGTGGTGGGCGCGCTGTATCCGTCGTCCTGCGCGGCGTCCGCGGAGGCGGCGGCCGACGCGGGAGCGGCGAAAGCCGCCGGGACCTCCGGGGGCAGCGGGTACCCGCCGGATGCGCCCCGGGGCGACGGAGAGGCGGTGCCGGCGGCGGGCCGGACGGGCTCGGCGGCCCGCACCGGCTGCGCGGGCTGCTGCCTCGGCCGGAGGGTGGGCTGGTACTGGGTGTCCCAGGTCTGGCCCTCCCAGGTCTGCGCGACGCCCTGCTCCCCGGCCGGCCAGTCGTCCCCGGCCTGCGGCTGCGGAGCCTGCTGGGCCTGCGGAGCCTGGTGGGGCTGAGGAGCCTGCTGGGGCTGCGGAGCCTGGTGGGACTGAGGAGCCTGCTGGGGCTGCGGAGCCTGCTGGGGCCCGTACGGCTGCTGTACGGCCTGGTGGGTGGGGTGCGCGGCCTGGTACGGCTGCTGTGCGGCCTGCTGCGGTTCGTACGTGCCCTGCGGCGCGTACGGGGCCGCGTCGCCCGGGTAGGGAGCCTGCTGCCCGTAGGACGGTTCGCCGTACGGCTGACCGCCGTAGGGCTGCTGCTGCTGCCCGTACGCGGGATCCGGGTAGCCCGGGTCCCCGTACGGCTGGTCCCCGTACGGCTGACCGCCGTACGACGGACCGGACGGATCGGGGTACGGCTGCTGCGGGGGCTGCGGCTCCTGGCCGTACGGCTGCTGCGGCTGATTCGGGTACGGCTGCTGCTGATCGCTGCTGCTCATGTTCTGCGGTTCACCCTCCTGCGAACGGCGGGAGCACCTCGACCGTGCCGCCCTCGGCAAGGCGTACGGTCTCATGGCTCCGGGTCCCGACGGGGTCACCGTCGATGAGGAACGAACACCTTTGCAGCACTCGGGTCAGCTCGCCGGGGTGCTGGTCGCGCACCGCGTCGAGCGCCTCCTTGAGCGTCGCAGCGGTGTACGGCTCCTGCGCCGTTCCGGCAGCGGCCTTGGCGGCTGCCCAGTAACGGATCGTTCCCGCGGGCATGGCGGCGCTCCTCTCGTCTCGCGTCGGCTGTCTATCATCGGTCACCGCGTCATCGGCCCGTCGCCCAGTCGGCGATGCGGGTGAGCAGGGCCTCGTCCGCCGCGTTCTCCGCGTGTCCCATGCCGCGCTCCAGCCACAGCTCAGCGGCCCCGTCCGCCGCGTCGGCCAGCATCCGCGGGTGGTCGAGCGGGAAGTACGGGTCCCTGTCGCCGTGCACGAGCAGCAGCGGCGCCGGGGCGATCCGCGGGACCGCCGCGACCGGGGAGAGCGGGACCGGGTCCCAGTCGTTGCGGTCGATCCTGGTCCGGAGGCCGTACCGCCCGACCAGCCGGCCGGTGGGCCGGGTGACCATCCAGTGCAGGCGACGCATCGGGGCCGTACCCCGGTAGTACCAACGCGCCGGGGCGCTCACGGAGACCACCGCATCGGCGTACGCCCCCGCACGCGCTTCTGTGCGCCCCTCGCGCGCCGGAACGGACCGGCCACCCTCGCCCTCCGCCGCGGGATCGGTATACAGCGCCCCGTGCCGGAGCACCACGGAACCGCCCATGGAGAACCCGACCGTAACGACGCGCCGGTGCCCGAGCGACCGCGCCCAGGCCACCGCGGCCGCCAGGTCCAGCACCTCGCGGTCGCCCACCGTGGACCGTCCGCCGGAGCCGCCGTGCCCCCGGAACGAGAACGTGATCACCGCCGCACGCTGGGAGAACACCTCCACGGCACGCCGCACCGCGGGGCGGTCCGCCGAACCGGTGAAACCGTGCGCGACGACGATCGCCGTACCGGCCTCGCCCGTCTCCGCGAGTGCGCCGTCATCCCCCGTACACGGGTCGTACACCGCCTCGATCCGGACCCCGTCATCGGCCCGCAATGCGGTCCGCGACCGCCCGCGCGTGATCAAGGGAACAGAGGAACTCCGAAATCGCCCCTCGGACACAGAACTCATGTGGGCTATTCTGCTCGGAAGAGGATCCGGGCAATGCAGCCCCCGGGTCCTTTTGTGCTTTTCGCGCGTTGTTACGGCGACGTTTCAACAAGCTCAGCGGCCCTGGGCGCGGGGCCGCACCCGTAAAACCCGTATGACGAAACGTCGTACGGGACAACACGAATAAGCGTACGAAGCAGTGCCGCATACTCCCCCGGGCCCCGCCCGGGAGTGCCCCTCTCGCAGGGAACGAGGAGGACCGACGTAATGGGCGAGCCAACCGTGCACGATCATCGACCGACGACCCAGGCAGGTGGGCGGCGATGAGTTCACTGCTGCTCCTGACGAATGCCCTCCAACCGTCGACGGAGGTGCTTCCCGCCCTCGGCCTCCTGCTGCACAGCGTGCGGGTGGCGCCCGCCGAGGGCCCCGCTCTCGTCGACACCCCAGGTGCCGACGTCATCCTCATCGACGGACGGCGCGACCTGCCTCAGGTGCGCTCGCTCTGTCAGCTGCTGCGGTCCACCGGACCCGGCTGTCCGCTGATCCTCGTCGTCACGGAGGGCGGCCTCGCGGCCGTCACCGCGGACTGGGGGATCGACGACGTACTGCTGGACACGGCGGGGCCCGCCGAGGTCGAGGCGCGGCTGCGGCTGGCCACCGGCCGGCAGCAGATCACCTCCGACGACTCCCCGATGGAGATCCGCAACGGCGATCTCTCGGTCGACGAGGCGACGTACAGCGCCAAGCTCAAGGGCCGGGTCCTGGACCTGACCTTCAAGGAATTCGAACTGATCAAGTATCTGGCGCAGCACCCGGGCCGGGTCTTCACCCGTGCCCAGCTGCTCCAGGAGGTCTGGGGCTACGACTACTTCGGCGGCACGCGGACGGTCGACGTTCACGTCCGGCGGCTGCGCGCCAAGCTCGGCCCCGAGCACGAGTCGCTCATCGGCACCGTCCGCAACGTGGGCTACCGCTTCGTCGCACCGGAGAAGGTGGAGCGGGCCGCCGCCGAGGAGGCCAAGGCGGCCGCCGCGAAGGCAGCCGCCGAAACCCTCACCCGTTCGGAGCAGCCGGAGGCGATCGAGGGCTCGGAAGAAGCCCCGGTCCGGCCTGCCAAGAGGTAGGTCCATCCGCGTAGACTGCCGCGCGTGGCCAAGGTGACGCGGGACGATGTGGCGAGACTGGCGGGGACGTCGACAGCGGTCGTCAGCTACGTCATCAACAACGGACCCAGGCCGGTTGCCCCGGCCACGCGCGAGCGGGTACTCGCCGCGATCAAGGAGCTGGGCTACCGGCCCGACCGGGTCGCCCAGGCGATGGCCTCGCGGCGGACCGACCTCATAGGGATGATCGTGCCGGACGCGCGGCAGCCCTTCTTCGCGGAGATGGCACACGCGGTCGAACAGGCCGCCGCCGAGCGCGGAAAAATGGTGCTCGTCGGCAACTCCGACTACCGCGACGAGCGCGAGGTCCACTATCTGCGGGCCTTCCTCGGCATGCGGGTCTCCGGGCTGATCCTGGTCAGCCAGGGCCCCAGCGAGCGGGCCGCCGCCGAGATCGAGGCGTGGGACGCCCGGGTCGTGCTGCTGCACGAGCGGCCCGAGGCGATCGACGACGTCGCGGTCGTCACGGACGATGTCGGCGGCGCCCAGCTGGCCACCCGTCACCTGCTGGAACACGGCAACGAGTACGTGGCGTGCCTCGGCGGCGTGGAGTCGACCCCGGTGGTCGGCGACCCGGTCGCCGACCACGTCGAGGGCTGGCGCCGGGCGATGCACGAGTCGGGGCGCTCGACACAGGGCCGGCTCTTCCAGGCCCCGTACAACCGTTACGACGCCTACCGGGTGGCGCTGGAGCTCCTCGCGGGCCCGGACCGTCCCCCGGCGATCTTCTGTGCGACGGACGACCAGGCCATCGGGGTGCTGCGGGCCGCGCGCGAGCTGCGGATCGATGTGCCGGGCGAGCTCGCGGTGGCGGGCTTCGACGACGTGAAGGAAGCCGGACTGACCGATCCGCCGCTCACGACGGTCTTCTCGGACCGCCCGGCGATGGCGCGGGCGGCCGTGGACCTGGTGCTCGACGACTCGCTCCGGGTCTCCGGCTCGCGGCGGGAGCGGCTGAAGCAGTTCCCCTCGGCGCTGGTGGTCCGGCGCTCCTGCGGCTGCGGCGAGCCTCCGGCGGCCCGGATGCCGCTCGCGTAGGCCGGACAGCCGCGTCCCTCGCGCGCAGGCGCCGGGGCCCGCGGCGCGGACCGTCCGCCCGGCCGTCGCCCAGGCCGTGCGGCCCGGTCCTTATATCGGGCATACGAGGTTCTGTCGGGCTTCTCAGGGCGTCCTCACGCTCCTCTCATCTTCGCTGGACACTCTCGTAGACATGACAGAGAGCCAGCGCCCGAGCGGCGAGTACCCGATGTACCCCTCGTACGGCAACGGCGACGCGGCCTACCCGCCGCCGCCGTCATACCAGCCCCCGCAGCCGGTCGCCGCGGGCCCCGGAACCACCGTGTGGCCCGGCCCCGGAGCGGCCGACGGGCACACCGGCGGTGCGGGCCACGGCGGCGGTGACGGGTTCCAGGGCCCCGGGCTGCCGCAGCCCGCGCCGGAGCCGCCCGCCTCCCGGCACCGGGCCCGCCGCCCGGTCGCGCTCCTCGCGGCGGTGGCCATCGCGGCGGCGGTCGTCGGCGGCGGCACCGCCACCGTGATCGGGCAGCTCACCGACCAGGGCACCGGCAGCACCAGCAGCAGCAGCGTCATCCCGGGCACCACCGTCTCGCAGAGCAGCAAGGGCACCGTCTCCGGTGTGGCCGCGGCCCTGTCGCCGACGATCGTCGAGATCAGCGCGGCCTCGACCGCGGGCCAGTCCACCGGCTCCGGCGTGATCATCACGTCCGACGGCGAGACCGTCACCAACAACCACGTCGTCGCGGGCGCATCCTCGGTCAAAGTGACGCTCAGCACCGGCAAGACGTACACCGCCGATGTCGTCGGCACCGACCCCGCCAAGGACCTCGCGCTGATCAAGCTCCGGGGCGCGAGCGGGCTGAAGACGGCCACGCTCGGTGACTCCTCCAAGGTCGCCGTCGGCGACCAGGTCGTCGCGATCGGCTCGCCCGAGGGCCTGACCGGCACCGTCACCAGCGGCATCGTGTCCGCGCTCGACCGGGACGTCACGGTCGCCAAGGAAGGCGACAACAGCCAGAGCCAGGGCCAGGGACAGGGCGGCGGACAGCAGTGGCCGTTCGAGTTCGGCGGAAAGCAGTTCAACGGCGACACCGGCGACTCCACCACCACGTACAAGGCTCTCCAGACCGACGCCTCGCTCAACCCGGGCAACTCCGGCGGCGCGCTGATCAATATGAACGGCGAGATCATCGGCATCAACTCCGCCATGTACTCGGCGAGTTCGGCCGGCAGTTCCGACAGTTCCGGCGCGGGCAGCGTCGGTCTCGGCTTCGCCATCCCGGTCAACACCCTCAAGGCCGACCTCAGCACCCTGCGGGCCGGCAACAGCTCCTGAGGAGACAACCATGCACCACCCGGACGACACCTTCTCCGCCGGCCCCGCGGGCCTGGCCCTGCCGCTCGCGCTCGTCGCGTCCCTGGCCGAACGGTCCGCGGAACGGAACACCGACGGACCGCCCCGCGCCGCGGAGCTGCGTACCACCGGCAGCCGAGAACGCCGTGCCGCGCGACGCCGCGCCACGGCCGTGCGAGGCTGAGAGGCCGAGGGCCGGGCGCACCGCCCGGCCGAAGTGCGGGGGCACCGCTTCCCGCCCCCCCGTACGGAACGAGAAGAGGACGAAGCAGCGATGAGCCCCGCCGAAGACGATCCGCAGCGCATCCTGATCGTCGACGACGAGCCCGCCGTGCGCGAGGCCCTGCAACGCAGTCTCGCGTTCGAGGGATACGGCACCGAGGTCGCCGTCGACGGGCTCGACGCCCTCACCAGGTCGGAGACGTACGCCCCCGACCTCATCGTCCTCGACATCCAGATGCCGCGGATGGACGGGCTGACCGCCGCCCGCCGCATCCGCGCCACGGGCACCACCACGCCCATCCTGATGCTCACCGCCCGCGACACCGTCGGCGACCGCGTCACCGGACTCGACGCGGGCGCCGACGACTACCTGGTCAAGCCCTTCGAGCTGGACGAGCTGTTCGCCCGGATCAGGGCGCTGCTGCGCCGCACTTCGTACGCGGCCGCGGCGGGCGGCGGCCTCCCCGACAACAACGTGCTGGCCTTCGCCGACCTCCGGATGGACCTCTCCACCCGCGAGGTCAACCGCGGCACCCGCCGCGTCGAGCTGACCCGCACCGAGTTCACCCTGCTGGAGATGTTCCTCGCGCACCCGCGCCAGGTGCTGACCCGCGAGCAGATCCTGAAGGCGGTGTGGGGCTTCGACTTCGAGCCGAGCTCCAACTCCCTGGACGTGTACGTGATGTACCTGCGCCGCAAGACGGAGGCGGGCGGCGAACCGCGCCTCGTCCAGACGGTGCGGGGCGTGGGGTACG
>NZ_JAFMPZ010000317.1 GCF_017353455.1 Streptomyces laculatispora
GCCGGATGGCGTACGGTGCCGCCCATGCCAAGTGTGCTCGTGGTCGAGGACGACCAGTTCGTACGTTCCGCCCTCATCCGGCACCTGACCGAGGCCTCCCACACGGTACGGAGTGTCGGCACCGCGCTCGAAGCGCTGCGCGAGGTCGCCCACTTCCGGTTCGACGTGGTCATCCTCGACCTCGGACTGCCCGACCTCGACGGGTCGGAGGCGCTGAAGATGCTGCGCGGCATCACCGACGTGCCCGTCATCATCGCGACGGCCCGCGANNCCTGGCCGGCCGGCCAGGCGTCGTCGTCCCGCGCAAGGAACTCCTCGCCGAGGTCTGGCAGCAGTCGTACGGGGACGACCAGACCATCGACGTCCATCTCTCCTGGCTCCGCCGGAAACTGGGCGAAACGGCCGCCCGGCCCCGCTATCTGCACACCCTGCGCGGCGTCGGCGTGAAACTGCAGCCGCCCGTCACGCCCCCGGCACCGGAGCGGCCCGCATGAGATGGGCGCTGGTCAAGGTCTGCCTGGCCGTCACCGCGATGGTCGCGGTCGCCTTCGCCGTACCCCTCGGCCTCGTCATCAAGGAGATGGCCCGCGACCGCGCCTTCTCCGACGCCGAGCGGCAGGCCGCGATGATCGGCCCCACCCTCTCCATCACCACCGACCGCGCCGAACTCGAAACGGCCGTGCTCACCACCGAACCCGGGGCCGCCGGCCGGATGGCCGTCCACATACCCGCCGCGGACGAGGCCGACAGCCGGGCGGTGGAGATCGGCAGCCGGCGCGCCACCCGCAAGGACCTGGAGACGGTACGGGAGTCGGGGCGCGCCTCCATCACCGAGGTGCCCGGCGGCTCCGCGCTGCTCCAGCCCACCGCGCTCGGCTCCGGGGGCATCGCCGTCGTCGAGGTGTTCGTCCCCGAGGACGAGGTCTCCAACGGCGTCGCCACCGCGTGGCTGATGCTGGCGGGCGTCGGCACCGCGCTGATCGTCGGCTCGGTCGCCGTGGCCGACCGGCTCGGCGTACGCATGGTGGAGCCCGCCCGGCGTCTCGCGGGGGCCGCGCACGACCTGGGGGAGGGGCGGCTCGGGACCCGGGTGCCGGAGGAGGGGCCGACCGAACTGCACTCCGCCGCCGTCGCGTTCAACTCCATGGCCGACCAGGTCGTGCAGCTCCTCGCCAACGAACGGGAGCTGGCCGCCGACCTCTCGCACCGGCTGCGCACCCCGCTCACCGTCCTCCGGCTCAACGCCGCCTCGCTCGGCGAGGGCCCGGCCGCCGACCAGACCCGGGCGGCCGTCGAGCAGTTGGAGCGTGAGGTCGACACGATCATCAGGACCGCCCGGGAGCAGCGCCCGCAGACCCAGGGGCAGGGCGGCGGTCCCGGAGCCGGCTGCGACGCCTCCGAGGTGATCCGCGAACGCATGGACTTCTGGTCGGCGCTGGCCGAGGACGAGGGCCGCGAGGTGCGCCTCGCGGGAGTGGACCGTACGGTACGCATTCCGGTGGCCCGCCCCGAACTGGCCGCGGCACTGGACGCGTTGCTCGGCAACGTCTTCCGGCACACCCCCGAGGGCACCGCCTTCGCCGTGGACGTGCACCACAGCGGCGACGCGGTGATCGTGCTGGTCTCCGACGCGGGCGGCGGCATCGCGGACCCCAGGGCCGCGATGGCGCGCGGCGGCAGCGGCCGTGGCGGTACGAAGGACGCGGTGGGCTCGACCGGACTGGGCCTGGACATCGCCCGCCGGGTCGCGGAGTCCACCGGCGGCGATGTGCGGATCGGGCGCTCGGTGCTCGGCGGCACGGAGGTGCGCATCTGGATCGGGCTCGACGGGCAGCGGCCGCAGGGGCGCGGCCACCGGGTCGGGCGGCAGCGACGCGCGGTGACCCGCCGGAACGCGGGCCGCCGATTCCGCTCCGGAGCGGGCCCGAACCTTTAGGCCGGCCGATGCGCTCCTTAAGCCCACCCTAAGAACATCAACGCGGGCCCCAAGTGCGGCATTTGCCGGGTTCGGTGTCGCTAGCGTGCTCTCGCATCCCCCACTTCCGCAAGACGAGGCAGGAACGCGATGGGCACCAGCACGCACCGGCGTACGGCGAGCACCAGGACCAAGGCGATCGGCGCGGTCGTCGCCGCGGCCGTGGTCGGCGGAACGGTCTTCGCCCTCACCGGGACGGCCCAGGCGTCGGCGGTCGGCGCCGCCTACACCAGGACCAGCGGCTGGACGGGCGGATACACCGGGCAGTACGTCGTCACCAACGACACCGGCACGGCGAAGTCCGGCTGGACGCTCGAATTCGACCTGCCTGCCGGTACGAGACTGAGCTCCCTGTGGAACGGCGAGCACACCGTCAGCGGCCGTCACGTCACCGTCCGCCCGGCGAGCTGGGACAAGGAGCTGGCGCCCGGCACGTCCGTCACCATCGGCTTCGTCACCAGCGCGGACGGCCAGGCGGCCGACCCCACCGGCTGTCTCATCGACGACGCCAAGTGCTCCGTCGACACCGGCGCCACCCCGGAGCCCAGCGGCCGCCCCACCGGGACCGCGA
>NZ_JAFMPZ010000616.1 GCF_017353455.1 Streptomyces laculatispora
CTCGAAGACGGACCGCGGGCTGTCCACGCCCCCGACGGCAGGCGCCGGCTCCGCAAGCCCGACCGGGGCCAGGTCTTCGCCCTCGTCGCGCTGCTCATCGGCGCCGTGATCTTCGTCGGCAACGTCGACATGGGCGGCAAGGCCGACCGCTACATCTGGCCCACGCTGCTGATCGGTGCCGGCTCCGTCCTGGTGTGGCGACAGGCCGACAACGCCCGCCGCGCCCGCTGGATGGAGGTCGGCAGCCGCCGCCGGGTCCTGCACCTGGCCCGGGGCCTCGCCGGAGTCGCCCTGGTCGGCCTCGGCCTCGCGGGCTTCATGGTGGTGCGCGGCTCCGCCGCCCAGCTCGGCAACGTCCTCACCGCGGCCATCGCGGTGCTCACCGGCATCGCGCTGCTGGCCGGGCCCTATCTCGTGCGGATGACCCAGGACCTCTCCGAGGAACGCCTGATGCGCATCAGGGCTCAGGAGCGGGCCGAGGTCGCCGCCCATGTGCACGACTCCGTCCTGCACACCCTCACCCTGATCCAGCGCAACGCGGAGGACGCGGGCGAGGTGCGCAGACTGGCCCGCGCCCAGGAACGCGAGCTGCGCAACTGGCTCTACAACCCCGAGGGCACCGGCAAGGACGAGGACGACGAACCCGAGACCCTGGCCGAGGCCGTCAAACGCGCGGCCGCCGAGGTCGAGGACAAGCACGGCGTCCCGCTGGAGGTCGTCGTCGTCGGCGACTGCCCGCTCGACGAGAAGCTGACCGCACAGATGCAGGCCGCACGCGAGGCGATGGTCAACGCCGCCAAGTACGGTGGCGAGGGCGGCGCCGTACAGGTCTACGCGGAGGTCGAGGGCCGCACGGTCTTCGTCTCGGTGCGCGACCGGGGACCCGGATTCGATCTGGACTCCGTACCGGGGGACAGAATGGGCGTACGAGAATCAATCATCGGCCGGATGCAGCGCAACGGCGGTACCGCCCGGCTGCGTTCGGTGCCCGGCGGGGGCACGGAAGTCGAGCTGGAGATGGAGAGGACGAGCGATGAACGGGACCACTGAGGCGGCCGGGGGGCCGGAGCGCCGGGTACGAGTCGTGCTCGTCGACGACCACCGGATGTTCCGCACCGGCGTACAGGCCGAGATCGGCCGCACCGAGGAGACCGGGGTCGAGGTCGTCGGCGAGGCCGCCGACGTCGACCAGGCGGTCACCGTCATCACGGCGACCCGCCCCGAGGTCGTCCTGCTGGACGTCCACCTCCCGGGCGGCGGCGGCGTCGAGGTGCTGCGCCGCTGCGCCCCGTTCATGGGCCCGGTGGAGAACCCGGTGCGCTTCCTGGCGCTGTCCGTCTCGGACGCCGCCGAGGATGTCATCGGGGTCATCCGCGGCGGCGCCCGCGGCTATGTCACCAAGACCATCACCGGCGCCGACCTGGTCGACTCGGTCTTCCGGGTCCAGGACGGCGACGCGGTGTTCTCGCCCCGGCTGGCCGGCTTCGTCCTCGACGCCTTCGCCTCGACGGACGCGCCGCCGGTCGACGAGGACCTCGACCGGCTGACCCAGCGCGAGCGCGAGGTGCTGCGGCTGATCGCCCGCGGCTACGCCTACAAGGAGATCGCCAAGCAGCTGTTCATCTCGGTGAAGACGGTCGAGTCGCACGTCTCGGCGGTGCTGAGGAAGCTCCAGCTGTCCAACCGGCACGAGCTGACGCGGTGGGCGACGGCCCGGCGGCTGGTCTGAGTCCCGCCGGCCGCCCGGCCGCGGGTCAGCCGGCCGGCCGCTCGGGATCGAGCGAGATGTTCAGCTTCTCGCCGATCCTGCGGTAGCCGATGGACGCGTAGATCCGTTCCACCTCGGCGTCGCCCGGCTCCAGCCACACCACCCGGCAGCCCTGCTCGAAGGCGGTCGCGGTGAGCCGGGCGGAGAGGTCGGCCCCGATGCCGCGGCGGCGGAACTCCGCGGCGACGGCCAGGCCCACCAGCTCGCTGAGGCCGTCGACCGGGACCGAGCAGCCGCCCGCCCCCGCCGGGACGCCGTCGAGGGTGGCGAGCGCGGCGACCCCGCCGCCCGCCGCCGCCTCGCGCAGCCACTGCGCCTCGCCGCCCTCGGGTTCGCCGGTCCCGCCGTATCCCAGGTGCTGTACGAGGGCGGCTGCGTCGAACTCCGCGTCCGTGGCCGGTTCTGCCGTCACCAGAGCGTCCACCGGCTTGGGCGGCAGCAGGTCCCCGGGGGCGCAGGCCAGGATCGGGGCCCGGTTCTCGGCGGTGAACCCGGCGGCGAGCAGCGCGGATTCGACCGCGGGTGCCCAGGCGGGCAGATACTCCAGGCGCGGCATCCGGTCCCGCTCGCGGAAGGCCGCGACCAGGGCGTCGAGTTCGCCGGGCGTCGGTTCGGCGCCCTGGTCGGGGATCGCGTAATTGACGTACTTCAGCGACCAGTTCACGTTGTGGCGCACCGTGAACGGGCCGACCCGGTAATGGTCGGGGGAGCGGAGTGCGAGCGTATGGGCGTGAGTCTGGACGTCGAAGTCCATGGGCATGTGCGGGTGTCCCTCTGTCCGGTGGTCGGAGGGACGGGAGCCTATGCCACCCGGGCCGCTCCGGCGAAAGGCATTTCGTCGATCGGCGCGATGCGGACCGGGGCTCCCGGGCGCGGGGCGTGGATCATCCGGCCGTTGCCGATGTAGAGGCCGACGTGGCTGACGCCCGAGTAGAAGAACACCAGGTCCCCCGGGGCGAGTTCGGACCTCGGGACGCGCTGCCCCGCGTTGATCTGGGTGTACGTGGTCCGGGGGAGCGAGACACCCGCGGAGCCCCAGGCGGCCTGGGTGAGGCCGGAGCAGTCGAACGAGGAGGGGCCGGTGGCGCCCCAGACGTACGGCTTGCCGAGGGCCCCGTACGCGAAGGCGACGGCTGCCGCGGCGCGGGCGTTCGGTGCCCGGTCGGAGCCGCGCGGGGAGCTGCGGTCGGCGTGGCCCGCGCCGCGGCCGCCGTCCGAGGCGTCGTACGCGGCGCGCTGGGCGGGGGAGAGGCGGGCCAGCAGCTTGCGGGCCTCGGACAGCTTGGCCCGGACCGTCGCCTTGTGCCTCTTCAGGTCGGCCTGGCGGGCGGTGAGCTCGGCCAGCTGCCCCGCGGCCTCGGACCGCAACTGGGCCACGTCCGCGACCTGGCGCCGCACGGTGCGGAGCTCGTCGGCCCGGCCGGCGGCGGCCCGCTCCACGTACGAGGCGCGCTGCAGGTACTGGTCGGGGTCCGAGGAGAGTGCCAGCTGGAGGGACGGGTCGAGACCGCCCGAGCGGTACTGCGCCGCCGCGTACGACCCCAGCGCCTCGCGCGAGGCGTTGAGCCGCTCGGTCTTGCGGGCGGCCTCGTCGCGCATCGCGTCGATCGACCTGGCGGTGGCGGCCGCCTTCACCTTCGCGCCGTTGTACCGCTCGGTGGCGACCTCCGCCTCCCGGTACAGCCGGTCCACCTCGGCCTTGACCTGGGCGGCGGTGGGCGTCGGGTCGGCCTGCGCGGATCCCGGCAGCGCGGCAGCGGTCGCGGCCCCTGCGAGGGCGAGGGTCGCTGCGGTGCGGGCAGCAGAGCCGGTGTACGGGCGCTGCTTGGGTTTCCGGTGCGCGGCCACGAGGGCGGGGGTCCTTCCCGTCGACTGCCCGTCGGGGTCTACCGGCGGGCCCGCCCGGTCCGGCGGCGGGTCACCAACAGGGGGAGCGGCCCGCCGCCGGATCTCTCGGCGGGGTGAGCGGAAGGTGCCGTCCGGGTGCGGAGCGGCGGTGATCCGGTCACCTGGGTAGGGACGCTAAACCCGGGGCAGGGGCAAGAGTCGTAATGACGCCTATTGTCCGAATTTGGCGTTGCGTTGTTGTTGGATGACCGGAAAAATTGCACCAGAGTCAGGCAATTGGTGCATTCAATGGTCAAGCGTTCAGTAAGCCCCACCTGGCTGCGGAAGGCTGATATGACCAGGACTAAGGTGCGGAACCATGCGTGTACTCATCGATGTCTTCGTCGCCCTGCACATCATCGGAATCGCCGCCCTGCTGGGAGGCTTCCTCACCCAGATGAAGGCGATGGGGGCGGGGACGGCGCGATTCGTGCCGGGGATGCTGCACGGCGCGCTGACCATGCTGGTCACCGGTGTCGCGCTGGTCGGGCTCGACCAGGCCGACGACCACCCCGTGAACAACGTCAAGATCGGCATCAAGCTGCTGATCCTGGTCGTCATCCTCGCGCTCGTCTACGTCAAGCGGGACGAGGAGAAGGTCGAGAAGGGCCTCTTCGCGGCGGTGGGCGGACTGACGGTCGTCAACATCTTCATCGCCACGCTCTGGACCTGAGCGGGGGTGGCCGGCGGGTGGCCGGCGGCCGTCCGCAACCGACCGGTGGCTGAACACCGCTGACCACTGCCGACCACCTCTGAGTGCTTCTGACTACGGCGCGGCGTCCCAGTCGACCTGCCGGCCCTCCCGCCGCAGCGCCTCCTCCACACCCGCCCAGTCCTCGACCCACTCGCCCACGCAGTCCCGCGTCATCGCCGGGTCGGCCGCCACCAGGATGTCCACTCCGGCAGCGGAGGCCCGCTCCTCGGGCGTCTCGGCGAGGTCGGCCAGCCGGTCGACACGGAGGTAGCCCCCCGCGTCGGAGCCCGCCGTGATCCGGCCCACCACCCCGTAACGGGCGCGCTGTTCGGCCGCCGCGGCATCGCCGCGGTCGACGGTGGCCGTGACCGAGACCGAGCCCGGGTGCGTGAAGGTTTCGTCCGGTGCCCCGTCGCCGAGGCCGTGGCGGGTCCGGGCCGCCGCCAGCCGGTCGCGGCCCGTCTCCGCCGCCGCCGCGCGCAGCCCGTGGACGTGCAGCGTCCGCTCCTGCGGGCTCCAGGACATGATCCGCTCGACGTCCCGGTCCTGGATCGCGTCCTCCTCGGCGGCCGTCGCGCCGCCCTCCCCGTCCAGCTCCCGGGCGAGCGCCCGCGCCGATTCGGACGGTTCGACCGCGCCGTCCGGGCCCTGGTCGATGAGCATCGCGATGCCGGCGAACAGGGCCCTGAGCCCGAGCGCCGCCGACCGCTGGACGCCGCTCGGCCGGAACTCCTGACCGAGCTCCGGCAGTCCGCTCAGCCTGCGGTGCATGGCGGCGGCCACGTTCTCGTCCGGCGGAGCGGTGTCCCACAGCAGCTCCAGCGCGGCCACACAGGTGTCCTGGTCCGCCGGGCGCCCCTCGTCGGCGAGGTACTGGAGGAGTACCCCGGCGGTGCGCTCGGCGCAGGCTGCCGAGAACAGCCTGGCCTGGCCGAAGGTCCCCAGGAAGGCCATGCCCCGGACGCTCTCCAAGATCTTCACGGTCGCTCGCTCCTGTGGGTGCTCTGTGCGCTGTGCCCGCGCATGGTGCCGTTGTGCCCGTCCGGTGCCGGACACCTCCCGCACGGTACCCGGCACGGCGGCGCCCCGGTCACGGCCACCAGAACGTCTTGTACTTCCGTCCGCCCCTGCCGGTCACGTTGCCGCTGACGACCCCTTCGGAGCCCTTGATGAGCGGCCCGCAGATGTCCGCGCAGACCTCGCGCGACGCACCGCCGGCGATCGGCTTGCCGCCCAGCTTGTCGATCTCCAGCAGCGCGTTCTGCTCGGCGTGCGTGGCGCCCTGCACGTTGACGCGCACCGGCACGTCACCGCGTTTGGCGATGGCGCTCAGCTGCGCCGGGGACAGCCCCTGACCGCTGCTGGAGACCACGTTGCGCTCCACCCACTGCCCCGGTTTGCCGGGTACGGGGAAGCGGGCCCGGACGACGGAGGTGGTGTTCGTCTTCTCGGCCCACTCGACCGCCTTGTCGATCTCCTTCTGGGTCTTGCCCTTGGCCTTCGCCTCGCGCCGCACCTCGTCCAGGAAGACGTCCTGGTAGTCGCGGGCCGACTGGGCGTTCTCCTCGGCGAGCTTCTTCAGCTCGGCGGGGGTGCGCTTCTTCGGGCCGCAGTCGTTGTTGTGGACCAGCACGTTCCCCCGTCCGGCCGCCACGTAGTACGTGTGCGTGGTGTCGACCGTCAGGTCGTGGGTGCGCTGACGCTGCGTGTACCGGCTGACGGAGGTGACGGTGAGCGCGCCGCCGTCGGACAGCCGCAGTTCGTCACCGGTGGCGATCCGGCCCGCGTCGGCCCAGCGCCCCTCGTTCACCAGCCAGAACGGGTGGGTGTCCGTGGCGGTCAGGGTGGCCGTGCGGCCGTCCTGCACCACCGTGACCCGGGTGAAGTGCTTGTCGTCCTCGGTGGAGACGGTGTCCGTCACCGTACGGGCGGCACTGCTGCCGTCCGCCGGGTCCGTCGCCAGGACCCGGTCGCCGGCCCGTACGTCCTCGATGGCGCGGCGGGTGCCGTCGGCGAGGAGGACGGGAGTGCCCGCGAGGAAGCTGTGGTTGACCGGGCAGTCGGGCTTCTTCTCTTCGGGCTCGTCCTTTTTCGGCGGCTTCTTCTCCCCGTCGACCTTCTTTCCGGCGTTCTCCAGGGCCTTTTCGGCGTCCTTGACCTTCTTGCGGCTCTTGATGAGGCCCTTGAGGCCGTCGTAGAGGTCACCGCCGTGCTTCTTCAAGCTCTTGATGAGCTTGTAGGCCTTCTTCCACTTCCAGGGCGCCCCGTACTTCGCCCCCAGCTTCCCGACCGCGCCGCCGATCAGGCTCAACAGCACATTGATCAGCGTCTCGGTACAGGCGCCCATGTCGCCCTTGGTGACGCAGTCCAGCGCATCGGTGATGCCCAGCTCGTCGGCGAGGATCTTCGCGAGTTCCTTCGCGGCGTCGATCGCCTTGTCCGAGCTGGACTTCTCTTCCTTCTGCGCGTCCTGAAGGTCCTTCAGCGCCTTGTCGTACTCGGTCTGCGCCGGTGACTTCGGCGAACCGTCCGAGTTCTTGTCGGAGGCGGGGTCACCCTTGCCGGGCCGGTCACCGTCCCGGGCCTCGGCGTTGCCGTCGCCGCCGCAGTTCCCGCCGCCGGTGATCCGGCAGACCTGGACACCGATCTTCTCGGACAGGTCGGCGCCGATCCCCGTCGCGACCAGGGCCCCGATGACCGCCACGACCACCAGGACCAGGCCCAGATACTCCAGTGCGCCCTGTCCCCGGTCCCGCCGCCGGCGTAACCCCAGCACCCGCGCTTCCGTGCGTGGTACAGCGCACCGCACGCGCCGGCGTACCCGGCGCCGCAACTCCCCCATGAGTGGCATGGGAACACGCTAACGGTCCCACGGAGCCCGCGTATTGGGCCCACGGACCCAATGCGCGTGCTCCGTACGGCAGGCCCCGGGGGCGCCGGACACTCGCTAGCCGGGCCGCACGCTCCCGTAGATCGGCATGTAGTAGATCGACTCCTCGCGCACGTCCGCCCCCGGCTTCGGCGCGTGGATCATCATGCCGTCGCCCTTGTAGATGCCGACGTGGCTGATGTCGTCGTAGAAGAAGACCAGGTCCCCGGGCTGCAGATCCGCCGTGGCGATCCGGGTGCCGACCTTCACCTGGTCCCAGGTGGTCCGCGGAAGGGTGACGCCCGCGGCCTTCCAGGCCGCCTGCGTGAGCCCCGAGCAGTCGTACGAGGCCGGGCCGGTCGCCCCCCAGACGTACGGCTTGCCGATCTGGGCCCGGGCGAACGCGAGGACCTTCCCGGCCTTCGTCGTGGCGCTGCTGTCCGAGCCGGAGCCTGTCCCGGTGCCCGAGCCCGTCCCCGTGCCCGAGCCCGTGCCGGTCCCGCTTCCGGCCTCCTTGGCCTTGCGGTCGGCCTCCGCCTTCGCGGCGGCCTGCTTCTCCGCCAGCTCCGCGGCCTTGCGCTTGGCCTCGGCCTGCTTCTTCTTCTCCAGCTCGGCGAGGCGCGCCTTCTCCTCGGCGGTCAGCTTCGACAGCAGCGTGCGGGCCTCGGTCAGCTTGTTCTGCACGTTCTGCTTGCTGGTGCGCAGCTTGGTCTGCGACGCGGTGAGCGTCTCCAGGCTCGTCACCGCCTCGGCACGCTTCTTCGACGCCTCGGCCTGCTTCGTACGGAAGTCCGTGACGGCCTGCTGCTGGTTCGCGGCCATCCGGTTCATGAGGTGGGTCTGGTCGAAGAACGACTGCGGGTCGTTGGCCAGGAAGAAGGTGGCGGTCGGCGCGAGCGCGCCGTCGCGGTACTGGGCGGCGGCGTAGTTCCCGAGCGTCCGGCGGGCGTCGTTCAGCTTGTCGGCGCGCTCGGCGATGTCGTCCAGCAGCGCGTCCACCTTGATGCGCTGCCTGGCGGACGCCTCTTTCGCCTGGTCGTAGTGCTGGGTCGCGGTGCCCGCCTGCCGGTAGAGGCCGTCGACCTTCTTCTGGACGTCCTCGATGCTGGGCTTCGGGGCCGGGGCCGCCAGCGCGCTCTGCGTGGACAGCAGGGTCACCGAGGCGAGTGCGGCCGTCGTGAACCCGATGGCCGGGGTGGTGCTGCGCACCCGGGGGCGCGGTTTGCGATGCGATGCCAAGGCCGGCATCTCCTTCCGTGGACCGCCTACCGGGTTAGCTGTCGGGTTCGGGCGGAACGGAAGGCTGCCCTACGGTCCTGGTGGGGGTACGGACCGATTCACCCCGGTGCTGCGTGTGGGTCCCCGGTTCCGGACCCCGTACGGGCAGGCCGGATTCGGCGTGGACGCCCGCTCGGCGTGGTTCGCCTCTGGGGGTACGGGCCGCCCGAACGAGCACGCTAGCCAACTCATGGTGTCGCTGTGAAGGTTGATGTTCGATATGCCCGATACATTTTCGTGACCTTGCCGAAGTGGACGCGGTGCGGGCAGGTCAGGTGCGGGGTCCGTCCACACAGGGTGGGTGCGGCATCGCTTTCTGTGGCCGCGCGGTGGTGCGCGGTTCGTGATGCGGCCCCGGGGTGTCAGTGCGGCCGCCTAGACTCGGACAGCGATGAGCAGCCTCTTTGACGACAGTTTCCTGGCCGGCCTCCAGCACGCGGAGGAAGGGCCCCCGCCGCCCCCCGAGGACTCCGCACCCGAAGCGGTGCCGGAGGACCTCTTCGGGGGCGTGTTCGACGGGCCCCCGCCGCCCCGCGACGCGTACTACCGCGACGGGGCCCACCGCCCGGTCATCGACGCCGCCGCGCTGCTCGACGGGCTGAACACCGAGCAGCGTGCCGCCGTGGTGCACGCGGGGTCCCCGCTGCTCATCGTCGCCGGGGCCGGTTCGGGCAAGACCCGGGTGCTGACCCACCGCATCGCCCACCTGCTGGCCGAGCGCGGGGTGCACCCCGGCCAGATCCTGGCGATCACCTTCACCAACAAGGCCGCCGGCGAGATGAAGGAGCGCGTCGAGCAGCTCGTCGGCCCCCGCGCCAACGCCATGTGGGTCATGACCTTCCACAGCGCGTGCGTACGGATCCTGCGCCGCGAGTCGAAGAAGCTCGGCTTCACCTCCTCGTTCTCGATCTACGACGCCGCGGACTCCAAGCGGCTGATGGCCCTGGTCTGCCGCGATCTCGACCTCGACCCGAAGCGCTTCCCGCCGAAGTCGTTCACGGCGAAGGTGTCGAACCTGAAGAACGAGCTGATCGACGAGGAGACCTTCGCCGGCCAGGCGGCGGACGGTTTCGAGAAGACGCTCGCCCAGGCCTACGCGATGTACCAGGCCCGGCTGCGCGAGGCCAACGCGCTGGACTTCGACGACATCATCATGACGACGGTGCACCTGCTCCAGGCCTTCCCCGACGTCGCCGAGCACTACCGCCGCCGCTTCCGGCACGTCCTGGTCGACGAGTACCAGGACACCAACCACGCCCAGTACACGCTCGTACGGGAACTGGTCGGCCCGGCCGGTGCCGCCGACGCCCCCGGCGAGCTGTGCGTCGTGGGTGACGCGGACCAGTCGATCTACGCCTTCCGCGGCGCCACGATCCGCAACATCCTCCAGTTCGAGGAGGACTACCCGGACGCGACCACGATCCTGCTGGAACAGAACTACCGCTCCACCCAGACGATCCTGTCCGCCGCCAACGCCGTCATCGAGCGCAACGAGAGCCGCCGCCCGAAGAACCTCTGGACCAACGCCGGCTCCGGAGCCCGGATCACCGGCTACGTCGCGGACACCGAGCACGACGAGGCGCAGTTCGTCGCCGACGAGATCGACCGGCTGACCGACGCGGGCGACGCCAAGGCCGGCGATGTCGCGATCTTCTACCGGACGAACGCGCAGTCCCGTGTCTTCGAGGAGATCTTCATCCGGGTCGGCCTGCCCTACAAGGTCGTCGGCGGTGTGCGCTTCTACGAGCGCAAGGAGGTCCGGGACGTCCTGGCCTACCTCCGGGTCCTCGCCAACCCCGAGGACACGGTCCCGCTGCGCCGCATCCTGAACGTGCCCAAGCGCGGCATCGGCGACCGGGCCGAGGCGATGATCGACGCCCTGTCACTGCGCGAGAAGATCACCTTCCCGCAGGCGCTGCGCCGCGTCGACGAGGCGTACGGCATGGCCGCGCGTTCCGCCAACGCCGTCAAGCGGTTCAACACGCTGATGGAGGAGTTGCGCACGATCGTCGAGTCTGGCGCGGGCCCCGCGGTGGTGCTGGAGGCCGTCATGGAACGGACCGGCTACCTCGCCGAGCTCCAGGCCTCCACCGACCCGCAGGACGAGACCCGGATCGAGAACCTCCAGGAGCTTGCCGCCGTCGCGCTCGAATTCGAGCAGGAGCGCGGCGAGGAGGAGGGTGCGGGCACCCTCTCCGAGTTCCTGGAGCGGGTCGCGCTCGTCGCCGACTCCGACCAGATCCCCGACGAGGACACCGACGGCTCCGGAGTCGTCACGCTGATGACCCTGCACACGGCGAAGGGCCTCGAATTCCCGGTGGTCTTCCTGACGGGCATGGAGGACGGCGTCTTCCCGCACATGCGGGCGCTGGGCCAGGTCAAGGAGCTGGAGGAGGAGCGCCGGCTCGCGTATGTCGGTATCACCCGCGCCCGCGAGCGGCTCTACCTGACCCGGGCGGCGATGCGCAGCGCCTGGGGCCAGCCCTCGTACAACCCGCCGTCGCGGTTCCTGGAGGAGATCCCGGACCAGCACCTGGAGTGGAAGCGGAAGGGCCCGATGGCGGCTCCGGCGGGGCCGACGTCGGGCATCACCTCGTCGCTGTCCGCGTCCCGCTCGCGCTCCGGGCCCTCGGGCTTCGCGACCCGGCGGACCTCGGACAAGCCGACGATCACCCTGGTGGTCGGCGACCGGGTCACCCACGACCAGTTCGGTCTGGGCACGGTGACGGCGGTCGAGGGCATCGGCGACCAGGCGAAGGCCACGGTCGACTTCGGGGACGAGCGGCCGAAGAAGCTGCTGCTGCGGTACGCGCCGGTCCAGAAGCTGTAGCGCCCGTCCGGTCCGGCGGACGGCCGCGGCCGTCCGCCGGCTCAGGGCAGGTCGGGTCGGCTCAGGGCAGGCAGACTCAGGTCGGGTCGACGTTGTGGCTGCGGAGCCAGGGCAGCGGGTCGATGGCCGCGCCGCCGCCGGGCCGCACCTCGAAGTGCAGGTGCGGGCCGGTCGAGTTGCCGGAGTCCCCGGAGTACGCGATGACGTCACCGGCCTTGACCGGACCCGAGCGGATCCGGGTGCTGCTGAGGTGGCAGTACCAGGTCTCGGTGCCGTCGGCCATCGTGACGATGGCCATGTTCCCGTACGCGGTGTTGAACTGCGTGTGAACGGTGCCGTCGGTCGCGGCCATCACCGGGGTGCCGTACAGGACGGGGAAGTCGATGCCCGTGTGCACGGACATCCAGTTGACGCCCGCCTGGCCGAAGTACGCGCTGAGGCCGTGCTCCTTGACCGGCATGACGTACTTGGGGCGCAGGGCCTCCTTGCGGGCGGCCTCCGCGATGCGCTTCTTCTTCTCGGCGGCCTGCCGCTCCTTCAGGTCGATGCGCTCCTGGGTGCGGCTCGCGCGGTCGGCGAAGTTCTCCGCGTCGGCGCTGAGGTTGGCCAGCTGGGTGTCCAGCTTGTTGTTGGCGGCGACCGGCTTGACCGTGCCGGGGTCGGCGGCCGCCATCGTCGTGGTGTCGTCCTTCTTCTCCTCGCCGCCGCCCATCCCGCCCACGGAGGCGGCGGCGATACCGGCCACGCTCATCACGCAGGCGGAGGGAACGGCGACGGTGAGGAGGGCGGAGCGCTTGGCGGGCGAACGCCTGCGGCTGCGGCTGCCGCGGGAGACCGGATGGCTCGCGGGGCGACGGGATTCGGCAGGGGCCGGGGACGGGTCCTGGTCCAGGGGCCCGGCTTCGTGGCCGGCGCCGGGCTCGTGCGAATCCTGCGAGTCGTAGGACGCCTGTTCATGGGCGGGGGCGTGGCCCTGGTCCTGGCCCTGCTCCTGGGAGCGGTCTTCGTAAGGCTCGTACGCCTCGTGCACCTCGTACGTCTCGTGTGTCTCGTACGGATGCTGTGCGGTCTGTTCGGGCTCGTGCGATTCCGTCACATCGTGCGGCGTTCGCTGTCCGTGCTCGGGCGTGGCGCCGGTGTTCCAGGCGGTGGCGTCGTACGCGCCGGAGTCGTATCCCGCCGTGTCGGTGCTTGACCACTGGCCGTTCGCGTACCAGCCGGAGGTGTCCCACTGGCCGGATGCGTCCGGGGCGCCGCCCTGCGCCGGGATGTTCGCGCCGTAGCCGTCCTGCGCCGCCCAGGCCGTGGTGGTGTCGTACTGCGGGGCCGCGTCGTACTGCGGGGCTGTCTCGTACTGGGGGTGCTGCTGCGGGTGGGGGGTGTAGGCCGCGTAGTCGGCGGCGTGGTCGTACTCGGCGGTCCGGTGCGCGCCCGTGTCCCACTGGGTGGTGTCGTACTGGCCGCTGTGACCGGCCTGCCCGCTGTCGTACGGGGCGGCGTAACCGGGCGTGGTGTCGTACGAACCGTCGTAGCCGCCGGGGAGGGAGCCGAAGAGCGGATCGTTGTCGAATCCGCCCGTGGAGTGGCTGTCGTATCCGACGTACCCGGCGTGGGGGTGCTGGTCGTTCACCAACTTCTCTCTCGCCTCGGCAGCAGTACCTGTGTCCGGGGCCCGTGGGGGGCTCCGGGGGGAAAGCAGTGGCCGCGACTGTACCCGGCGGTATGCGACGCCGACAATCGTCCACGGCCCGCGGGCGCTCAGGAAACGGGCAATCGGCCGTCTTTCGACGGACCGCTCACACAGCCTTGGCTCTATGTTCGAAACCCGTTCTATTTGTGGGGCAGGGTCGGGCGCGAAAGGCCGTTGACCGGACCGGCCGGACGGGGCACGACTCCCGGAATCCGGCGGGATCAGGCCACGGACGCGGCGCCGGCGGACCCCCTGGCCGGCTCCTGCGCGTCGAGCGCCTGGCGGACCCCGGCAGCCACGGCCGGGTGCACGGGCAGCGCGAGATGGCCGATCCCGCTGACGCGTACGTTCGTCACATCGAGGTCCGGGTGGTCGATGCAGGCCGCCTCGGCGGGGACGATCACCTGGTCCAGCTCGCTCCAGAAGCTGACGAAGCGGGTGCGGCAGCCGGGCGCGGGCAGCCGCAGCTCCTCGATCGGGGCCGATCCGCTGCGCATCTGGCGCACGATCGGGTGAGCGCTGGCCATCGGGGCGACAGCGGTGCCGGCGTGCGGTGTGCCGAGAGTGACCAGGGTGCGGACCCGCCGGTCACCGCCCAGTCGCTGCACGTAGTAGCGCGCTATCAGGCCGCCCAGGCTGTGTCCGACGATGTCGACCTCGCGGTGTCCGGTGCGGGCGCAGATCTCCTCGATGTGGCGGCCGAGCAGCTCGGCGGCGGTGCGGATGTCGCAGGTCAGCGGGGAGTAGTTGAGCGACTCCAGATGGCGCCAGCCGTGCCGGGCGAGGGAGCGGCGCAGCAGGACGAAGACGGAGCGGTTGTCGATGAAGCCGTGCAGGAGCACGACGGGCGGCCGGTCGGTCTTCCCGGTGTGCCCGGTGTTTCTGGCGTTTCCCCTGGGCAGGGCGGTGGTCCCGGAGGGTGCGGGGGCCGGATCGGCCGCCGGGCGTGGCGGGGCGCTCCGCTCGCCGGTGATGCCGGTGGGATACAGCAGTGCGTGTCCGGCGAGCACCACGAGTTCCAGCGCGGTCGCTCTCAGCAGTGCGGACGACAGCCAGGCGTTGCGCGGGCAGGGCCGACACGGCAGTAGAGGAAGAAAGGGCGGGGCCTTCATGGTCGACCTCCTGCTCCGGCACCCGGGGAGAGGCGGCTCCTGCCCCGTATGCCCTCATGGGGCGCCGTGTCGGAGGTCCGGGCGGCAGCTCACCGTCCGGGACCCGCCGCCCGCCGTGCCTTCCGGATCACCTTCGGTGACCATCCGGTGGGCGGCCGATGAGCCGTACCACCGTGCCGTGCGGCTGACGGCGCGGTGGTACGACGACCTCGTGCGGCTCCCCCGGCGGTCGGTCCCGCACGGCAGGTGTGCCGCGTGCTGCGGGAAACGGCGCCCGGTGAACATGTCCCACGTGTGATTTCCCCCTCCCCGCCCACCGCGAAACAGCGGCTTGCGGGATGCTGTGGATAACGTTCGTTCACATCCCCGGCTCTTCAGGGACGGGAGACGCATGTGGAGGCAGTGATGGGTGTGACCGGTCCGATCCGAGTGGTGGTGGCCAAGCCGGGCCTCGACGGCCATGACCGCGGGGCCAAGGTGATCGCGCGGGCCCTGCGCGACGCCGGTATGGAAGTCATCTACACCGGGCTTCACCAGACGCCCGAGCAGATCGTGGACACCGCGATCCAGGAGGACGCCGACGCCATCGGCCTCTCGATCCTCTCCGGTGCGCACAACACGCTCTTCGCGAAGGTGATCGCCCTGCTGAAGGAGCGCGACGCGGAGGACATCAAGGTCTTCGGCGGCGGCATCATTCCGGAGGCGGACATCGCACCGCTCAAGGAGCAGGGAGTCGCGGAGATCTTCACCCCGGGCGCGACGACGGTCGAGATCGTCGCCTGGGTCAACGCGAACGTCCGCCAGCCGGCGGAAGCCTGATCCCACGGGCGGGCCGGTGCCGCTGCGGCGGCTGACCCGGCCCGAGGCCCGGCCCCGGCCGTCGTCCGATCCGGCCCGTGTCCGTCTCACCGGTCCGGTGCCAGCTCCGCGTCCATCGCCGCGCGCAGCCGCAGGGTGGAGACCAGGCGCTGGAACGCCTCCGACCAGTAGCCGTTCGCGCCGGGGGAGGCGTCCGCCGGCTCGTCGGGGGTCGTGGTGAGGACCTCCAGGCGGTCGGCCTCGGCCGGATTCAGGCAGCGTTCGGCGAGGCCCATCACCCCGCTGAAGCTCCACGGATAGCTGCCGGCGTCCCGGGCGATGTCGAGGGCGTCGACGACGGAGCGGCCGAGCGGCTCCGCCCAGGGGGTCGGGCAGACCCCCAGCAGCTGGAACGCCTCCGACAGGCCGTGCGCGGCGATGAACCCGGCCACCCAGCCGGCCCGTTCGGCTGCGGGCAGCACGATCAGGAGCTTCGACCGCTCGGCGAGCGACGCCGTGCCGGGGCCGTTCGACGGGGGTGTCGAGGGGGCGCCGAGCAGCGCCCGCGCCCACTTCGGGTCCCGCTGCCGGACGGCGGCACGGCACCAGGCCGCGTGGAGTTCCTCGCTCCAGCCGTCGGCCACGGGAAGCGCGACGATCTCCCGCGCCTCGCGGCCGCCGAACCGCGCCGGCCAGATCGCGAGCGGGGACGACTCCACCAGCTGGCCGAGCCACCAGGACCGCTCGCCCCGCCCGGACGGCGGGAGCGCCACCACACCGTCGCGCTGCATCGCCGCATCGCATTCGTGCGGGGCCTCCACGGCCACGGACGGCCCGCTGCCGGTGAGGCCGGGGCTCACGCAGGACAGGGCCCGGTCCGCCATCCGGCGGGCGAGCGCCGATTCGGGAAGTGCGGAAAGCAGTTCGGCGGCCGTCGCGCGGACATTGCGGCTGCGGTCGGCGAGGGCCTGCTCCAGGAAGGCCTCATCGGCGCCGGAGAGCCCGGAACGCAGGGAGTCGACGAACATCAGCCGGTCCTCGGCCCGCTCGGTGGCCCAGGTGGTGGCGAGCAGGGCGAGGGCGGCGCCCGCCTCGTGCGCCCGTACCGCCGAGAGCAGCGCGACCCGTTCGGCGAACAGGCCTTCCTCCCAGAGCCGGTGGACGGCTTCCGGGTCGGTCACGTCCGGCAGCAGTGAGGCGCCGGACGTGAC
>NZ_JAFMPZ010000318.1 GCF_017353455.1 Streptomyces laculatispora
CCCCATGCCCACCCCCCACGATCCGTACGTCAGGGTCCGCGGCGCCCGCGAGCACAACCTCAGGGACGTCCGGGTCGACATCCCGCGCGACACCCTCACCGTCTTCACCGGTGTCTCCGGCTCCGGAAAGTCCTCGCTCGCCTTCGGGACGATCTACGCGGAGGCCCAGCGTCGCTATTTCGAGTCCGTCGCCCCGTACGCCCGGCGGCTGATCCATCAGGTCGGCGCACCCGCGGTGGGTGAGATCACCGGGCTGCCGCCGGCCGTCTCGCTGGAGCAGCGCAGGTCGGCGCCGGGCGCCCGGTCGTCCGTGGGGACGGTGACCACGCTGTCCAACTCCCTGCGGATGCTGTTCTCCCGGGCCGGGACGTATCCGGAGGGCGCCGAGCGCCTGGACTCCGACGCGTTCTCGCCGAACACCGCCGCGGGGGCCTGTCCGCGGTGCCACGGGCTCGGCCGGGTCCACCGCACCACCGAGGAGTTGCTGGTCCCCGATCCCTCGCTGTCGATCCGGGACGGCGCGATCGCCGCCTGGCCGGGGGCGTGGCAGGGCAAGAACCTGCGGGATGTGCTGGACGCCCTGGGCCACGACGTCGACCGGCCGTGGCGTGAGCTCGACCGGGCCGACCGGGAGTGGATCCTGTTCACCGACGAGCAGCCGGTGGTGACCGTCCATCCCGTGCGCGATGCGGGCCGGATCCAACGGCCTTACCAGGGTACGTACATGAGTGCGCGTCGCTATGTGATGCACACGTTCGCCGACTCCAGGAGCCGCGCCCTGCGGGCGAAGGCCGAGCGCTTTTTGACCAGTGAGCCGTGCCCGGTCTGCGACGGCGGCCGGCTGCGGCCGGAGGCGATGGCCGTCTCCTTCGCCGGCCGTACGATCGCGGAGCTGGCGGGGCTCCCGCTGACCGGGCTCGCCGAGGTGCTGGCAACGGCCGGCGGCGACGACACCGCCCGGGTGCTGACGGCCGATCTGCTGGCCCGGATCGAGCCGGTCACCGAACTGGGTCTCGGCTACCTCAGCCTGGACCGCACGGCTCCGACGCTCTCCTCCGGCGAGCTGCAACGGCTGCGGCTGGCAACACAGTTGCGTTCGGGGCTGTTCGGCGTCGTCTACGTCCTGGACGAACCGTCCGCCGGTCTGCACCCGGCGGACACCGAGTCGCTGCTCGCGGTGCTCGGCCGGCTGAAGGAGGCCGGGAACACGGTCTTCGTCGTGGAGCACCAGATGGATGTGGTGCGGCAGGCCGACTGGCTGGTCGATGTGGGGCCGCTGGCCGGTGAGCACGGCGGGCGGGTGCTGCACAGCGGTCCGCCGGCCGGGCTCGCCGAGGTCGAGGAGTCGGCGACGCGGCGCTTCCTCTTCGACGACGCGCCCGTTCCGGTGCGCGAGGTACGCGCACCCTCCGGGTGGCTGCGGCTGCACGGTGTGGAGCGGCACAACGTGCGAGGTGTGGACGCCGCCTTCCCGCTCGGGGTGTTCACCGCCGTCACGGGGGTCTCGGGCTCGGGCAAGTCGACGCTGGTGGGGCAGGTCCTGGCGGACGCCCTGGCCGACCGGAGGCCCCCGGCCGAGGCGGAGCAGCCGCAGGAGCGGCCCGCGGCCGGGTGCGCCTGGGCCGAGGGGCTGGAGGCGGTGGACCGCCTCGTGCAGGTCGACCAGAAGCCCATCGGCCGCACTCCGCGTTCCAACCTGGCCACGTACACCGGGCTCTTCGACGTCGTGCGCAAGCTGTTCGCCGCTACCGGTACGGCAGTTGAGCGCGGCTACCGGGCCGGGCGGTTCTCCTTCAACGTGGCGGGCGGGCGATGCGAGACCTGCCAGGGTGAGGGGTTCGTCTCCGTGGAGCTGCTCTTCCTGCCCAGTACGTACGCGCCCTGCCCGGACTGCCACGGCGCGCGGTACAACCCGGAGACGCTCGAAGTCACCCTGAACGGGCTGAACATCGCCCAGGTGCTGGATCTCACCGTGGAGTCGGCGGCCGGCTTTTTCGCCGGCACGCCGGCCGCCGGACGCAGTCTGCGCACCCTGCTCGACGTGGGGCTCGGCTATCTGCGGCTCGGGCAGCCGGCGACGGAGCTGTCCGGCGGTGAGGCACAGCGGATCAAGCTGGCCGCGGAGCTCCAGCGCGCCCGCCGGGGGCACACCCTCTATCTGCTCGACGAGCCGACGACGGGACTGCATCCGGCCGATGTCGAAGTGCTGATGCGGCAGTTGCACGGGCTGGTCGACGCGGGCAGCAGCGTGGTGGTCGTCGAGCACGACATGGCCGTGGTCGCGGGCGCCGACTGGGTGATCGACCTCGGGCCGGGCGGCGGCGACCTGGGCGGCCGGATCGTGGCGACGGGACCGCCCGCGGACGTGGCTCGGGCGGAGGGCAGCCGGACGGCGGCGTACCTCCGGGCGTCCCTCCACCTCGGCTGACCGTTCCTTTCTCCCCAACTCCCCTATTTGCCCGGCAGGTTGCCGGTTCGGGCAAGCAAAGAGGAATGAAACAGTAAAGAACGTTGACAGTTAGTTGGTCCAGACCAATTATGGGCATGCCTCACGACCCCTTCTCGCCGTGCGGTACGTGACCTCCCGGCCGGGATTCACAGGAACGGGCCGCGCCTCTCACCGGGCGCGGCAGAGCCGTGCGATCCGCCCGTTGTCTCACTCCGCTGGGAGCTACCCCATGAGACGTCCAAGAACAGTCGCCGCCGTCCTGAGCGCGTTGGCCACGGCCGTCGCGTCCGCAGGCCTGGTCCTCGGATCAGGCGCCGGCGCACAGGCCGCCGCAACCGCCGCCACTCCCCTGCCCGCGCATGTCTTCGCCCCGTACTTCGAGGCGTACAACGGAGACAGCCCGGCCGCGCTCTCGCAGGCGTCCGGTGCGAAGTATCTGACCATGGCCTTCGTCCAGACCGAGGCCCGCGGTTCCTGTACCCCGTACTGGAACGGCGATTCGAGTACGCCCATCGCCCAGTCCGAGTTCGGCGCCGACTTCACGACCATCCGGTCGCGCGGCGGCGATGTGATTCCGTCGTTCGGCGGGTACGCGGCCGACAACGGCGGCACCGAGATCGCCGACAGCTGCACGAGCGTCGACTCCATCGCCGCGGCGTACGAGAAGGTCATCACGACCTACGACGTGTCCCGTCTCGACATGGACATCGAGGACAACTCGCTGGAGAACAGCGCCGGAATCGACCGCCGCAACAAGGCGATCAAGAAGGTGCAGGACTGGGCAGCCGCCAACGGCCGCTCGGTGCAGATCTCGTACACCCTGCCCACCACGACCAGCGGTCTCGCCTCCAGCGGGCTCGCGGTGCTCAAGAACGCGGTGGCCAACGGCGCCCAGGTCGATGTCGTGAACCTCATGACGTTCGACTACTACGACGGTGCCTCGCACAACATGGCGCAGGACACCCAGACCTCGATCACCGGTCTGAAGGGCCAGCTGGCCAAGCTCTACCCGTCGAAGACCGACGCGCAGCTGTGGGGCATGACCGGCATCATCGAGATGCCGGGCATCGACGACTACGGCCCGGCCGAGACCTTCACCACGGCCGACGCCACCGCCGTCTACAACTGGGCCGTCTCCAAGGGCGTCAGCACCCTGTCGTTCTGGGCGCTGCAGCGCGACAACGGCGGCTGCCCCGGCACCGGGGGCAGCGACACCTGCTCCGGGATCGCGCAGGACACCTGGTACTTCAGCCACACCTTCGCGCCCTTCACCACCGGCGGCACCGGCCCGGTGACGGACGACTACTCGGTGGCCGTGGCACCCGGTTCGGCGACGGTCGCCCCCGGCGGGTCGGCCACGGCGACCGTGAGCACCGCGGTCACCTCCGGCAGCGCCAAGACCATCGCGCTGACGACGAGCGGGGCGCCGGCCGGTGTGACGGCCACGCTCAGCCCGACGTCGGTCACCGCGGGCGGGACGTCGACGCTGAAGATCACCGCCTCGGCGTCGGCGGCGCCCGGCACGTACAAGGTCAATGTGACCGGGGCGGCGGGCACGCTCAGCCACGCGGCGACCTTCACGCTGACCGTCTCCGGTCCCGGGGGCGGCACCGGATCGCTGGTGAACGGCGACTTCGAGACGGGTTCGCTCGGTCCCTGGACCTGTGAGTCCGGTGGCTCGGTCGTCTCCACCCCGGTGCACGGCGGCACGCACGCGCTTGCCGCCGCGGCCACCGCGTCGCAGACGGGCGAGTGCACGCAGACGCTCACCCTGTCCCCCAACACCAAGTACACGCTCAGCGGTTGGGTGCAGGGCAGCTACGGCTACCTCGGTGTCCGCGGCGGCGCCTCGGCGAACACCTGGGGCTCGTCCAGCGGTTACGCCAAGCAGTCGGTGGCCTTCACCACCGGCTCCAGCGGTGCGGTGACGGTCTATCTGCACGGCTGGTACGGACAGGGCACGGTCTACGGTGACGATCTCTCCGTAACGTCCTGACCCGCCGGTACAGCTGAGTCCCGGGACCCGGAGGCGGGCGGCCTCCGGGTCCCGGGGCTCTCCGGCCGGCTCAGCGGTGGACCTTGCGGGTCGCCCGCAGCCACTCCTTGTTCATCGCGGAGATCGACGGCAGCGGGATGCCCTTCGGGCAGGCCGTGGCGCACTCCCCCGTGAGGGTGCAGCCGCCGAAGCCCTCGCTGTCCATCTGCCCCACCATGTCCAGGACCCTGGTCTCGCGCTCGGGGGCGCCCTGCGGCAGGACGTTCAGGTGGTTGACCTTCGCCGAGGTGAACAGCATCGCCGAGCCGTTGGGGCAGGCCGCCACGCAGGCTCCGCAGCCGATGCACTCGGCGTGCTCGAACGCGAAGTCGGCATCGGGCTTGGGCACGGGGGTGGCGTGCGCGTCCGGCGCCGTGCCGGTCGGGGCGGAGATGTAGCCGCCGGCCTGGATGATCCGGTCGAAGGCGGAGCGGTCCACGACCAGGTCCTTGACGACCGGGAAGGCCGAGGCCCGCCAGGGCTCGATGTCGATGGTGTCGCCGTCCTCGAAGGACCGCATGTGGAGCTGGCACGTGGTGGTGCGCTCCGGGCCGTGGGCGTCGCCGTTGATGACCAGGCTGCACGCACCGCAGATGCCCTCGCGGCAGTCGTGGTCGAAGGCGACGGGGTCGTCGCCGGCGAGGATGAGCTCCTCGTTGAGGGTGTCGAGCATCTCCAGGAACGACATGTCCTGCGAGATGCCCTCCACCCGGTAGGTGGACATGGCGCCGGGGGCGTCGGCGTTCTTCTGGCGCCAGACGCGCAGGGTGAGCTTCATGCGTAGCTCCGCTGAGTGGGGTGGACGTACTCGAAGACGAGGTCTTCCTTGTGCAGGACGGGAGCGTCGCCGGTGGCGCTGAACTCCCAGGCCGCGGCGTAGGAGAACTCCTCGTCGCGCCGGGCGGCCTCGCCGTCCGGGGTCTGCGACTCCTCGCGGAAGTGGCCCCCGCAGGACTCCGCCCGGTGCAGGGCGTCGAGACACATCAGCTCGGCGAGCTCCAGGTAGTCGACGATGCGGTTGGCCTTCTCCAGCGACTGGTTGAACTCCTCCCCGGTGCCGGGGACCTTGATGCGGCGCCAGAACTCCTCGCGGATCTGCGGGAGCCGGTCGAGCGCCTTGCGCAGCCCCTCCTCGGTGCGGGCCATGCCGCAGTACTCCCACATGAGTTCGCCGATCTCCCGGTGGAAGGAGTCGGGGGTCCGGTCGCCGTCGACGGCCAGCAGCAGATTCAGCCGGTCCTCGGTCTCGGCGACGGCCTCCTGCACCTCGGGGTGCGAGGCGTCGACCGCCTCGTGGTGCGGGTTGCGGGCCAGGTAGTCGTTGATCGTCGACGGCAGGACGAAGTAGCCGTCGGCGAGTCCCTGCATCAGCGCGGAGGCGCCGAGCCGGTTGGCCCCGTGGTCGGAGAAGTTGGCCTCGCCGATCGCGAACAGGCCGGGGATCGTGGTCTGGAGGTCGTAGTCGACCCAGAGTCCGCCCATCGTGTAGTGCACGGCGGGGTAGATCCGCATCGGTGTCTCGTACGGGTTCTCCGCGGTGATCTGCGCGTACATGTCGAAGAGGTTGCCGTACTTCTCCTCGACCTTCGCGCGGCCCATCCGCTGGATCGCCTCGGCGAAGTCGAGGTAGACGCCCTGCCCGCCGGGACCGACACCGCGGCCCTCGTCGCAGACGTTCTTCGCGGCGCGGGAGGCGATGTCGCGGGGCACCAGGTTTCCGAACGCGGGGTAGATGCGTTCCAGGTAGTAGTCGCGCTCGTCCTCGGGGATCTCGTTCGCGGGGCGGGTGTCCCCCTGGGCCTTCGGCACCCAGATGCGGCCGTCGTTGCGCAGCGACTCACTCATCAGCGTCAGCTTGGACTGGTGCTCGCCGGTGCGCGGGATGCAGGTGGGGTGGATCTGGGTGAAGCAGGGGTTGGCGAAGTACGCGCCGCGCCGGTGGGCGCGCCAGATGGCGGTGGCGTTGGAGTTCATGGCGTTGGTCGACAGGTAGAAGACGTTGCCGTAGCCGCCGCTGGCCAGCACGACCGCGTCGGCGAAGTAGGTGTCGATCCGGCCCGTGACCAGGTCGCGGGCGACGATGCCGCGGGCCTTTCCGTCGACGACGACCAGGTCGAGCATCTCGGTACGGGGGTGCAGTTCGACGTTGCCCGCGGCGATCTGCCGGGACAGCGCCTGGTAGGCACCCAGGAGCAGCTGCTGCCCCGTCTGACCGCGGGCGTAGAAGGTCCGGGAGACCTGGACGCCGCCGAAGGAACGGTTGTCGAGGAGGCCGCCGTACTCGCGGGCGAAGGGGACGCCCTGGGCCACGCACTGGTCGATGATCTCCACGGAGATCTGGGCGAGCCGGTGCACGTTGGACTCGCGGGCGCGGAAGTCGCCCCCCTTGACGGTGTCGTAGAAGAGCCGGTGGACCGAGTCACCGTCGTTGCGGTAGTTCTTCGCCGCGTTGATGCCGCCCTGGGCGGCGACCGAGTGGGCCCGGCGGGGCGAGTCCTGGAAGCAGAACTGGACGACGTGGTAGCCCTGTTCGGCCAGCGTGGCGCCGGCGGAGCCGCCGGCCAGGCCGGTGCCGACGACGATGACGGTGTGCTTGCGACGGTTGGCCGGGTTGACCAGTTTGGCCTCGAAGCGGCGGGTGTCCCAGCGTTCGGCGACGGGGCCCCCGGGAGCGCGGGTGTCGGCGAGGGGCTCGCCGGTCACGTAGTGCGTGTAGTCGTTCATGTCAGCTCACCACTCCGGTCATGACGGCGACGGGTACGGAGATGAAGCCCACCGTCAGCACAGCCGCGAGCACATTGGCGATGGTCTTCAGGGCACGCTCGCGGGTCGGGCGGCCGACGCCGAGGGTCTGCGCCGCGCTCCAGAACCCGTGCTGGACGTGCAGCCCCATGGCGAGCATGGCGACGATGTAGATGACGTTGCCGTACCAGGTCGAGAAGGTGTCGATGACGTTCTGGTACGGGTGTCCGGACTGGAAGCCACCGGAGTGCACGGTGCCGGTCGTCAGGTCCAGGATGTGCCAGACGATGAACAGCGCGAGGATGATGCCGCCGTAGCGCATGGTGTTGGTGGCATAACTGGCGCGCGGCTTCCTGTGCACGTACTTGCTGGGCCGAGCCCTGAGGTCGCGGCGGCTGAGCTGGTACGCGGAGACGGCGTGCAGCACCACGGCGGCGACGAGCACCAGCCGGACGATCCACAGCGCCCACTCGTGGTGCAGGAACGGCTCGCCCATCACGCGCAGCCAGTGCGCGTAGCCGTTGAACTCGCCCGGTCCGAAGAAGATCTTCAGGTTGCCGACCATATGGACGACCAGGTAGAGGAGCATGATCAGGCCGCTCACGGCCATGATCGTCTTCTTGCCGACGGACGAGTCCCAGAGCGTACGCGTCATGGACGGCCGTCGGTCCGTCCGTGTTGCCAATGCCATGGACACGACGCTAGAGCCGAAGGACCCGATCAGTCCAAGACATGGAGTGGCTGATATCCATAGGCATCGACTATCGGACGAGCTACGGTGAGTGTATGCAGTTCCAGCAGCTCATGTATTTCGTGGCCGTTGCCGAGGCCCGGCACTTCACCCGCGCCGCCGAGAACGTACATGTGTCACAGCCCTCCCTCTCGCAGCAGATCAGGGCACTGGAGACCGAGCTGGGGGCCGAGCTGTTCAGCCGCGCCCGCGGAAACATCACACTGACCGACGCGGGCGAGGCGCTGCTGCCGCTGGCCCGGCGCATCCTGGCCGACGCGGACACCGCCCGGCACGAGGTCCAGGAGCTGGCCCAGCTGCGCCGGGGCCGGGTCCGGCTCGGTGCGACGCCCAGCGTCTGCACGGGGCTGCTGCCCGACGTGCTGCGCGCCTTCCACGATCTGCACCCCGGCATCCAGCTGCTGCTGGAGGAGGGCGGTTCGCACGACCTGGTACGGGAGCTGGCGCGCGGCGCCCTGGATCTGGCCCTGGTGGTGCTTCCGCTTCCCGCGGCCTCCCCGGCCCTGACCACCGTCGAGCTGCTCCAGGAGGACCTGGTGGTGGTCTCGGCGGCGGACGGGCCACGGCCCGGCCGGGGCGGCAGCGTGCGGATCGCGGATCTGCAGGGCGAGCCGCTGGTGATGTTCCGGCACGGTTACGACCTGCGGGAGCTGACGGTGGCCGCCTGCCGGGCCGAGGGCTTCGAGCCCTCGTTCACCGTGGAGGGTGGCGAGATGGACGCGGTGCTCGGCTTCGTACGGGCCGGTCTCGGCATCGCCGTGGTGCCGAGCATGGTGGCCACCCGGGCGGGCCACGACCTGCGAACGACGCCGCTGGCCAAGCCGGGGCTCCGTCGCACCATCGCGCTGGCGCACCGCAGCGACGTGGCTCCGCCGCGGGCGGCACGCGAATTGCAGCGAGTGCTGCTGGCGAGCCGGGCGGACGCCGGACGGGCCGAGAGATCAAGCCCGTCCGGCGCTTGAGGACAGGCTCACACCGCGTCGGCCAGCAGCAGCGCGTGGATCCGGTCCGGGGCCCCCGGCCGCGCGTAGTACCAGCCCTGGGCCGTGTCGCAGCCCAGCTCCCGCAACTGCTCCGCCTGGGCCCCCGTCTCCACGCCCTCCACCGTCACCGCCAGGTCGAGGCTGTGCGCGAGCGACACGATCCCCTCGACGATCTTCAGGTCCACCGGATCGGCCGGATGGTGCTGCATCCCCTGGGTGAAGGAACGGTCCAGCTTCAGCACGCTCACCGGCAGCCGTCGCAGATTCGCCAGGTTCGAGTACCCCGTGCCGAAGTCGTCGAGCGCTATGCCGACGCCCATGTCGGCCAGTTGACGCAGCGGCTTCAGCAGATCGTCATCGGCGCCGATGAGCGCCGACTCGGTGACCTCAAGACACAGTGCCGCCGGCTCCAGCCCCGACCGCTCCAGCACATCGACGGTCTCGCTGACCAGGCGCGGATGGTGCAGCTGGGCGGGCGAAAGGTTGACGTTGATCCGCAGCGGGCCCCCGTCCGTGTGCCGTTCCTGCCAGTAGTTGGCCTGCCGTACCGACTCCTCCAGCACCCAGCGGCCGAGCGGCACGATCAGCCCGGTGTGCTCGGCGAGCGCGATGAACCGGTCGGGACCCAGCACTCCGTGCTGCGGGTGACACCAGCGCACCAGCGCCTCCGCCCCGTGCACCGAGCCGTCCCCGAGGTGCACCAGCGGCTGGTACTCGATGAAGAACTCGCCGCGCTCCAGCGCGGCCGGCAGCGCCGTGGTCAGGCCGTGCCGGGTGATGGCACGGGCGTCCGCCTCGGCGTCGGCCAGCTCGAAGCGGTTGCCGCCGGCGGACTTGGCCCGGTACATCGTGATGTCGGCGCTGCGCAGCACCTCGGCGGCGCTGCGTTCACCGGCCGGGCCCTCGACGATCCCGATGGACCCCCGGACGGTCAGCTCACGCCCGTCCAGCCGGATCGGAGTGGCGAGCACCCCGAGAATCCGGCAGGCGAGCTCGTCGACCTCCGACGCCGTGTCGGGCCCGGTGGTCAGGGCCACGAACTCGTCGCCGCCCAGCCGCGCCACCATCTCGCCCGGCGCGGTAGCACAGCTCTGCAGCCGGTCCGCGACCTCGACGAGCAGCCGGTCGCCCGAGGCATGGCCCAGGCTGTCGTTGATCGCCTTGAAGCCGTCCAGATCCAGATAGCAGAGGCCGAAACGGCTGCCTTCACCGCCCGAGAGCGCTTTCTCGAGACGCTCGAAAAACAGTGTCCGGTTCGGCAGGCCGGTGAGCGCGTCGTGCGTAGCCTCGTACCGCAGGCGCAGATTGAGCAGCCTGCGTTCGGTGGTGTCCTCCAACAACGCCAGCTGGTACTCCGGCCGGCCCTCGGAGTCGCGCAGCAGCGACACCGTCAGATTGGTCCACAGGACAGTTCCGTCGTTGCGGTAGAACGCCTTCTCGACCCGGTAGTGCTCGCGCTCTCCGCTCACCAGCTCGTTGTAGTACGCCCAGATTTTCGGGGAGTCCTCGGGGTGGACCCACTCGTTGACGCGGTGGCTGCGCACATGGTGTTCGAGCCCGCCGAACATCCGGGTGAGGGTGTCGTTGACCTCCAGCACATTGCCGTCGAGGTCGGCGATCCCGATGCCGATGGCGGCGTCCTTGAAGACGGCCCGGAACCGCGCCTCGGTCGCGTGCAGCGCCTGTTCGGCGTGGGAGCGCGCGGAGAGCGCGGAGCGGGCGATGGCCTCCTGCTCGGCGAGGGTCCGCTCGCGCAGCGCCTGGGAGAACCCGCCCGCGACGGCGTGCTGGATCCGGGCACAGCGGGAGCGGCTGTCCTCGGTCGCCAGTGCCACCGGTCCGTTGCTTCCGCAGTAGAGGACGAGGTAGGAGTCGACGACGCCGAGCGTGGAGCTGAGCGCGTCCGGGTCCGTGCAGTGCGCCGCGACGAGCGCGGCGCCCACTCCGGTCGCCGATGCGGCGTCGAAGGGGCGGGCGTGCAGGGTGTCACTGAGCATGCGGGCCAGCGGGAGCAGATGCTGTTCGAACTCCGGCCGGGTCAAGGAGGTGGCCGTCGACGGGAAGATGGCCCGGCTCCAGATCGTGGCGAATCGCCGGAGCCGGTCCTCGGGGCCGTCGGGCTCCGCGTCCGGTGCTCCGGACGACTGGGCGGGAATGCTCACGCCTTGCGTCCCACTCCTGCGAAGCCCGAAAAGGCATATGGGTCTTCGTTGGCCTGCACGACGGGGGTGTCGGGGTGCCAGTGGGGCATGGGCACCAGGCCGGGCTCGACCATCTCGTACCCGTCGAAGAACCGGCCGACCTCATCGCGCGCGCGCATGACCAGCGGGTTTCGGATGTTCTTGTACACCCCGACCGCGCCGCCCGCCTCTTCCTGCGTCAGCGGGACGCCCTCGTACGAGGCGTGGGTGATGATGATGAGGCTGCCGGGGGCCAGAATGTCGCGCAGTTCCGCGACAGCCGTGTGCGGGTCGTCGGAGTCCTCGATGAAATGGAGTACGGCGACGAGCAACAGTGCCACCGGCCGGTCGAAGTCGAGGAGTTTGGAGATCTCCGGATTGTCCCGGATCTCCTGCGGCCGGCGCAGATCGGCGGTGGCGATCACCGCTCCGGAATTGCCCTCGAGTACGGCCTGGCTGTGTGCGACCGCGACGGGATCGTGGTCGACGTACGCCACCCGGGCCTCCGGGTCGATCCCCTGAGCGACCTCGTGGACATTTCCGAAGGTCGGTATCCCGGAACCGATGTCCAGGAACTGGGAGATCCCCTCACCGAGTGCGAAGCGCACCGCCCGGCGCATAAAGGCGCGGTTCGCCTGCATGATCTTGGGAAGTCCCGGCATGAACTCCATGGCCTTGCGGGCCGCTTCCCGGTCCACCTCGAAATTGTGCGAGCCGCCCAGATAGAAGTCATACATTCGGGACACGCTCGGCACCGAAATGTCTATGCCTTGCGGTGCCCAGGCGGGACGCTCCATCGATGTCTCCAACAAGTCGCCACGGCGGTCCGGCCATGTTCATGGTCAGTGTTGACCAGAGGCTACTGATCGGCCGCCAGGAGAGCGAGCCGAAACGGAAATTAGCGGTCCGTTATTGGTCACACCCGTGGCAACTGCAACCGTCTCGTCGCTGCGTGTGACATTCGGACGGTGGGAGGCCGGGAGAAGGTTCGCGATAGAACTATTTTGACGTACCAACCAGCTCGGCATTGGGGGACCCCGCGCGCCATGTCCCCCCGGCCGCGGTGCCGTTGGTGTTCCGGGCCTCGCGCACCGAGAGCCCGGCAGCAGCCGCGGGTTCAACTCCGGACGGGCCATGTGGCCTTCACCGCCGCCTTCCTGCCGGCCGGCACTGCCGCGAACCGGCTTCCGCCCACGCCCCGCCCCCGGTCACCGCTGGGCTCGGCGCCCTCGGCATACCGGCACATCGGCCGTCCGCCAGGCTTGAGTTGCCGGCTGCCGTTCGGGTGCGGGCGATCCTGCCGACGCGTGCGACGTCGGCGCCCGGCGCGGCCATGACATC
>NZ_JAFMPZ010000319.1 GCF_017353455.1 Streptomyces laculatispora
TCCCTACACCGGCCGGAGCCCGCCCCGGCGCGCCCTGCCCCGCGCTCCCCCGCGCCTCGGGGCCAGGTCGCCGACACCTCGGATTCACCGCGTCGCCGGATTCCGCGTCGCCGCCCGGGGTGCCCGGGAGCCGCAGCCCGTTACTCGCGGTGTGCCACCGTCATCGGCGGGTCCTGGCCCCCCGGCGGCCCTGGGTCCGCGACTGTCCGGCGCGACGCCTGGCGGTCGCCGGGCCGGTTGCCGTTCCGGGCCTGGTGGAGCGCGTCCGCGTCCCGCGTCGCACGGCTGCCCGCGCCCGTGCGGAACGGGCCCCCGCGACCCGTCCCGCGCGGTGGCCGCGCCGCACCGTCCGTGTGGCGCGCTCACCGCGCAGGCAGCGTCGCAGCGTCTCCGGATCGAGGCCCTGGTTGCACGCCTCGTGCAGGAGCTGGGCGAAGGTGTATCCGGGATCCAGCCGCAGGGCGAGGCCCAGCGCGACCCGCGCGGCCGGTTCGTCACCGGTGGACCACGCGACCCAGCCCGCCAGGGTCAGCGGGGCCGCCGCGTGCTCCTCGTACGGGGCGACACAACGGCGTGCCAGCGCCCGCCACAGCCTCATCGCGGACTCCGCCTCGGGCCCTTCCATCCATTCCGCGGCCCTGTCGCGGGTCTCCCGGTCCTGGAGGCCGAGAATCACCGCGGCGGCCTCCTCGTGACTGATCAGCCGGTCGTCGTTGAGGTCGGACATCGAGGGCAGCGCCGCCGGCGCCTCCCCGAGGCGTTTCATGAGCCGCCGGGCGAGCTTCAGCGTCGAGCCGCCGACCTCCCTGCGGCCCTCCTCGTCGAGGAGCTTCGGCAGCAGCGCGGCCCCTGCCGAATCGAGCGCCTGCTGCTGCCCCGTACCCGCCGTGGCTGCCAGGGGCGTCAGCCTCGCCTCCATCTCACGCAGCGATCCCCGTACTTGAATGCCCGCGTAGGTCGCCGCGGCCGCCATCACCGAGGTGCCGGGCACGGCCAGCGGATTGCCGTCGACCGGGCAGCACCGGGCGTCGGGGCAGCAATAGGACCAGTAGCGGCTGTCGGAGATGCAGAGCGCTTCGAGCACGGGCACATCCAGTGCGCCGCAGGCGGTGCGCAGTCGCTGGGCGAAGGGCCGCAGACGCTCCATGATCTGGCTGCCGGTCTCTCCTTCGGCCGGATCCTGGCAGAGGAAGACGACGATCGCGTCGGGCCGGCCACCGCGCCGCTCGCTCCCCTTGACCAGACACTCCGCGAGTTGCTCGGCAACCGACGGCCACTCCTGCTCGGACTGCGGAATGCCGAGCCTGAGCCGCCCGCCGAAGCGGCCCCGGCCACCGTGCAGGGCGACCATGACCACGCTGTCGTTCGGATGGAATCCCATGAGATACGGGAGGGCATCGGCCAGCTCGGCCGGACCTCGCAGGGTGATCTGCTGCTCGTCGGACGGGCCGGTGGATTCGTGGTGCTTGTTCATGGCATGACCGTCTCGTGCCGGGCGAGAATCCGCGACCCCCTGTGGATAAGTTATCCACAGGGGGTCGCGCGGCCGTCGTGGCCGCGAGCGGTCGTCGTGGATCGCTCTATCCGGCCTGAGCGAGAACGAGCGGGAGCACCTGACCGGCTCCGCCCTGGCGCAGGAGGCGTGCGCCGACGGCCAGGGTCCATCCCGAGTCGGTGTAGTCGTCGACGAGCAGGACCGGGCCGGGGGCGCTGGCCAGGGCGGCGGCGAGTTCGTCGGGGACGGTGAACGAGGCGGCCAGGGCCCGGAGCCGCTGGGCGGAGTTGCTGCGGTGGCCCGCGTACTCGCCGGCCTGCGGGGTGTAGGCCAGGCTGCCCAGCAGCGGGAGCCTGCCGACCCGGGCCAGCCCTTCGGCCACGGAGGAGACCAGGTGCGGGCGGGTGCGGGAAGGCATGGCGACGATGCCGACCGGCCGCGCCACCGCGTCAGGGGCACCACTGGCCCAGCCGCCCGGTGAACGGGCCCAGTCGGCCACCACCGTCACGACGGCGGTCAGCACGTCGTCCGGGACCGGCCCGTCCGGTACCTGCTCCGCCAGCAGGGGGCGCAGACGGTTGCCCCAGCCGATGTCCGACAACCTGCCGAGGGCGCGCCCCATGGCCGCCTGCTGGCCTGCGGGGATGCGGCCCTTGAGGTCGATGCCGACCGCCGCCATGCCCGTGGGCCACATGCGGCGCGGCTCCAGCTCGACCCCCGGGCGGTCCAGCTCGCCGGCCGCCCCGGCGAGAGAGCCGGGTGAGACGGCGGTATCGAGCCAGGGCCCTGCGCAGGTGTCGCAGCGACCGCAGGGGGCTGCCTTCTCGTCGTCGAGCTGCCGCTGCAAGAACTCCATCCGGCACCCCGTGGTCGCCACGTAGTCCCGCATGGCCTGCTGCTCGGCCTTCCGCTGGCGCGCCACCCACGCATACCGCTCCGCGTCGTAGGTCCACGGCTGCCCGGTGGCCGTCCAGCCGCCCTTCACCCGCTTGACCGCCCCGTCCACGTCCAGGACCTTCAGCATGGACTCCAGCCGCGAGCGCCGGAGCTCCACCAACGGCTCCAGCGCCGGCAGCGACAGCGGCCGGCCCGCCTGCTCAAGGACGTCGAGAGTGCGTCGCACCTGCTCCTCGGGCGGGAAGCCGACCGAGGCGAAGTACGCCCAGATCGCCTCGTCCTCCCGGCCCGGCAGCAAGAGCACATCCGCATGGTCCACCCCGCGCCCCGCACGCCCGACCTGCTGGTAGTAGGCGATCGGGGAGGAGGGCGACCCCAGGTGCACCACGAATCCCAGGTCCGGCTTGTCGAACCCCATCCCCAGCGCAGAGGTCGCCACCAGTGCCTTCACCCGGTTCGCCAGCAGGTCCTCCTCGGCCTGCAGCCGGTCGGCGTTCTCCGTCTTCCCGGTGTAGGAGGCCACGGGGTACCCGCGCTGCCGCAGGAACGCCGCGACCTCTTCCGCTGCCGCCACGGTCAGCGTGTAGATGATTCCCGAACCCTGCAGATCCCCCAGCCGCTCCCCCAGCCACGCCAGCCGGTGAGCCGCATCCGGCAGCTCCAGCACGCCCAGCCGAAGGCTCGCCCGGTCCAGCGGCCCCCGCAGAACCAGGGCGTCACCGCTCCCCGTGCCCAACTGCTCGGCCACATCCGCTGTCACCCGGGCGTTCGCGGTCGCGGTCGTGGCCAGCACCGGCACCCCCGCCGGCAGCTCCGCGAGCATGGTGCGCAGCCGGCGGTAGTCAGGCCGGAAGTCGTGCCCCCAGTCGGAGATGCAGTGCGCCTCGTCGACCACCAGCAGACCGGTCGTGGCCGCGAGCTTCGGCAGCACCTGATCGCGAAAATCCACGGAATTGAGCCGTTCCGGGCTCACAAGGAGAACGTCGGTCTCGCCGCGCTCCACTTCCCCGTAGATCGTTTCCCACTCCTCCGGGTTGGCCGAGTTGATGGTGCGTGCCTGGATTCCGGCCCGCGCCGCCGACTCAACCTGGTTGCGCATCAGCGCCAGGAGCGGCGAAATGATCACCGTGGGTCCCGAGCCACGCCGCCGCAACAGAGCGGTGGCCACGAAATACACAGCTGACTTGCCCCAGCCGGTCCGCTGCACCACCAGCGCACGACGGTGCTCCTGCACCAGGGCCGACACCGCCTGCCACTGGTCCTCCCGCAGCCGTGCCGAACCCCCGGGGTCACCGACGAGCTCAGCGAGGATGGCATCGGCTTCAGTGCGGAGCTCCAGGTTGTCCATGCCCCCATGCAACCCGATGGCACGGACAATCGACCACTTCACCTCGCGTGACAACCGACTCACGGGGCACCCACGCACCACGCGGCCGCCGGGTCGCACCGTCGTGAGCGGCGCGCTCAGGGGCCGCAGGACGCGGACCGGGGCCATGCCGTATCCCCAGCGGCCCCCGGAGCTGCGGCGGGCCGGAACGGGCGCTGTGTTTCCGCTGGTCCTCGCTGTTCAGGCGTGACAGGTGGCGTCATCCGGGGCCTGATTGGGCAGGGATATCCGTGTCATTCCAGCTGATTACCGTCAGCTGCGCCGATTGCTCGTTGCCGCCTGCCGATGCGCCAGGGAGAATTGGGCTCGCTCCCCGCACAGTTTCTTTCGCGGCCCGGAAGGGCTGTGCCGCGGCGCGCCCTCACCCGACCCTGCCCGCATCGTGGGCGCGTATGCGAAGGGAGGACCGTGACCTTCGGATTCGCTCCGTCCGCAGCCACTTCGATGTCGGCAGCCGCCGACTCCGCCAACCGCCTTGCCCGGATACTCGAACCGGCCGAGTGGGCCGCGGCGGGCATACCGCTGCTGCGCAACCCGCGCGAGGTTGTCAGCGGCCTGCACGCCAGGCACCGGCCGACTCCGGCGACCGCCGTCGTCGCCGTGCTCGATCACGAGGAACGCCTGACGGCCAGTGCCTCGTTCGCCCGCCGCTCGGTGACGGCGGACGGCTGGGAACTCCGTAACTCACTGCTGGCGCATCTGCGCCGGGTCATCCCGCACGATCTGCGCCGCCGCACACCCGTGCGTACCGCGGTACTTCTCTACTGCCGTGAGGGCGACGAGCGCTGGACGGAGGAGGACGGGGCGTGGATGTGGGGGCTGCGGGACGCCTGCACCCTGCACGGCCTGAGGTGCGGCGCGTACATCACGCTGACCCGCGGCGGCTGGCAGGTGCTGGGCGAAGGACGGGGCGGTCGCCGCCCCAGCTCCACCTCGCAGCCGGCCGCTCTCGCCGACCCGCTGGACCAGGAGCAGGCTCCGTCGCGCACCGGCGGTGGGGCGGCCCAGGCTCTGCACCACAGCGCGGCCCGCTGACCCGGTCGTGGGCCCGGCCGCCCCTTACGGGCAGCCGGGTCACCACAGGCCGGCTCGCGCTGCGGTCAGACGCCCGCGCCGAACACCGCGTTGACCGGCTGCGGGTCACCGCAGACGATCAGCAGGGCTCCGGCGCTGCGCTTCGCGGTGGACAGCGCCTGAGCGGCGGCGGCGTCCACGGCACCGTTGACCGCGACGATCACCACCGGCCGGGACTTCAGCCGGTCCGCGGCTGCGGCTCCGGCGAAGAACACGTCGTCGCCGGCTTCGTGTTGGGCCCAGTAGGCGGCTTCACCGAAGGACAGCTCGTGCGTCGCCCACGGGTGCTGCTCACCCGTGGTGAGCACCAGGATGTCGCCGGGTGCCCGACCGGAGTCGAGCAGCAGGTCCACCGCCTCGTCGGCGGCGACGAGCGCGCCGTCGGCCGAGGCGGGGATCAGCTGGAGCTGCGGCGAGGAACGATTCTCCGGCGGAGCGGCCTGGGGCCGGCCGGAGGTGGGGTGCGGGCGCTGCGCCGGGGGCGCTGGCCTCGCGGGGCCGGGACCCGGACGACCGGGGCGCGGCATGGCCGCTGTACGCGGGCCGGGTACGGGACGAGGGGTCGACGCGGTGCGGCCGGTGGCCGAAGTCGCGCGGGGACCCTGGGCGCTCTCGTGAATCTGAGGCTCCTCGGGGATGAGAGGCATGGGTGGTTGTCTATCAAACGCCGCCGTACAAGACATCGGCGGGTGGGCACGCGTGTGCGATCAGAAGTCGAAGCCGAGCTGGCCCCCGCTTTCCAGTGCGGCCGCCTCGGCGGAGAAGCGGACCTTCTTGAGGTGCTGCCACCTGGGCAGCGCGTCGAGGTAGGACCAGGAGAGGCGGTGGTGGGCCGTGGGGCCCCGCTCCTCCAGTGCGGCCCTGTGCACGGGGGACGGGTATCCGGCATTGGCGCCGAACGCGAAGTCCTCGTACTCACCGGATTCCGCGCCGAGTTCGGCCATCACCTTGTCCCTGCGGACCTTCGCGATCACCGAGGCCGCCGCCACCGCGATGCAGGACTGGTCGCCCTTGATCACGGTACGGACCTGCCAGGGGCGGCCCAGGTAGTCGTGCTTGCCGTCGAGGATCACCGCGTCCGGACGCACCGGCAGCGCCTCCAGGGCGCGGACGGCCGCGAGCCGGAGAGCGGCGGTCATCCCGAGCTCGTCGATCTCCTGCGCGGAGGCGTCACCGAGGCCGTACGCGGTGACCCATCGCTCCAGCAGCGGCGCGAGTTCGGCGCGGCGCTTGGGGCTGATCAGTTTGGAGTCGGTGAGCCCGGCGGGCGGCTTGCGGAGACCGGTGACGGCCGCACACACGGTGACCGGACCCGCCCACGCCCCGCGCCCGACCTCGTCGACACCGGCGACGGTCCTGGCACCGGTGGTGGCGCGCAGTGAGCGCTCGACGGTGTGCGTGGGTGGTTCATACGGCATGGCGCCAGCAAGCGTACGCCGATGCGGCCGCCGAGAACACCCCGGGGCACCTGCCGGCCGCCGCCGTCCGGGGCGGATCATGACGGTGTCGCCGTGAGGGGCCCCGGGCGGCGTCCGGCGAGGACGGTCAGCGGGCGCCGGAGCGGAAGAACGGCATCGCGACCTGATCGATCAGCTCGGCGATGTCGCCGTCGCTCCATTCGCTGCCGCACACCTTGCTGCGATACATCATCATCGCGGGGATCACGTCGAAGGCCAGCCCGCGCAAGGCATCGGGGCGAACCTCACCCCGGTCGACCCCACGGCTCACCACTTCCCTGATGAGATCGGTCGACGGCCCGATCACACCGTTGAGGATCACCGACTGGAACCGTTCGGCCGTGCTCGCATCACACTCGTGAAGGACCGACCGCAGTGCGGTGCCGGACTTGGAGAGCATGCCGTCACGCAGCGTCCGGCACAGCTGATAGAGGTCGTCACGGATGTTGCCGGAGTCGGGCGCATCGCCGATCGCCGGCAGCGCGCAGCGCAACGCGTCGGCGACCAGATCCTCCTTGGAGGGCCATCGCCGGTAGATCGCCGCCTTCCCGGTCTGGGCTCCCGCGGCGACCCCCTCCATCGTGAGCCCGTTCCAGCCGACCGTACTCAGCCGCTCCAGTGCGGCTTCGAGGATCGCGCGCTCCAGCACGGGGCCTCGGCGGCGGAGGGACACCACCGGCGGCCGGGCGGCGGCCGCCGATCGCGAAGTATCCATGAGCTTCTCTCCATCGAAAACGGGTTCGCCGCACCCGCACCGGCCCGGCCGGCACTCGGACCCGGAGGGGCACAGCGGGACAGGGCGGCGCGTGGGGCCGGACGGGACCGAGCAGTCCCCGGCCGGGGCGGCGGTTGCGGACAGGACCGGGCAACAGCGGATCCAGTGAACGCTTGCGTTCACTGGAGGGGACTCACTACCGCTGCCGGGAACAGTGAACGGGTTCGTTCACTAATTCACTTGTGGGGGAACCATAGTGACAACCTCTCAGTTAGAAGCGCGGAGCGCACCGAGCCCGGCACGCCGGCAAGGCCGCCCGGGCATCGCCCTGACCGTCATCGCCGCCTGCCAGTTGATGGTTGTGCTCGATGCCACGATCGTCAACATCGCGCTCCCGCACATCCAGAACGCCCTGAGTTTCTCGACCACCGATCTCTCCTGGGTCCTCAGCGCCTACACCCTCACCTTCGGCGGGCTGCTGCTGCTCGGCGGCCGGGCCGGGGACATCCTCGGCCGCCGCCGGGTCTTCATGGCCGGAATCCTGATCTTCACCCTGGCCTCGCTGCTCGGCGGATTCGCCCAGGAACCCTGGCAGTTGCTCGCGGCCCGCGCGCTCCAGGGCGTCGGCGGCGCGATCGCCTCACCGACCTCACTCGCCCTCATCACCACCACGTTCCCGGAGGGTCCGGAGCGCAACCGGGCCTTCGGTGTCTTCGCCGCCGTGTCGGCGGGTGGCGGCGCGATCGGCCTGCTGGCGGGCGGAATGCTCACCGAATGGCTGGACTGGCGCTGGGTCTTCTTCGTCAACGTACCGATCGGCGTTCTGATCGCCGTACTCGCTCCGCTGTACATCAACGAGTCGGAGAGGCATCCGGGCCGCTTCGACATATCGGGAGCCCTGACCTCGACCCTCGGCATGGCCTCGCTCGTCTACGGGTTCATCCGGGCGTCCGAGGAGGGCTGGAGCGACTCCCTCACCCTGAGTTCGTTCGGCGCCGCAGTCGTACTGCTCGCCTCGTTCGTCCTCATCGAGATGCGCGCCAGGGAGCCGATCACCCCGCTGCGGATGTTCGCCGACCGCAACCGCTCCGGAACGTACGTGATCATGCTCAGCCTGGCCGCGGCCATGCTCGGCATGTTCTTCTTCATCGTGCTGTTCGTGCAGAACGTACTGGCCTACAGCCCGATCGAATCGGGCCTGGCGTTCCTGCCCGTAGCCGTCGCGATCGCCGCCGGGGCCGGACTCTCGCAGCGGTTCCTTCCGGTGCTCGGACCGAAGCCCTTCATGGTCACCGGCTCGGCGCTCACCGGTGTGGGTCTCGGCTGGCTCACGCTCATATCCTCCGACAGCTCCTATCTGTCGGGGGTGCTGGGACCGATGCTGCTGTTCGGCTTCGGCATGGGGCTGAACTTCGTGACGCTCACCCTCACCGCGGTCTCCGGCGTCGCCCAGCACGAGGCGGGGGCGGCGTCCAGTCTACTCAACGCGAGCCAGCAGGTGGGCGGTTCGCTGGGACTCTCGATCCTGGTCACGGTCTTCGGCACGGCAAGCCGCAACGAGGCGGAGAAGCTGGTTCCGCGGTTCCTGGCGAAGGCGTCGCCCGAACAGAAGGCGGAGTTCGCCAGGACCCGGGAGCTGCCGGGGAGCTGGGGGCACCAGGTGCTCGCCCAGGGCATCTCGACCGCGTTCATCGCGGCGGTGGCCATGGCGGCCCTCGCCCTGCTCACCGCGGCGCTGGTGATCCGGGTGCGCAAGAGCGATCTGGACGCGCTGAGCGGCAAGGCGTCGGCGGGAGGGGCGGCCGCGTAACGCACAGCCGTCCATGCGGACGGGACCGTACGGACGGGACCCGTCCGGCCCCGGTCCGTCGGACAGGCCCGCATGGATCAGCCGAGGCGTACGGATCGGTACAGGCTGTACGGATCAGCACAGGCAGTACAGATCAGCACAGGCAGTACGGGTCGTACGCGTCGCCCCCGTCGTCGCCGCGTTCGCTCCCTCCATCGCCCGGCCCCAGGCCCTGGCAGTCGCGCGCCCGCACACCGGGATCCCAGTCGCCGAGAATGTCCCGGGCCCGCGCCTCGCCCCAACTCGTCGCGTACCAGGGTGTGTCCGAGCTCCTCAGCGTCCGCTGGATCTCCTGCAGGGCGCAGGAGCGCAGCGGCTCGCGCAAGGTGTCCAGAGCCGGCACCGCATCGGCGGAGAGGCCGCGGAGGTACTGGATGTCGATCGAGTGCCCCTGGCGGTAGCGGTGCACGTTCTGTTCCGCGATCAGGCCGTCCGGCGAGACCAGGCCGAAGGCCAGCACCCCGACGGCCGCACTCGCCGCGACAGCGCGCGGAAGCAGCTTGGCGCCGAACACCCCCGCTGCCATGATCAGCACGAGGACCACACCGAGCCAGAGCTCCACCGCCGCCACGGAGATACGCAGCCGGGTCAGACCGTAGGCCTCGACGTACAGATCCATCCGCCGCAGTGCGGAGGCGACGACCACGAGGGTCAGCAGACACAGCGTGCCGAGCACGGCCTTCACGAGCGTACGGTCGCGTGCTCCGCCGCGAGGCGCCCAGCGCAGCGCGAGCGCGATGACCACAAGGGTGAGCAGGGTGGCCCAGAGGAGCTGCCAGAAGCCCTCGCGGGCGTACTGGGCGTACTGGTCACTGAGATCGGTTTCGGCCATGAGCTTGCCGTATCCGCCGAGCAGCACCGTGACCTGAATGGCGAGGAAGACGGCGAAGAGCAGATTCAGGACGATCAGCGGCAGCGCCCATTCCAGCCGCCCGCGTGCTGTGCCGGGAGGCACCACCACCCCGTCCCAGCGCACCGGGGCGGCGGCGGTGTACGCGGCGGCGAGCGCGCCCACGAGCCCGATCACGCCGAGGAACAGCCGCCACGGGCCTTCGCCCAGCGACACATCGGGCATCAGGCTGCCCAGTACGTCGGCGAACGCGGCATCGGCGCTCGCGAAGAGCGCTCCGAACACGATGAGCAGCACAATCGCCACGGCCGTGGAGCGGAACACGACACCCCAGCGGCCCCGGGAGTCCGCCATCCGGTCGCGTACGCCATGGGCGCCCCAGCCCAGCGATCCGGCGACGGACGTCAGGAGTCCCAGCGAACCGAGGAAGATCCCGAGCCAGCCACGACTGCCGTGCAGCGCGAGCGAGCCCACCGCCACGGCGGACACGATGGCGAGGAAGACCGGCCAGCCCGCGTCCCGGAGTGCCGGGACGACGAGAAGCGAGAGGCCGCCGACCGCCCAGACAACGGTCCACGGGCGCAGGCGGCGACCGGCCGCCCGTGCGGCGAAGTACGCCGCGAGGGCCGCGGGCACCGCCACGACGAGCAGGTTCGGACCGATTCCGTCACCGAGCAGCAGGGCGCTGAGCAGCGCGGTGGCCAGCACGGACCAGAGAGTCGCTACGGGGATGACCCCCGGTTCGGCGGGGCGGATCCGCGTGAGCTCCGAGGGCGTCCGCTTGGCGTTGTATCCCCAGGGAGCGGGCGGCGGCTGCGGATGGGCCTGCTGCGCGTACTTCGGCACCTTCGGAGGCTCCGGCACGGTGTCGCGCTCGTCCGGGACGGCGGGATTCGGCGTGCCGGACTGCGCGGGCACCTGCGCGGGCTTGGACAGCTGTGCTTTGGCCGGCCCCGGCCCGGGCGCCCCCGCCCCGGACGCTCCGGGCGGATCCGCCGGCTCCGGCGACCCCGACGCATTCTCAGGCCGGGGTGGTTCTGATCTGTGATCGGACATGGGACCCCTCCCCACCGAGGTCCGCCCACGCGAGCCCTGGGCAGCGCGCGGCCCCCCGGCGTCTCATTCGGTGCGCACCCGTCGTAATGATCACCGAGGGCGGCGTGGCCGAAAGAGTACCCCCCCGTTACCGGCGTCGGCCGAACAGGGAAGCGCTGTGGCAGTACCGTGACACTCGGGTACGGCGCGCCGCTTCCTACCGGGCCAGCCAGCCGGGAAGCTGCTCCGTCCTGGCCGTCCAGTCGGCAGGTGGCGCGCCCGCTGTGCCCGCCGCGACCACTCCGCCGACGATCGCGCAGGTCGTGTCGACGTCTCCGCCCGCCTGCGCGGTCACCCAGAAGGCCTGCTCGAAGTCGCCGAGGCTGCGGGCCGCGGACCAGAGGGCGAACGGGACGGTGTCGTGCGCGCTGGTACGACGGCCGTTGCCGAGGACCGCGGCGACCGTGCCGGCGTCGCGGTAGTCGAGCATGTCGCGGGCCCGGCGCAGTCCGGCACCGACCGCGCTGCGCGGTACGAGCGCGATGACGCCGTCGAGGAGGTCCGCCGGCTTCGGCGGGCCGGCGGGCGACGCCGCGAGCGAGGCGGCCGCCGCCACGGCCATCGCGCCCACGACGGCTTCCCGGTGCTGGTGGGTCGGGTACGAGGAGATCTCGGCCTGGTGCGTGGCCTGCTCGGGGTCGTCCGCGTACCAGGCGCCGAGCGGTGCGATGCGCATCGACGAGCCGTTGCCCCACGACCCCTGGCCGTTGAACAGCGCGGAGGCCAGCTCCCGCCAGTCCCCGCCCTCCCGGACCAGCCTGAGCAGGCGGTTCACGGCAGGACCGTAGCCCCGGTCGAAATCGTGGTGCACCGCGAAGGAGCGGGCGAGCGCGTCCTGGTCGATTCGGTCGTGCTCCCGGAGCACGGACAGGACCGAACAGGCCATTTCCGTGTCGTCGGTCCACTGCCAGGGCCCCGGGGGCAGGGCACGGTCCTTCAGGAGCGGATAGTTGGCGGGCACAAAGAACTGGGAGCCCAGAGCGTCTCCCACGGAGAGGCCGCGCAGGCTGGCAAGGGCGCGTTCGAAGCGCTGGTCGGAAGCCGATTCGGTCATCGCTCCCACTCTATCCGGTGATGCCGTACGGCTCAGGGGTACGCCAGCGCTCGAACGGCCGGTCAAGTGTGTAGCGCCCGTCCTTGCCGAGCACCAGCGTGCGGGACTCACCGTTGCCCGGGTTCGAGAGAGATTCGAATTCCGCCACGGACCAGTGGAACCAGCGCATACAGAACAGCCGCATGGTCAGACCGTGCGTGACCAGCAGGACGTTCGGCGGGTGGTCCGGAGCCTCGAAACTCCGGTGCAGGCTCTCCAGGAACGCGCCCACCCGGTCGTACACATCCGCTCCGGACTCGCCCTGCGCGAAGCGGTAGAAGAAGTGCCCGTAGGCATCCCGGTACGCCTTCTGCAGCCTGACGTCCTCCCGTTCCTGCCAGTTCCCCCAGTCCTGCTCGCGCAGCCGCGGCTCCTCCCGCACCCGCACGCGTTCCAGGTCGAGGCCGAAGGACCTGAACGTCTCGTGCGTACGGCGGTAGGGCGAGACGTACACACTGACCCGCTCGCCGTCGAAGAGCTCGCGCAGCCGCACCCCCGTCTCGCGAGCCTGCCGCAGCCCTGTCGCGGTAAGCCTCAGCGCGTGGTCGGGCTCACGCTCGTACACCGTGTCATCGACATTGCCCTCGGACTCGCCGTGACGGACGAGGACAATGCGTTGCGGTCTTGCCATGTACCGACCCTAGATCGAGTCGCCACCGTTCGAGCAATTGTCCGGATCCCGACCGTCGCATGTCGCGGGCTGGACTCCGGCGCCTGGTCCGCTCACACCGTCCACGACGGTTCGAGCTGCACCACGTCCCCGGAGAGCGCCGCGACGTCGTCCTCGGTCTGCGCCCGCTGCGAGAGCCGTTCGACACTCCCCGCCCGGTACTTGCCGCGTTCGGCGCTCGACTGCCACATGGAAAGGACCAGGAACTCATGGCCCGGCGCCTCTCCGAACACTCCTCGCAGCATCCCGGGCGATCCGGCCATCGCCGGATTCCACACCCGCTGCTGCATCAGCGCGAAGTGCTCGACCCGGTCCTCGTGCACCTTGCTGTGCGCCACCCTGAGCACGTCCGCGTCGGTGAAACCGGGTTCGAAGCCGGTCTTCACGTCGAAGCGGTATTCGAACAGCTTGACCTGTATGTCGTTGCAGGTACCCGACTGCGCGGCGGCCAGGGCGTCGTGCCCGCGTGCCATGAAGGAGTCGTAGAAGACCCGGTTCTCCCAGAACGCGAAGACATGGGCGACCTCCGGCCGGCCACGGCTCCAGCCGCCGCGCAGCCGGGTACCTGCAACGACATACAGGTCAAGCTGTTCGAATACCGCTTCGACGTGAAG
>NZ_JAFMPZ010000320.1 GCF_017353455.1 Streptomyces laculatispora
CCGGACGGCCGGGGTTTCCCACAGCCTGTGGACAGTCGGGAGCCGGACGAAACGCTGGCGTAGCATGCAGAGAAATCGTCCGGTACCCCCCGCGGACTGGAACGGAAGGCACCTGCCGCGTGAATACAACAGCCCCCAAGGAGCCCCTCGACGCGAGGGACCGCCCCGCCCGCCTCACCGTCGGCGTCGTCGGCGCGGGCCGCGTCGGCCCCGCACTGGCCGCGGCCCTGCGGCTGGCGGGACACCGCCCGGTGGCCGTCTCCGGCGTCTCCGACGCCTCGGTGCGCCGCGCCGCCGACCTGCTCCCCGACGTCCCCCTGGTGACGCCCGCCGAGGTCCTGGCGCGCGCCGAGCTCGTCCTGCTGACCGTCCCCGACGACGCCCTGCCGGGCCTCGTCGAGGGCCTGGCCGAGACCGGCGCGGTCCGGCCGGGACAGCTGATCGTGCACACCTCGGGGCGGTACGGCACGAAGGTGCTGGACCCCGCGCTGCGGGCCGGCGCCCTGCCGCTCGCCCTGCACCCGGCGATGACGTTCACCGGCACCTCCGTGGACGTCCAGCGGCTGGCCGGCTGCTCCTTCGGCGTCACCGCCCCCGAACAGCTGAGGCTCGCGGCCGAGGCGCTCGTCATCGAGATGGGCGGCGAACCCGAGTGGATCGCCGAGGAGTCCCGCCCGCTCTACCACGCGGCTCTCGCCCTCGGCGCGAACCACCTGGTCACGCTGGTCGCCCAGTCGATGGAGCTGCTGCGCACGGCGGGGGTCGCCGCCCCCGACCGGATGCTCGGCCCGCTGCTCGGCGCCGCGCTCGACAACGCCCTGCGCTCCGGTGACGCCGCCCTGACCGGCCCGGTCGCCCGCGGTGACGCCGGTACGGTCGCCGCGCACATCGGCGAGCTGCGCACCCACGCCCCGCAGACGGTGGCCGGGTACGTCGCGATGGCCCGCGCCACCGCCGACCGCGCGCTCGCCCACGGCATGCTCAAGCCGGAGCTCGCCGAGGACCTGCTCGGCGTCCTGGCCGACGGCGGCCGCACCGGACCGGAGGAGTCCCGATGACCGACCCCGCCGCCACCCTGCTCCGCACCGCCGCGGAGCTCGACGCCCACACCCCGGCCGTGACCGCCGGCAGCACGGCGGGCGCCCCCCGGGCCCGCCCCGAGCGCGCCGCCGTGATGACGATGGGCGCCCTGCACGAGGGACACGCCTCGCTCATCCGCGCCGCCCGCGCGGCCGTCGGCCCGGCCGGGCAGGTCGTCGTCACGGTCTTCGTCAACCCGCTCCAGTTCGGGGAGGCCGCGGACCTGGAGCGCTACCCCCGCACCCTCGACGCCGATCTCGCCCTCGTGGGCGCGGCCGGCGGCGACGTGGTCTTCGCCCCGTCCGCCGACGAGGTCTACCCCGGCGGGGAACCGCAGGTCCGGATCTCGGCAGGACCGATGGGCGAGCGCCTCGAAGGGGCCTCGCGCCCCGGGCACTTCGACGGGATGCTCACCGTCGTCGCCAAGCTGCTCCACCTCACCCGCCCGGACCTCGCGTTCTACGGGCAGAAGGACGCCCAGCAGCTGGCGCTGATCCGCCGCATGGTGCGCGATCTGAACTTCCCCGTGGAGATCGTGGGGGTGGAGACGGCCCGGGAGCCCGACGGCCTCGCGCTCTCCAGCCGCAACCGTTTCCTCGACGCGTACGAGCGCCACACCGCCCTCGCGCTGTCCCGGGCCCTGTTCGCCGCCCGCGACCGGCTCGCCGCCCAGCAGGCGCTGCACGCCCGCGCGCTGGCCGGCGGGTCGAGCGGTGACCGGGCCGCCGGGCTCACCCGGCTCGGCGAGGCCCGGCTGGCCGCCGACGCGCAGGCGGTCGCCCGCGCCAGGCCGGACGGCGGACCGGCCGCCGTGCGCGCCGCCGCCCGCGCGGTCCTGGACGACGCGGCGGCCGAACAGCCCCCGCTCGACCTCGACTACGTGGCGCTCGTGGACCCGGCGGACTTCACCGAGATCCCCGACGACCGCACCGCCGGTGACGCGGTACTCGCCGTCGCCGCCCGGGTGGGCACCACCCGGCTCATCGACAACATCCCGCTGACCTTCGGAGCCACCACGTGACCGGAATACGGCTGACCGCCCCCGCCCCCGGCTGGTCCATCGACGCCGATGTGGTGGTGGTCGGCTCCGGCGTGGCCGGCCTCACCGCCGCACTGCGCTGCGCCGCCGCGGGCCTCGCCACCGTCGTCGTCACCAAGGCCCGGCTCGACGACGGCTCGACCCGCTGGGCCCAAGGCGGCGTCGCCGCGGCCCTCGGCGAGGGCGACACCCCCGAGCAGCACCTCGACGACACCCTGGTCGCGGGCGCGGGTCTGTGCGACGAGGAGGCGGTGCGCACGCTCGTCACCGAGGGCCCCGACGCCGTGCGGCGGCTGATCGGGATCGGCGCGCACTTCGACACCACGGACGACGGCGACATCGCGCTGACCCGCGAGGGCGGCCACCACCGCCGCCGCATCGCCCACGCGGGCGGCGACGCGACCGGCGCGGAGATCTCCCGCGCCCTGGTCGAAGCCGTCCGCTCGGCCGCCCTGCACACCGTCGAGAACGCCCTGGTCCTCGATCTGCTCACCGACGCCGAAGGCCGTACGGCCGGCGTCACCCTGCACGTCATGGGCGAGGGCCAGCACGACGGCGTCGGCGCGGTGCACGCCCCCGCGGTGGTCCTCGCCACCGGCGGCATGGGCCAGGTCTTCTCCGCCACCACCAACCCGCCCGTCTCCACCGGCGACGGCGTGGCACTCGCGCTGCGGGCCGGCGCGGAGGTCTCGGACCTCGAATTCGTCCAGTTCCACCCCTCGGTCCTCTTCCTCGGCGCCGGCTCCGAGGGCCAGCAGCCCCTGGTGTCGGAGGCGGTACGGGGCGAGGGCGCCCACCTCGTCGACGCGCACGGCACGCGTTTCATGGTCGGGCAGCACGAACTGGCGGAACTGGCCCCCCGCGACATCGTCGCCAAGGCCATCATCCGCCAGATGCAGCTGCACGGCACCGAGCACATGTACCTCGACGCCCGTCACTTCGGCGCCGAGATGTGGGAGCAGCGCTTCCCCACCATCCTGGCGGCCTGCCGGGCGCACGGCATCGACCCGGTCACCGAGCCGATCCCCATCGCCCCGGCCGCGCACCACGCCTCCGGCGGCATCCGCACCGACCTGCGGGGCCGTACGACCGTGCCCGGTCTGTACGCCTGCGGCGAGGTCGCCTGCACCGGGGTGCACGGCGCCAACCGACTGGCCTCCAACTCGCTCCTCGAAGGGCTGGTGTTCGCCGAGCGCATCGCGGCGGACATCGTCGCGGACCGCCCCCGGGCGGGCGCCGAGGCCGTCGTCACGCATCCGGTGACCTCGCCGTTGCTGGCCCCCGAGGCCCGGGGCACGATCCAGCGCATCATGACCCGCGGCGCCGGCGTCCTGCGCTCCGCGGACAGCCTCGCCACCGCCGCCGAGGAGCTGGAGGACCTGCACCGCAGCGCGGCCCTGAAGGCCGGGGCGGCCGAGCCGAAGCTCGCGGTGCCCGGCGTCGAGGCCTGGGAGGTCACCAACCTGCTCCTGGTCTCCCGCGTCCTGGTCGCCGCCGCCCGCAGCCGCGAGGAGACCCGCGGCTGCCACTGGCGCGAGGACCGGCCCGAGCGCGACGACGAGAGCTGGCGCCGCCACCTCGTCGTACGGCTCACCCCCGACCGGCAGCTGGTCCTCCGTCGGACGGATACCGAGGCGTTCGGCCCCGTACGCCCGGCCGGGGCAGCAGACTGCGCACCAGCAAGCACCACCCACCCCACTCCCGAGGAGCCGTAACCGTGAGCACGCCCGAAGAGAATCCGCGCCCCACACCCGTGGACGTACCGCTGATCCAGATCGGCGCGCCCGCACCGGCCGCGGGCGGCTGCGGCGACGGCTGCGGCTGCGGCGGGGACGACGGCTACGACCTGGACGGTCTGGAGTGCGGCCTCGACCCGTCGCTCGCCCAGCTCCTGGCCGACGCGGGTCTGGACCCGGTCCAGGTCGAGGACGTCGCGCACGTCGCCATCGCGGAGGACCTCGACGGCGGAGTGGACGTCACCACCGTGGCCACCGTCCCCGAGGACGCCGTGGCCACCGGCGACTTCACCGCCCGTGAGGCGGGTGTGGTGGCCGGTCTGCACGTTGCCGAGGCCGTCCTGTCCATCGTCTGCACGTCCGAGTTCGAGGTCGAGCGGCACGTCGAGGACGGCGACCGCGTCGTTCCCGGCCAGAAGCTGCTGACCGTCACCACCCGCACCCGCGACCTGCTCACCGGCGAGCGCGGCGCGCTCAACCTGCTCTGCAGGCTCTCCGGCATCGCCACCGCCACCCGGGCCTGGGCCGATGTGCTCGAAGGCACGAAGGCCAAGGTCCGCGACACCCGCAAGACGACCCCGGGCCTGCGCGCCCTGGAGAAGTACGCGGTGCGCTGCGGCGGCGGGGTCAACCACCGCATGTCGCTGTCCGACGCCGCGCTCGTCAAGGACAACCACGTCATCGCGGCGGGCGGGGTGGCCGAGGCCTTCAAGCGGGTCAGGGCCGAGTTCCCGGACATCCCGATCGAGGTCGAGGTCGACACCATGGACCAGGTCGCCGAGGTGCTGGACGCGGGCGCCGACCTGATCCTGCTGGACAATTTCACCCCGTCGCAGACGGCCGAGGCCGTCGCCCTGGTGGGCGGCCGCGCGGTCCTGGAGTCCTCCGGCCGGCTGTCCCTCGGCTCCGCCCACGCCTACGCCGAGGCCGGCGTGGACTACCTGGCCGTCGGCGCGCTCACCCACTCCTCGCCGATCCTCGACATCGGCCTGGACTTCCGCGACACCGACGGGGCCGGCGCCTGATGCTGCTCACCATCGACGTCGGAAACACCCACACCGTGCTCGGCCTGTTCGACGGTGAGGAGATCGTCGAGCACTGGCGGATCTCCACCGACGCCCGCCGCACCGCGGACGAGCTGGCGGTGCTGCTCCAGGGCCTGATGGGCATGCACCCGCTGCTGGGGATGGAGCTGGGCGACGGGATCGAGGGCATCGCCATCTGCTCCACCGTCCCGGCCGTCCTGCACGAGCTGCGCGAGGTGACCCGCCGCTACTACGGCGACGTCCCCGCCGTGCTCGTCGAGCCGGGCATCAAGACGGGCGTGCCGATCCTGATGGACAACCCGAAGGAGGTCGGCGCGGACCGCATCATCAACGCGGTCGCCGCCGTCGACCTCTACGGCGGTCCGGCGATCGTCGTCGACTTCGGCACGGCCACCACCTTCGACGCGGTCTCCGCCCGCGGCGAGTACACCGGCGGCGTCATCGCGCCCGGCATCGAGATCTCCGTCGAGGCCCTCGGCGTCAAGGGCGCGCAGCTGCGCAAGATCGAGCTGGCCCGGCCGCGCAGCGTGATCGGCAAGAACACCGTCGAGGCCATGCAGTCGGGCATCATCTACGGCTTCGCTGGCCAGGTCGACGGTGTCGTCGGGCGGATGAAGAAGGAACTGGCAGCCGACCCCGACGACGTCACCGTCATCGCGACGGGCGGCCTTGCTCCGATGGTGCTGGGCGAGTCCTCGGTCATCGACGAGCACGAGCCCTGGCTCACGCTCATCGGCCTGCGCCTGGTGTACGAGCGCAACGTGTCGCGCCTGTAGTCCGGGTCCGGTCACGAGGCCCTGACCGGCGGTTCGGCGCGCGGCGGCTCATCGGAGCCGCCGCGCCGCCCCGACGGCCAGTTAAACGGATTTTGTCCATTTAGCACGTATTGTCGCGTTATGCCCACGCCCTACGGATCACGCGGCGGTATGGCGTTCAGCGCGGACGAGCTGCGAGTGCTCCGACGTGCCCTCGCCATCGCCCTCCATCCCGTGCCCCTGCCCGACGAGGATGTCCAGGACTGCCTGCGGCTAGCGGGCTCCGTGGACGAGACGGTCGGCGAGGCGGGACGGCTGCGCGCCTTCCTCCTCGCCGACCTCGTCCGCTACCGAAACGCCCTGCCCGGCTCCCTCGGCGGCTATCTGGAGCTCCTCCAGGACGCCCTCGCCGCCGGGTACGACCCCCGCCCCGAGGATCTGGCCGCGCTGCGCGCCCTGCGCGGCGGGCCGGTCGCCGCGGCGCTCCTGGAGCGCTGTCAGGTGCTCGCGGAGCGTTCGGTGCGCACCAGACTGGCCGGGCGCGCCGTCTCCGCGACGACCCCCGCGCCCCGCAGCCGGCTGCTCGCGCTGCCAGGCGGCCGTGCCGCGGAGCCCGAGAAGCCGAAGGCCCCGGCGGCCCCGGCGGCCCCGGCCCGCCCGGCGGCGCCGTCCGAGCGTCCGGCGCCGAAGCCCTCGGAGGTCTTCCCGCCCCGTCGCCGCCCGGTGCCCCCGCCGCAGCAGCGCGCCACG
>NZ_JAFMPZ010000321.1 GCF_017353455.1 Streptomyces laculatispora
CCATCAGCCCCTTGACCCGGCGCTGCACGGTCCGCAGCCCCAGTTCCAGCTGTTTCGCCACACTGGCATCGGTCAGCCCGGCCAGCAGCAGTGACAGGACCTCCAGATCCGTCGGATCGGGCCCGGTCGCGTCCTCCCGCAGCAGCCCGCTCTCGCCGAGCCGCAGCGGCATCGCCTCGCGCCACACCGCCTCGAAGAGCCCCATCAGCGACTCCAGCAGCCCGGAGGCGTGCACGACCAGGGCCGCGGGCTCCGCGCCGCGACCGGTCAGCGGAACCATCGCCAGCGAGGCATCGGCGACGACCAGCTTCGTCGGCACCCGGTCCACGACCCGGCACTGCTCGTCACGGCTCAGCGCCGCCGACAGCTCCAGGATTCCGGACGGCAGCGCGAGCACCTCGCGCTCGACCACCACCCGGAACGTCACCCCGCGGGTGGCGGCCTGCTCCTCGGACTCGTTGTCGAGACCGCTGACCGCGATCGGCTTCCCGGTGACCAGGGCGCACACCTCGCTCGTCGCACCCAGCTGGAGCTGATGGAACCGGTGCGCCACCGCGCTCGCGCCGGTGACCACTTCGACCAGGTCGTGGACGGCGGGTTCGGCGGCGTCCACCCGGTACTCCTCGGCCAGCAGCACCGCCGCCAGCTCCGCCTGCTCCAGCTCATGGCGCTGCTGCGTCAGCAGCGCACCCAGCGCGACCCCCGGTGGCGCCGCCACCCACCGGCCCGTGCGGGCCGACGACTGGGCGGCCAGGCCGTGCTGCTCCAGCCGGCGCAGCGCCCGTTCGGTCTCCGTTTCCGGAAGCGCCAGCCGGTGCGCGAGATCGGTGAGCTCCGCGGCCCCCAGCGCCACGAGCGCGCGGTAGGCCGACTCCTGTCTCTCGTCGAGTCCTATGGCTCCCAGCATCCCCGGACCTCTCCCCGGACGCAGTGCTTCCGTGTCGTGTCGTACTCCTGGGCCGGCCCGCCGTGGCGGATAGCGGCCACGGCGTAAACCCGCCGTGGCACATCATCCCTGTACCGCCCGTCTCTCTGCCAATGTGGCGCCACCGCAGCACCAACAACCTCCGGAACATGGCGCTTTGTACTGCCTGTTCCGGTTTCACTTGGGGAGAGCGATGCGTCCGATATCGCGTACGGCACTGGGAGCGGCCACCGCCGCCGTCCTGGCCGTCACGGTGATCGCGCCGTCCGTGGCAGCGCCACAGGGCGGCACGACCGCGAAGAGACCGCTGACCGGCAGCGCGGCGACGGCCGCCGGGGGGAGCAAGCCGGTCACCGTCACCCTGGTGACCGGCGACAAGGTGCTGGTGAGCAGGGACAGTTCGGGGAACGCCACGGCCACCGCACTGGCCCGCGAGGACGGCACCCTCCCCCTCGTGCAGACCCGCCGCTCCGGCAAGGACCTCTACGTCTATCCGGACACCGCGGCCAAGGCGCTCGCCACCGGCACGGTGGACGAGGAACTCTTCAACGTCACCGGGCTGATCCGCCAGGGCTACGACGACGCGCACGCGGACTCCGTACCGCTCATCGCCACCTACGCCAAGGACACCGCCCGCAGCGCGCCCGCCACCCCGCGCGGCGCCGAGCGCGGACTCGCCCTCCCGGTCATCGACGGTGTGGCGCTCAAGGCGGACAAGGCGAAGGCCGCCGGGTTCTGGGCGGACATCACCGGCGCCCGCTCCCGCTCCGCCGCCGGAATGAAGAAGCTCTGGCTGGACCGCAAGGTCGAGGCCAGCCTCGACAGGTCCACCAAGCAGATCCGCGCCGACCTCGCCTGGGCGGCGGGCTACGACGGCAAGGGAACCAAGGTCGCCGTCCTGGACACCGGCGCCGACGCCGAACACCCGGACCTCAAGGGCCGGATCACCGGGTCGGAGAACTTCACCGACTCCGACACCACCGACGACCGCCAGGGCCACGGCACCCACACCCTCTCCACCGTGGGCGGCTCCGGCGCGGCCAGTGACGGCAAGAAGAAGGGTGTCGCCCCCGGCGCGGACCTGCTCGTGGGCAAGGTGCTCAACGACAGCGGATCGGGCGATTCCTCCTGGATCATCGCGGGCATGCAGTGGGCCGTCGACCAGAAGGCCGACGTCGTCTCCATGAGCCTGGGCAGCCCCACCCCGACCGACTGCACCGACCCGATGAGCCTGGCCGCCGAGGAGTTCGGCAAGAGCAAGGACACCCTGTTCGTCATCGCGGCCGGCAACGCGGGCCCCACCCTCAACACCGTCTCCTCGCCCGGCTGCGCGCCCAGCGTGCTGACCGTCGGCGCGGTCGACCGGGACGACTCCACCGCCCAGTTCTCCAGCCGCGGGCCCGCGATCGTCTCGCACACCCTCAAGCCCGAGATCGCCGCCCCGGGCGTCGCGATCTCGGCCGCCGCGGCAGGCGGCCGCGGGGTCTACGCCTACCGGTCGATGTCCGGAACCTCGATGGCCACCCCGCATGTCGCGGGCGCCGCCGCCATCGTCAAGGAACGCCACCCCGACTGGACCGCACAGCAGATCAAGGCGGCACTCGTGTCGTCCGCGAAGAGCGACATCCCCGGTGACGTACGCGAGACCGGCGGTGGCCGGCTCGACGTCAAGGCGGCCATCGACACGACCGTGACCGGCGCGCCCGCGGTCCAGGGCGGCACCTTCAACTGGCCGCAGGACAAGAGCGACCGCACCACCGTCCAGGTCCCGTACACCAACACGGGCACCAAGCCGGTGAAGCTGTCGCTCACGGTGCGGGGTGTCACCGGCAACGACGGTTCGGCCGTCCGGTCCTCCGTCGCCGCACTCGGCGCGAACAGCGTCACCGTGCCCGCCGGCGGGACGGTACAGGTCCCGCTGAGGCTCGACCCGGCCGCGCACCTCCAGGACAGCCAGTACGGCGACGTCACCGGCCGGGTCCTGGCCACCGCCACCGGCGGGGTGAAGGTCTCCACCCCGTTCTCGCTGTACGTCGGCGCCGAGACCGTCACCCTGCGCGTCAAGCTGATCGACCGCACCGGCAGGCCCGCCGCGGGCTCCTCCTCGCTCGACCTCATCGGCACCGACGACGCGAGCGGCGAGCGCCGCTTCAACGACGGCTCGACCGACCAGGTGTACCAGGTGCGCCCCGGCGCCTACTTCGTCTCGAGTTTCATCGCGTCGCCGAACCCGAAGGACGCCACCGGGCGGCTCGTCGGATCGGTCGGCTACCTCGCCCGCCCCGAACTGAAGGTCACCAAGGACACCACACTGGTGCTCGACGCCCGCAAGGCGCACAAGATCCGGATCAGGACCGAGGACCGGTCGAGCGAGACCCGCTCCACGACCCTCGCCTTCGGCCGTACCTGGGACGGCGCCTGGATGCACGCGGGTTCGGTGACCGGCCCCGGCATCATTGACGACTACCTCGTCGACATCCAGGGCCGGGCACACGACGGCGACTTCGAGTTCGACAGCTTCTGGCGGGCCTACGCCCCGCTGGTCAAGAAGCTCTCGGTCGCCGGCGGCGCGGACCTGCACCCCCGCAGCGCCGGAGGGGGCTCCACCGGCCTCGACGGCAAGGGACAGGCCACGCTCGTCGACGCGGGCGCCGGCACCCCCGAGGAGCTGAAGGCCGCCGGGGTCAAGGGCAGGCTCGCCCTGGTCGAGGTCCCCGACGACGACTCGAACGTCTACACCCTGGCCCGCAACGCCAAGGCGGCCGGCGCCACCGCAGTCATCGCGCACCGCCCGTCGGCCGGTCCCTGGCAGCCCTCGTTCGGCTACGCACCGGCTCCCGTCCCCGTACTCGGCATCGAGACCTCCGAGGCCGCCGCACTGACCGCCGCCCTGGCGGAAGGCCCGGTGACCCTGCGCTGGGAGGCCACCGCCAACAGCCCGTTCGTCTACAACCTCGGCTTCCCCGAGACCGGGCCGGTCACCTCGGACCGTACGTACACCGTCCGCGACCGCAAGCTGGCCAGGTCCACCTCCACCTATGAGTCGATGGGCGTCGCGGCGGACTACGTCGACGCACTCTCCGTCTCCCGCCCCTACGGCGCCTCCTTCTTCATCGGCGGATTCGACACGGTCGCCGTCCCCGGCACCCGTACCGAGTACTACTCCGCCGACGACATGAGCTGGCAGCGCTACCTCTCCTCCAGCTTCCCCTGGGGCGAGACCATGACCGACGTGGCGCGGAGCTACCGGGCCGGGTCCGAGCGCGCGGAGCACTGGTACGGAGGTGTGCTGGCCCCGGTCGCCCCGCGTGACGCGACGGGCGGTCTGCAACTGGCCGGCGAGCGCCAGGACAATCTGCTCGGTGTCGCCCCCGCCTTCGTCGGTGACAGCGAACACACCGGCATCCAGGGGTCGTTCGGCGACCTCGGCAGTATGCGGCTCACCAGCGGCGGCAAGGTGATCGGCACCAGCTCCTACCCGTTCGGCACCTTCACGGTTCCGGCCGAGGACGCACCGTACGAACTCTCCCTGTACACCGGGAAGATCGGCAGCCCCGCGCAGGTCTGGAAGCGGTCCACCTCCACCGAGACCACCTGGAAGTTCCGTTCGCACCGGGACGAGAGCGCCTACTCCCAGGGCCTCGCGCTGCTCTTCCCGGGCTACGACCTGCCGTCGGACGGCATGAAGACCCTCGCGGCGAAGGACGGTCAGAAGATCGGGCTGAGCGTCACGGGTCACGCCGGCTACACGCCCGGCAAGCTGACCGCGGTCAAGGTCTCGTACTCGTACGACGGCGGCGAGACCTGGACCGGGGCCACCACCGCACAGCAGGGCGGCCGTTGGACCGCGACCGTGAACCACGCGGACGCGGCCGGCAAGCCGGTCACCCTGCGGACCGA
>NZ_JAFMPZ010000322.1 GCF_017353455.1 Streptomyces laculatispora
CTGCGGTCAGGGCCTGCGCCGCACCCTGTTGGCCGCGCTCGTAGCCACTTCGGTTGCCGCGCCCGTGTCCGGAGCCGCCCGCTCCGCAGCCGTCCCGGCACCCGTTCCGGCCGAGCTCGCCCCGCTGCGGAACGCAGCCCCGGGCACCCTCGACGCACGCTACGCCGCCACGCGCGACGAAATCCGTGCTGCCGAGCGCATGGCCGCGGGCCACGGCGACCGGAGGCGGGCCGCGGCGCTGCGCGACATGGCGGACCCCCACCGCCACTTCCTCCTCTTCGACGGCCGCGACGGCGGCCGCACCGCCGAGGTCTTCGGAGACCTGGCACAGGCCGAGCGGATCGCCGTACTCGTGCCCGGCGCCGATACCAACCTCGACAGGTACTGGCGTCTGAGGAACGATTCCGCCGCCCTGCGAAGGAAGTTGGGCCCGAAGGCGGCCGTCGTCGCGTGGCTCGGCTACGAAACACCGGCCACGGTGAGCACTGCGGCCCTCACCACCCGACGAGCAGACGCTGCGGCGCCCGGCCTCGCGCGGTTCGCGGACGGCCTGCACACCGCCAGACCGGCCGCCAGGATCTCCCTGCTCTGCCACTCCTACGGATCGGTCGTCTGCGCCCGAGCGGCGCCCGGTCTGCGGGGAGTGGCCGCCCTCGTCCTCTACGCCAGCCCCGGCACCGGCGCCGGTAACGTCCGTGCGCTGCACACCCGTGCCACCGTCTGGGCCGGCCGGGGAGCGGACGACTGGGTCGCCCGCATTCCGCACACCCGGCTGAGTCTCCCCTTCGTCTCCATCGGCTTCGGAAGGGACCCGATGTCGAAGGAGTTCGGCGCCCGCACCTTCGACGCGGGAACCGGCGGGCACAGCGACTACCTCAAGCCGGGCTCCCTGTCCCTGCGGAACCTCGCCCACATCGTCTCGGGCACCGCATCCTCCGGAAGGAGCCGGCATGCGTGAGGTCATCCAGCGGATCGACGCCGCCACCCCGCACCACCGCGACCGGGCCCTCGACGCGCTGCGCGCCCTCGCCATACTCGGAGTCGTGCTCGGGCACTGGCTGGTGACCGCTCTGGTCGTCGACAGCGGCACCGTCCACGCTGCCAGCCCGCTCCAGCGCACACCCGAACTCGCCCCCGTCTCCTGGGTGTTCCAGACACTCGCGGTGTTCTTCCTGGTGGGCGGGCAGGTAGCGGCCACGAGCTATGCGTCGGCCCGCGCCCGGGGCACCACCTACGGTCGCTGGCTCGGCACCAGGACCCTCCGGCTGTTCCGGCCGGTCGCGGCGCTGCTGGTGGTCTGGGCCGTGACGGCGGGCACGATGCTCGCCTCCGGAGTCGGCTACGACAACCTGCACGCCCTGCTCAAACTCGTCCTCTCACCCCTCTGGTTCCTGCTGGTCTTCGCCGCGCTCACCGCACTGACCCCGCTCGTCAGCCGGCTCCACCCGCTGTGGCCCCTCGTCGTGGTCATCCATGTCGACATCATCACACTCGGGCTCGACGGCCCCGCCCGGCTCGGCTGGATCAACGTGGCCGCGGGCTGGCTCGTCCCGTACTGCCTCGGCACGGCCTGGTCCCGCGGGGACCTGCGGTCCCGGAAGACCGGCTGGACCCTGCTCATCGGCGGCGCGACGGCCACCGCCCTGCTGGTCCTCCTCGCCGGATACCCCGCGGCCATGGTCGGCGTACCGGGCGCAAGGATCTCCAATCTCGACCCGCCCACCCTCGCCGCGGTCACCTTCGGACTCGCTCAGTGCGGTGCGGCACTGCTCCTGCTCGGGCCACTGCGGCGGGTACTCGTGAGGCCGGCCGCATGGGCGGCGGTGGCCCTGGTCAACCTCAGCGCCATGACCATCTTTCTCTGGCACCAGACGGCGATGATGGCGGTCACGGCGACCGGTCTGCTCACCGGCCGCACCCTGCCGGGCCTGCACACCCGCCCGGACGGGACGCAGTGGATCACCGCCCGGCTGCTCTGGCTCCCGGTCTTCGCCGTAGCACTGACCGTGTGCTGGGCGGCGTTCAGAACGTACGAACAGCGTCGGCAGGGACGCACCACGGTGGTGCGGGAAGGGCAACCCAGCCGGACCGGGGAGGCACACCGTGCTTAGGGTGGCAGTCATGCGTAGGCAATGGGCGGGGACCGGGGCACTGCTGACCGGACGTCTGAAGGCACTTCCGCGCACCCTCGCCCACGACCTGTGGACCACGGCCGTCGAACCACCGCCCCGTCCCGGACGGCCCGGACTGCACGACTGGCTCCCCGCCCTCCTGGTGCCGCTCGTGGTGTGCACGGTGCCGATCGCCGCGTTCAGCATGAACACCCTTGTGTTGCAGTACGAGCTGGACACCTGGGACGCCGTCTTTCTCGGCGGGATCCAGTCCGCGGCACTCATCGCCGCCCTGTACCGGCCGGTGCCCGCCTGGTGGGTGGTGACCACCGTCATGATCATTGTCGCGCTGACCGCGAAATTCCGGGCCGTCGACAGCATGCTTCCCTGGACCGGGCCCGGAATCGTCGTCCAGGCAGGGGTGCTGCTGATGATGGCACTGCGGCTGCGCCCCCGGATCGCCGTCGAGGCACTCGCCCTCAGCGTAGTGGCGGGCCTGGCCTGCGTCCCGTACGGCTTCACCGACCCCACTGCCGACACTCGTGTCGCCGTTGCCGTCCTCACCACCGCCGTCGTGGTCGGCGCCGCACTGCGCGGCCGTCAGGTCGCCCGCACCGAACTCGTGGCCCAGGAGGAACGCACCGCCGAGGAACGCAACCGCCGCACCCTCCTCGAAGAGCGCAACCGCATCGCCCGCGAACTCCACGACGTCGTCGCCCACCACATGTCGGTCATCTCCATCCAGGCCCAGGTCGCCCCGCATCTGGTCGAGAACCCGTCCGACGAACTCAAGGAGAACCTCGCGGGTATCCGCGAGAACGCCGTCGACGCGCTCACCGAACTGCGCCGCGTCCTCGGTGTGCTCCGCTCCGAGGACGCACTGTCCGCCGAGGCGCGGCACACCCCCCAGCCCACCCTCGACCGCCTGCCCGAACTGCTCGACAACGTGCGAGGGGCAGGCCTCAGGGTCACCACCGACATCACCGGCGCACCGCGGGCCATCCCGCCCGGCGTCGGTCTCTCCGCCTTCCGCATCGTCCAGGAATCCCTCAGCAACACCATGCGGCACGCGCCCGGAACAGCGGTACGCGTCGGGATCGGATACCTGCCGAAATGCGTCACCGTCCGCGTCACGAACACCGCGCCGGACACCCCCGCCCCGCCTCCGCGCGACGTCGGCCACGGTCTCCTCGGCATGCGTGAACGCACCGCCATGCTGGCCGGGGAATTCACCAACGGGCCGACACCCGAAGGCGGTTACGAGGTAGTGGCGATACTTCCCCTGGAGGAATCCGTATGACCATCCGTGTTGTCATCGCCGACGACCAGATGATGGTCCGCCAGGGGTTCACGGTCCTCCTCGACGCCGAGCCCGGGATCGAGGTCGTCGGCCAGGCGGTCGACGGGCTGGACGCGGTGGCCAAGGTCGCCGAACTCACGCCCGACGTCGTGCTGATGGACATCCGTATGCCCGGGCTCGGCGGCATCGAGGCAACGCGCCGCATCACCGAGCCCGCCGGATCCACCGTCAGGGTCCTCGTCCTGACCACATTCGACCTCGACGAATACGTGTACGAAGCGCTGCGCGCGGGCGCCTCCGGATTCCTCCTCAAAGACGCCTCGGTGGCCGAACTCGCCCAGGCCGTCAGGGTAGTGGCAGCGGGGGATGCCCTCCTGGCACCGAACATCACCAAGCGTGTCATCGCCGAGTTCTCCCGCGTCACCCAAACCCCCCGCATCCCGGAGAGGGGCCGCGCGGGCGTCCTGACGGAACGCGAGACCGAGGTCCTGTCCCTCATCGCGCAGGGACTCTCGAACGCCGAGATAGCCGCGAACCTGGTGGTCGCGGAACAGACGGTCAAGACTCATGTCGGCCGGATCCTGGTCAAGCTGGGACTCCGGGACAGGACCCAGGCCGCCGTGTTCGCCTACGAGACCGGCCTCATACGTCCGGCCGGCTACTGAACCCGGGTCACGGCGTGACGGAAGCCGTAGAACGATGTGTGGTCTCCCGCCGGAAGAGCGCGGTCCACAGGAAGGACTCGCCGAAGAGCGGCGACTCGGACGGCTCGTCCCGCATGCGGCGCAGCTCGATCTCCGTGAGGTCGGAGAAGATCCAGCTCAACGCCTCCGGCGTGTAGGCGAGCCCGCCGTGGAGACGTGACTGGCCGTACAAGTCCCGGTCGCTCAGCTCCGAGCCCATCGCACCGGCCGCGAAGCAGGTGAGGCCGAGGTGACCGCCCGGTGCCAGGGCCCGGTCGAGCAGCGCGCGGTAGCTGATGCGCCGGTGCGGCGGCAGATGATGGAAGCAGCCGGAATCGTAGATCAGGTCGTACGGCCGGCCGGGCTCGGCAGCGAGCAGGTCGAAGGCGTCACCGCAACGGAATCGGACCTCGGCACCCGCCTCCGCAGCCCGGCTCTCGGCCCAGGCGACCGCGGCCGGTGACAGGTCGATGGCGTCCACTTCGAATCCCATGGACGCCAGGTAGAGGGCGTTGCGGCCTGGACCACAGCCCAGATCGAGTGCCCTGCCCGGCTTGATCAGACCCCGTTCGACCAAGGAAGCCAGGTTCTCATCGGGCTTCGACACGAAGAACGGCACGGGCTTCGAACGGTCGGCGTAGAAGTCGTCCCACCAGGCGGCCCCGGCCGTCGTCCAGCGGTCGGCCTCCGGCACGAACAGGCCGTCGAGCAGCTTCATTACGTCGTCCACGGTTCGTATGCTCCGGTCCATCCGGATCTCCTCTCCCGATACCGAAACGATAGGTTCGAACAGGACGAAAGGCCAGGTCAGGTGGATTCTCGCGGACCTGCTCGCGGGTTCCTGGGAGGCCCGTGCGCGGCCCGGTGGGCAGCTGCGCGCGCCGGGGGCGAACGGCCCCCCGAGGGCCCGCCGCGTGGCGCCACGGACCCGTTCCCGCTGTCGCCATGCCCGGGATTCAGACCTGATTCCGAGCCATCGGCCTGACCGGAATCAGGCGCCGAATCCCCGTGCGGTGAAGCCCGCGCGGGCCGCGAGCGCGGCCAGCTCCTTCATCCGCGCGGCTCGCAGGCACACCACCGGGTAGCAGTCCGAGTCGATGTCGAGGACGGCAAGCGCCGCACCGACGTCGCGGTAGCGCCGACCGCAGGCCTCCAGGAACTCGTGGGTCGGCAGCAGCATGTCGTCCGCCCCGACCAGCACCCAGGGGTCCACCGACGGCCGGGACGCGAGCCCCCGAAGCCGGGACCGGATCTCCTCGGAGTCCTCCTTCCAGTCCAGCTCCGCCAGCAGCCGGTGCTCGGCGAGCGCGTCGACGAGCGCTATCCAGGCGAGGTCGGGCAGGGGCTCATCGATACCCCGGTCCTCCAACGCGGCGGCATGGTCGCGCACGTACCCCGCGGGGTCGTCGTGAGCGTGCAGTGCCCGCGCGGCGACAGCCTCATGGGCCGGAGCGAGCAGTGCCGCGACAGCGGCCAGGGACGTACGGGCTTCGTCGGAACCGGACATGAGTTGCGCTCCTTCGGCAGCCGCGCGGCTGCGTCCGACAGGTGATGTGGACACCCGGTCCGGCGCCCCTGGAAAAACCCTGCCACAGGGGTACGACAACGAGGCCTGCGGACGGGCGTGGCACGGGCCGCAGGCGCGGCCTCGGGCGCCGTATCAGCCGTCGAGGAGTACCCGAGCGACCTATCGGATGAGCAGTGGTCGTGACCGGGCCGAAGATCCCGTCCTGGGTGTAGTTCACCCCGGCCGGGCAGCGGCGGCGCGGATCTTCTCCGGATCGGCCACCGGCGTGAGCTGCCCGGCCGCTTGCCGTCGTAGCCGGCGGCCTTGACCGTACGGACGAAGTGGTCGGCCTGAGCGGCGCCGGACCGGAGTCGTTGAAGTGGCACGGCGCGACCATTCAGGGCCGACTCCAGTCGCCCAACACGGTCGGGTGCGCCCAGTGCAACATCATCACGGCGTGCATCAGGCGCGTGTCCGGCCAGTCACTCACGACTTGGTATCTGCCCTCGTCGAAGTGCATCACCTCGTGGCCGTCAAGCCGCCACCGAGTCGTCAACGGCATCCGCGGGAACTCGCCCCCGAGCGGAATCAACACCAGCATCACTGCCCATACCGGCGAGAACAGCCACCACAGGAACCAGCCGGCCAAGTGCCCCTTGAGACCACGCAGCACCGGCCCGTGGCTGACCTCGACCCGCCACGACGTGCGTGCGAAGCGGAAGATACTTCCCCGCCGACGCGTCACCCGCGCCAACAACTCGCCTTGAGAACCGAGCACGCGATACACAGCCGTGCCGGAACCGGCCGACTCGGTATCGATCACCATCACCCATGTCTGACGTTGTGCGTCCCCCCACAGCGTCAGATGCCGCCAGTCCTTGTCCTGCGTTTTCTTGTCCCGCTTGACGTCGTCGACGAACAACTCGTACTCGGGTACCTGCGGAGACGTATCCCCACCGGGCCTCGACGACAACAACGGCCCCGCCCACGTCCCGGCAGGCTGTTTTTTCAACGTCCGCTCGTCGAACTGCATCCGGACATTGAGCTTGGTCCCCGCCGCTATACCCGTCACGTATGTCATCCGGCCCCCCGTCCGATCGGCCGACCTGGCCAACAAGGCGAATCGTACGACCCGCCCGGCGTCCCCGCAGTCAGCCCACCCCGAGCGACTCGACGCGCTGCGCCGCACCCGTACCCAGCGGGTCCGGCGCCTGCGTGCAGAGGCGAAAGCCGCCGAGCAGCTACGCCACACCCCGGCCTCCCGCGCCGCGTCGACGCCATGACCACCCACCAGGCCGCCTGCGAACTCGACCAGCATCAGCGCACCGACCTGGCCCACCTGGTCCTGCCCGACCTGATCCCACCC
>NZ_JAFMPZ010000323.1 GCF_017353455.1 Streptomyces laculatispora
GCAGCTATGTGCTGCTGCCGCCCGCGCGGCTTCCGGGTGAGCTGGATGTGCGGTGGCTGCGGGGGCCGGAGAATCCGCTGCCGGATCCGCTCACGCTGCTGGAGACGCTGACCGACGCGTGTGCGCGGTTCGTCGGCTCCGCGGAGCAGAGTGATGTCGACCATGAGTCGGTGGCCTGGCCGCTGAGCCGGTAGGCGGTGGCCTGGGCGGGGACCGGGTGCCGGGGCGTCCGGCGGCCGGTTTCGTCCTCGATCGCCGGACGGCCTGAGAGATGCCCTCAATCGCCGGGCGGGCTTGGTCTGCCGGTGGGCCCGGTTTGCCGGTGGGCCCGGTGTGGTTCGGGGGTTACGAGCCCTTGGCCGATGTCAGGCCCGGCAGGCGGTTCAGGACGGTCACCTTGCCCGTTTTCGCGCCCCTCTTCGGGACGTACACCAGCTGGCTGGAGACCCGCTCCTTCGTGAGGGTGCTCTTCACCTCGCCGGACAGCAGCGCCCGCACGTCCGGGGTGACCGCCGGGCGCAGCCCCTTCGCCGCGGTCTGCCGTTCGAAGTGCTTGCTGCTGAAGAAGACCAGCGCCCCGCCGCCTTCCGTCTTCAGGCCGAGCGGGCCGAACGCGCCGCTGTCAAGCGGCTGGTCGATGTACTGGTACGAGAACCCCGCCCGCCGGGTGTTCTGGCGCGTGGTGCGCCACAGCGAGGTGGACGGCCCGGGGGCGAACACATCGGGCGTGCCCTTTTGCAGGTAGCCCGTGTACTGCTCACTCAGCTCCTCCGGGGCCACCGCCAGCTCGGCGCTGTCCGCCTTCACCGGCTCGGCCCGGCCGTCGCCGTCCTTCGCGAATCCGGGCAGCTGGGACGGGGTGACGACCGACAGGTAGACGGCCTTCCACCCGGCGCCGGGACCGGACCTGACGAAGACGATCAGCCAGCGGGTGTCCTGCTTGCCGTTGTCCTGATCCCGGTTGGAGTCGGTGTCCGCGACGAACCACCGCGGCCAGCCCGCCTTCTTGGGGATGACGTAGGTCGCGTCGGTCAGCTCCAGCGTCCGGTGGTTCGCGTTGCCGTTCGGGCTGTTCTTCTGCCGGGCCGTCAGACCCGCCTGATTGATCGCACCGAGCGAGCCGCCGACCTGGTCCTCGTCCAGCGCCGGATCGTAGGCCCTGTCCGCCGCGTTGTAGGCGGCGGTGAACTCCTTCAGGGCCTGTCCGGCCTCAGATCTCGTCGCCGCCGGCACGACTTCCAGCTCGCCGTGCACCGTCACGCACCCGCTCGCCGTCATGCTCAGCACCGTCGCCGCCGCGAGTCCCGTCGCCAGCCGAACCGGCCTCAGACTTCTCATCCGTTGCTTTCTGCGCCTTCTGATCCGTCGCCCCCACTGACCGTGCGAACCCTACCGGGGCGAGGAACAGTGCGAGTGTGGGGATCAGATACAACGCCCACACCGTGATCTGAAGAACAGTCGGATCGGGCTGGAAGTTGAAGGTGCCCTTCAGCAGTGTGCCGTACCAGCTGTCCGGCGGAATCGTGGCGCTGATGTCGAACGCCTTGTTCTGCAGACCGCCGAGGAACTCGGCCTCCTGGAGATCGTGCACACCGTAGGCGAGCACACCCGCCGCGACGACCACCAGCATGCCGCCGGTCCAGGTGAAGAACTTCGCCAGGTTGATCTTCAGCGCACCGCGGTAGAACAGCCAGCCCAGCACCACCGCGGCGGCGATGCCCAGCACCGCACCGATCATCGGATGCCAGCCGTCGTCCGCCGCGTGCACCGCGCGCCACACGAACAGCGAGGTCTCCAGGCCCTCCCGGCCCACCGCGAGGAGCGCCGTGGCGACGAGTGCGCCGGTACCCATCGCGAGCGCCGCGTCGAGCTTGCCGTGCAGCTCCGACTTCAGGTGCCGGGCGGTGCGCCGCATCCAGAAGACCATCCAGGTGACCAGACCGACCGAGAGGATCGACAGCGAACCGCCGAGCGCCTCCTGCGCCTTGAACGTCATCTCCTGGGAGCCGAATTCGAGCCCCGCGCCGAACGCCAGGCTGACGACGATCGCGCTGCCGACACCGACCCAGATCGGCAGCAGCTTGTTCCGGTTGCCCGTCTTCACCAGGTACGCGATGAGAATGCAGACGACCAGGCTGGCCTCAAGGCCCTCGCGCAGGCCGATCAGGAAGTTACTGAACACGATTCGGATCCCTTTCCGCTTCGGGGTACTTGAGAACGACTACGAGAACAGCGCACGGCCCCACCAGTCGTCCTTGTCGTGGACGCCCGGCGGGACGGCGAAGTGCGCCGAACCCACGTGCTGGATGTACTCGTTGAGCGCGTCGTGTGCCGCCAGGCGCCGCTGGAGCGGTACGAACGCTTTTCGCGTGTCGCGCTGGTAGGCGAGGAAGAACAGCCCGGCGTCGAGGCGGCCCAGGCCGTCCGTGCCGTCGGTGAAGGAGTAGCCGCGCCGCAGGATCGTCGCCCCGGCGTTGCTGTCCGGGTGCGCGAGCCGTACGTGGGCGGTCGGCAGCATCGCCTTCAGGAACGGCTCGTCGCGCTCCTTGGCCTTGCCGACCGGGGCGCCCTCGCCCTTGTCGCGGCCGAAGACGTCCTCCTGCTCCTGGAGCGGGGCGCGGTCCCAGGTCTCGATGTGCATCCGGATGCGCCGGGCCACCAGGTAGGAGCCCCCGGTCATCCAGCCCGCCCGGTCCTTCCCGCCGACCCAGACGTGTTCGTCCAGGGCCGCGGTGTCGGTGCCGGCGATGTTCCGGGTGCCGTCCTTGAAGCCCATCATGTTGCGGGGGGTCTGTGCGCCGGGCGTCGTCGAGGACGTCTTGCCGAAGCCCAGCTGGGACCAGCGGATCGCGGTGCGGCCCATGCCGATCCTGGCCAGGTTGCGGATGGCGTGCACCGCCACCTGCGGGTCGTCCGCGCAGGCCTGGACGCACAGGTCGCCGCCGCTGCGGGCCGCGTCCAGGTTGTCGCCGGGGAACCTGGGCAGATCGACGAGCGCGTCGGGCCGCTTGTCCTCCAGGCCGAACCGCCCCTTGGCGAACAGCGAGGGACCGAAGCCGATCGTCAGCGTCAGCCGGGACGGTTTGAGCCCCAGCGCCTCGCCCGTGTCGTCCGGCGGGGCCTCGGCCAGGCCGCCGTACGCCCCGTCGCCGACCGCGTGACCGGCCGTCATCCGCTCGGCGGCCCGGGTCCACTCCTTGAGCAGCGCGACGAGTTCGGCCCGGTCCTTCGTGGTCACGTCGAACGCGGCGAAGTGCAGCCGGTCCTGGACGGCGGTGGCGATTCCGGCCTGGTGCGCACCGTGGAACGGCACCGCCGCGCCACTGTCCGCGGCCGGCACCTGCGTGTCGTCGGAGCGGACCGCGGCGACGGCACCTCCGGCCGCCACCGCGCCCAGCGCGAGTCCGGCGCCGCCCCAGCCGAGCAGTGCCCGCCTGGAGGGTGCGCCGCCGGGGCCCTGCGCCGCCGGGGCCCCGGAATCCGGGCCCTCGGTGTCGGCGGCCGTGTTCTGCGTCTTCTCGGACATGCCCGGCGCCTCTCTCCGACTCGTTACTTGGTCACCGCGGCGGCGAGCCTGGACAGCGGCTCGGCCAGTGCGTTGACCGCGTCCGACAGTTCCTTGCGGTCCGCCTTGCCGACCTTCTCGTACGAGGTGAACTCGTAGGAGGTCTTGTCCTTGCGGTACGTGTCCAGCAGCTTGTTCAGCTCCGCGAACCGCTTGTCCAGGGTGGCCGACAGCGCCGCGTCGTTCTTCGAGGCGATCGGCCTCAGCAGCTCGTAGGACTTCTCGGCGCCCTCGACGTTGCCCTTGAAGTCGATCAGGTCGGTGTGGCTGTAGCGCTCTTCCTCGCCGGTGACCTTGCCGGTCGCGACCTCGTCGAGGAGCTCCTTGGCGCCGTTGGCCATCGAGGTCGGGGTGATCTCCGCCGTGCCGACCCGCTTCTGCCAGTCGAGCAGGTCCTTGTAGAGGGTCGGCGCGAGGGCCTTCTCCTCGGCACCCAGCTGCTTGTCCTGCCACAGCGCCTTCTCCAGGCGGTGCCAGCCGGTCCACTTCTGGCCGTCCTCCAGGCCGTCCTCGCGGACGTCGACCTTCGGGTCGATGTCACCGAAGGACTCGGCGACGGGCTCGGTCCGCTCCCAGCCGAGCCGCGAGTCGGCGTAGATCTTCTTGGCGGCCTCGACGTCCCCGGCGGCGACGGCGTCCGTGAAGAGCTTGGCCTTCGGCAGCGTCTCGTCGGCCTGGTCCTGGACGTAGGTGCGGTAGGCGGCGACGGCCTTGTCCATCTCGGGGCTGCGCTTGGCCGCGGTGCCTCCGCTGACCTCAAGCTTCTGCCGGATGCCGTGGCCCTTCATACCGGGCTTGCAGGCGATCTCGTACGAACCGGCCTTGATCTCCGCCGTGATGGTGGCCTTGGTGCCGGGGCCGATGTTCTCGCGCTCGGCGACGATGCGGTCGTCCGGGAACAGGACGTAGACCTCGGTGACCTTGGAACCCTTGTTCTGCACGGCCAGTTCGACGTGCCCGGCCGGCAGCTTCTTCTTCGACACCTCGCAGGAGTCGTCCTTCGCGACGACCTGGACGGCACCGTCACCCTTGCCGTCGCTCTTCTCGGCGCAGCCCGTGACGGCGGTCAGAGCGGCCACGGTGGCGGCAGCGGTGACAACGGAGAAACGAACGGCTCGCATACGGGCTCCACGTGAGGACGAAGGAGAAGAAGGGAAAGGCTGGACAAAAGCAGGTGAGGTGAACCTAACTTAACGGAGCCTTACCTGACCGATACCCACCTGCGCAGTGATTCAGCTCTCACTGCGCGGGTGCGGGAACGGAGTGATCACGACCGACCCATGAGCGAGCCAGGTGATGGCAAAGTAATGGTCAAGAGCTCCGGTTCGGTATGACGAGCGGCACCCCGGTCCGCGGATGCGGGAATACCTCGACCGGCTGCCGGTAGACCTCGCCGAGCAACGCACTCGTGAACACCTCGGCGGGCGGCCCCGCCACCGCGATCCGCCCGTCGTGCAGCACGGCGGCCCGGTCCGCGTACGCGGCGGCCAGCCCCAGATCGTGCAGCACCACGACGACCGCGTCACCGGCGGCGGCCCGCTCCCGGCAGATCCGCAGCACGAGTTCCTGATGGCGCAGGTCGAGCGCGGCGGTCGGCTCGTCGAGCAGCAGCAGCGGGGCGCGCTGCGCGAGCACCCGGGCCAGGGCGACCCGGGCCCGTTCGCCGCCGGAGAGCGCGGAGAACGGGCGCGCGGCGAACCCGGTCACCTCGGTGGCCGCCATCGCCGCGCGGACCGCCGGATCGTCCTCGTCCTCACGTTCCGTACCGGCCCAGGGCGCACGCCCCATCCGTACGACGTCCTCCACCGGGAACGGGAAGGAGAGCGCCGCGGACTGCGGCAGCACGGCCCGGCGCAGGGCGAGTTCGGGCGCCGACCAGTCGGTGACGGGCCGTCCGTCGATCCGCACCGCACCGCTCTCGGCGGGCAGATCGGCGGCGAGTGCGGCCAGCAGCGTCGACTTCCCGGCCCCGTTCGGGCCGACGAGCGCCAGCACCTCGCCCGCGTGCACCGTCAGCTCGATGGAGTCGAGTACCTGGCGCCCGCCCAGCCGGACCCGCAGTCCGCGCACCTCGGCGACCGGGGCGCCGGGGGCGACCGGTGCCGGGAGCCGCCGGTCGCGTACCGCGAAGAGATTCCGCAGCGTCCTCATGCCCAACCACCTTGCTTGCGACGGGTCCTGCGCAGCAGCCAGAAGAAGAACGGGCTGCCGAAGAGTGCGGTCAGTACGCCGAGCGGCAGCTCGGCCGGATCGGCGACGGTACGGGCCGCGAGATCGCCCGCGACCAGCACCAGCGCACCGCCGAGCGCACTGCCGGGGACGAGGAAGCGGTGTCCGGGGCCGTTCGCCATCCGCAGCAGGTGCGGCACCAGCAGCCCCACGAACGAGATGATCCCGGCGACCGCCACCGCGGCGGCGGTCAGCAGCGCCACGACGAGCACCAGCACGACGCGGAGCCGCTCCACATCGACGCCCAGGTGCCGGGCGGGCCGTTCGCCGAGCGCGAGCAGGTCCAGCTTCCGTGCGTAGAACGGCGCGAGGACGAGCCCGAGCACCGCGCACGGCAGCACCGCCAGCACCTTGGGCCAGGTGGCCTGGGCCAGCGAACCGAGCTGCCAGAAGGTGATCTGGGTGATCTGCGCGTTGTCGGCGAAGAAGATGAACAGCCCGATCAGCGCGCCCGCGAAGGCGTTGACGGCGATACCGGTGAGGATCAGCGTCACCACCTCCGTCCGGCCGCCCGACCGCGACAGCGCGTAGACGAGCAGCACGGTCAGCAGCCCGGCGGCGAACGCGCAGACGGTGATGGTCCAGTTGCCGAAGAAGCTCAGCCCGAGGGCGATCGAGGCGACCGCGCCGACCGCCGCGCCCGCCGAGATGCCGATGACGCCAGGCTCCGCGAGCGGATTGCCGAACACCCCCTGCATCAGGGCGCCCGCGCAGCCGAGGGACGCCCCGACCAGAACCGCCAGGACGACCCTCGGCAGCCGTACGTTCCACAGGACGCTCTCGCCGACCCGGTCCAGGGCGTGCCCGCCGAGTCCGGTCCGGTGCTGCACGGAGGCCAGTACGTCGCCCAGCGGAATGCGGTAGGCGCCCAGTCCGGCGGAGAGCAGACAGCAGACGACCAGGGCCGCGACCAGCCCGACGGTCAGGGTGACGGCGGTGGAGCGCCGGGCCGGGGGCGCGCTCGCTTCCGGGGCCTCTGCCCCGGCCGGCCGGGTGCGTTCGTCATACGGGGCGGTCACTTCGCTGCTCCGTCCTTCGGGTGGAGCTGGGCCACCAGATCGCTCAGCACCCGGTCGGTGCGCGGCCCGCAGTTCAGCAGCACCCCGTCGTCGACGGAGAGGATCCGGCGGTCCATGCCGGCCGGGGTCTCGGCGACGCCCGGGATCTTCACCAGGCCGTCGACACCGCCGACCGAGTCGAGCCCCTTGGACATCACCAGGATCGCGTCGGGGGCCGCCTTGGCCAGCGCCTCGCTGGTGATGGCGGTGAAGTCCCGCTTCAGCCCGGACGCCTTGCCCGCGTCGACGGCGCCCGCCGCTTCGAGCAGTGAACTCGCCCCCGACTCGCGGCCGCCCAGCAGATAGACGGAGGCGGAGCCGCGCAGATAGAGGAAGGCGACCCGCGGCTTCTTCGCCCCGTCGGCCGGTGCGGGCACGGACGTGCGGACGGCGTCGATGCGGTCCTGGGTGCGCTGTTCGAGTTCGCCGCCGGACTTCGGTACGCCCAGGGCGGCCGCCACCGTCTCGATCCGGCGGCCGACGTCGGCGAGTTCCGTGGCCGGTTCGACGACGACGAGCGGAATCCCGGCGTCACGGATCTGGCCGATGGCCTCTACCGGGCCGGTCGTGGTGTCCGCGAGGACGACGGTGGGCCTCAGGGACAGGACGCTCTCGGCCGACACGTCGTGGGCGCGGGTCACCACGGGGAGCTTCTCGGCCTGCTCGAAGGTGGCGGTGATGTCGCGGGCCACCACCTGCTTGCCGAGGCCGAGGGTGAAGACGATCTCGCTCAGGCTGCCGGTCAGCGGCACGATCCGGTCGGCCGAGGTGATCGTGGTCCGCTCGCCGTCCGCCGACTTCACGGTGACGGGCAACTTCGGTACGGGCACGGTGGCCAGCGGTTCGATCCGGTCGGCGGCCGCGGCGGCGGTGGCCCCGGTGCCCGCCGTCTTCGCCGCGGGAGCCCCCGTACCTCCGCAGCCGGCCAGCAGCAGAGCCGTCGTCAGGGATATCGCGGCCGTCGCGACGCCGGTGCGCCTGCGCCTCGGTTGCCCGGTGTCCCGGCCCGGCCGGGCGAAGTCCTGCGAGAAGCGCACTGGGGCACCGTCCTGTCGTTCTGCGGCGTGCAGTTGGGAGTGGATTGCGAGGAATGTGACGGAAGGGGGGTACCGACACAAGATGTGCATATCTTAGGTTAGCCTTACCTCATCTTCTAGACCTCGGAGGGGTCCATGCCGCCGTTCAGACCTGCCCGCGCGCTCGCCGTCGCGCTTCTCGCGGTACTGCTGGGAGCCCTGCTCCCGGCCACCGCCGCGCAAGCGGCGGACCGAACGGTGCGGGGCGGCCGGCTGGACTGGGGCATCAAGTCCTCCTTCCAGAGCTATGTCACGGGCCCCATCGCCCAGGGCAGCTGGAGCCTGACCGGCGGCGCGGCCACGGTCGGCGGCAGCCAGTTCCGCTTCCACTCCGCCTCCGGTTCCTACGACCCGGCGAGCGGCGCGTTCAGCTCCGGCTTCTCGGGCGGTGTCCGCTTCACCGGTCACAAGAAGTCCGACGGCTCCAACGAGCTGGACCTCACGATCAGCCGCCCGGCCGTCCGCATCCAGGGCGGCAGCGGGACCTTGTACGCGGACATGGTCAGCAAGGACCGGGGGACCGGCCGGGTCACGTCCGCCTCCCAGGTGCCGCTGGCCACGCTCGGTCTGTCCGGGATCGACATGAGGGGCGGTTCCACTCCCATCGTCCTCAACAACGTCCCGGCGACGCTGACTTCACAGGGTGCGAAGTCCTTCGCCGGCTACTACACGGCCGGTACGCCACTGGACCCGGTCAGCCTCTCCGTGGACACCTCCGCCCCGGCGGGGAAGCCCGCCGCGTCCAAGTTCCCCGAGCGGCCCGGCAGCAGCGCGAAGCCGAAGGCGACGGCGGGCCGCTTGGAGGACGCCGCTGTGGACTGGGGCGTGCGCCGCACCTTCCGGGAGTACGTCACCGGCGCGATCGGCCAGGGGAAGTGGACCCTGGCCGGCGGCGCCCAGGACGGCGGCGCGCTCTTCCGCTTCCCGAAGGGGCAGGGCACGTACGACGCGAAGAAGCAGGCCCTGGCCGCCTCCTTCGCGGGCAGCGTCCGCTTCACCGGGGCCCATGACCTCGATCTGACGCTCTCCCGGTTCGCGGTGGGGCTGAAGTCGGGC
>NZ_JAFMPZ010000617.1 GCF_017353455.1 Streptomyces laculatispora
CGGTCAGGGGCTGGGGATCTCCTCGATCCGTTCGCGGTTGAGCAGGAACTGGGGCAGGTGCGACTGGGCGGGATCGATGGGGAACCCGTAGTCGAAGGCGAGGCTCGCGATCGCCAGCGGTCCCAGAGCCACGTGGGCACGTGGTGCCGCCGACCCGCCCCAGTGGGCCCGGTGTTCAGCCAGGGCCTCGCCGAGTGTCTTGGCGAAGGTGTCGTGGTCCCGTGCGACGAGACGGTGGAAGAGCGCGATCGGCTGGTAGTCGACCGCGTTCACGAACTCCATCGGGGCGTGGGTCATGTGGTCGGGCCCGGACGCCTCCATGGTGGCGACCAGCTTCTCCACGACCCTGTCCATGGAGTGGTCTTCGGAGAAGTACGCCTGCAGGGTGTCGATCCAGTGCAGCACGTACGCGTCGACGGAGTCGTCCTGCCGCAGCGTCTCCAGCGGTACCTGGCACAGCCGTTGGATCCGGTCCCCCTCTCGGCACGCGATCGCCAGGTAGAGGGCGTCGAGCCAGGCACGGGCGTCTGCGGGCGGCGCGGCGGGGGTGGCCGGCAGCTCGATGACGAGGTCCTCGCCGAGCCGGCAGTCCTGCGGCTGAGCGCCGGTGAACAGGGCGGAGCCGAGCTGTACGGCGGTGGCCCAGGCGTCCCACGTGCCGATCTTCGCCGCCTGGGGATCGGTGGCGCACCGGGCGTGGGCGTGGGCGACGGCGGAGGCGAAGGCGTCGCCCGGGCCGATGCCCGGATCCCGGGCGAGCCCTGCTATCGACTCGGCCGTGGCGCGGCTGAGTTCGGCGAGGTCGGGGGCGGGCGCCTCGGCGGCGGCACGGGTGGCGAGCCGGCCGGCGCGGTCGAGGCGAACCAGGCCCTTCATCAGGCCGAGCAGGGACGGCGGCGGCTGGACGGACAAGGAACGGGTCTCCTCGTCGATCACCGTGAGCGGCTTCAGGCTGCCGCGGTGCCACCAGTGGAGCCGCGGCGACAGGGGGCCCTGCCCGTCTTCGAAGGCGCCCAGCGCGTAGGCGGCCAGCGCGTTGACGGCGTCGGCCACCGTGCCGTCGGCGATCGGGTGGTACACCAGGTTGTGCCGGCTCGGCATGACGACAAGGGCGCCGGCGTCCGGAAGCGAATCGCCGGTGACCTGTCGGACCGCCGCGGACAGGAACAGGGCCTGGCTGCCGACGAAGTGCGAGTCTCCGTAGAAGGAGTGCAGGACCGTGCCGTCGAGGGGGATCTCCTCGTGTGTGACGGGCAGGCGCATCAGGTTCCCGTACGCCGCCCGCCCCAGCTCCTCCGGGCCGGCGCGCTCCACGTCCACGTCGGTGAGGATCCGTACGTCGGTGGGCCGGTCGAGGGCGTAGACGAAGACGAGGCCGTCGGCCACCACACGCGCATAGCGCAGGGAGCCGGCGATCTCAGGGGCGATCGACTCGGTGGGCAGCAGACGTGCGTACGTACCGCGCAGCAGTTCGTCGGTGTCGGGAGTGTGGTCCGGATTCATTCGCCTGACTCTACGAAGGCCGTGCGCGGCCGGATCATGCGGCCCGTCCTCCGGTTCAGCCCCGCCGAAGCCCCAAGTGGGCTTGCCGGTACGGCGCTTGGTGCAGCAGACGCATTTCGGCTTGCCCCCCGGCCCCTGCGCAGAGACGTCAGGCTGTGGGGGCGCCCAGAGTCCACAGCTGATTCTCCGCCCAGGCGCCCACGATGGCCACATCGGGATTCTGCTGCCGTATCCCGGCGAACCGGTCCGCCAGCAGTTGGAGCCGGGCGGTCATCGGCAGCTGGGCCAGGACCGGCGGCAGGTCGTCGGTGCCGTGGCCGAGGACGTGGACGGTGATGCCCTCCGCACGGGCGGCTTTGCCGAGCGCTGCGACCAACCCGTCCGGATCCTGCGCGGGTTCCAACAGGACCAGTCCGTCGGAGGTCCCGAACGGGACGGCCGAACCGTGGAGGAAGCTCTCCGCCTCGAAGCCCTCTGCAAGGGTCCGGGACGCCTCCCGGATCTTGAGTGCGCCCTCCCTTGCGGTGACGCCCCATGGGCCGGCGCCGATCAGGGCGAGGGAGCGGGCCGGAATGGCGATCCCGTCGATCCCCGGGTCGGCCACGGCTTCCCGTACCGCTTCGGCGGTGCGCCGCAGCGCCTGGGGGCCGTACTGCTCAGCGCCCAGGCGGGCGGCAATTCCAGCGAGCGCGGCGAGCGCGGCGGTGTAGCTGGCGGTGTAGGTCTCGGAGCGTTCACGCTCGACGGTCTCGATTGCGTCGGCCCAGCCGGACCCGATGCCGGTGACGGAGACGACCGGCACGCCGGTGGCCAGAGCCTGCTCCCGGCAGGTGAGTGCGAAGGCGGTCTCGGCAGTGTGAGTGATCACCACCACGGCGTCACCGTCTCGCAGCGGTGCCCCCCAGCGAGCGAACTGAGCGGCGGAGGACCAGCGGGCGTCCATCCCGGCGTGGACAAGCATCATGGCGCCGAGTTCGGCAGCGTGCTGGCTGGTGCCGGTGCCGATGAGCAGGATGCGTCGCGCTCCGGCCAGCCTCTCCGCGGGGATCGACAGGTCGGTGTCCGCCAGCCGTGCGATGGCGTCAGCCTGGGTGTGGATCATGTCGTACAGGGCCGTCTTCGAGGTCACGCCAGATCACTTCTCATTCTTGGTAGCGGTGTTGCCGTTGCTGTCAGGAAGGATGCGGGGCACAGGGGCACAGGGGCGGAAATGCGGGGTGGCCCGTTCCGGACGGCCCGGTCTCCGGTGGCCGGGTACGTCTGCCAGATGTTTTCAGGTTCTGTCGGTCGCGGGCTGGGCGGTGATGATCAGGTGCGGCGTGCACGTGAGACCGGCTCAGGTCGCAGCCGCCGTCCACTTCTTCGCCGTCAAGGAAGCTGCCCCGGAGCAGCAGCTGCACAACTCGTGTGCGCTGCAATTTCATTGGTCGGCGGTGGCGGAGCGCTCCGGAACGGTGCCCGCGCTGCGGATACGCCGACAGATCCGGCTGGTCAGCGGTGAGAAAGCGCTCCGCGCCGCACAGACAGGTCTCCGGGCCGTCGGTGTCGAAGTCGCGGACGCTGAATTCGTGCGCCTCGACACCGAACGACTTACCGCTCCGGCTCAGGAACCCGAGACTTCGAGCTCCGGCAGCCCGGGGAGGGTGAGGCGTGCCGCGTGGCCTTTGGCTTGCTTGCCGAGGGCTGTACCGAAAGGGATGCCGCATGCGTGGGAGGTGGGGCATGCGGTCAGAGGTGGATCGCCACGCACCTGGACGCCGGGCTCCTCACGGTCGCCAAGCGACTCGTGGTGAACGGCTGGGAGATGTACGAGGACGATCCCAAGACCGACGCCGGAGCGCGCACCATCGCCCTCGACTCCGACACGGTCCAGGCCCTCAAGCGGCACCGCGCCCAGCAGGACAAGGACCGTGAGGATTGGGGGAGTGCCTGGGTGGAGACTGGGAGGGTCTTCAGCACCTACCTGGGGGATGAACCCCAGATCAGCACCGTAATGCGTGGTGCCCCCGGCAGGATTCGAACCTGCGACACCCGCTTCAGGAGTTCGATCAGTGGAGCTTCACGGCATGCTGAGATAGAGGGTGCGAGGGCACACCGGGCTGCTGAAGACCGTGGGTGTACGCCATCGTTGATGTCAGGTGAGGATGTCAAGCGGGCTGAGGCGCGATGTTCACCGCACGGTAGTCGTACCCGTCTTGTCGGTAGCCTGGGGCTTCCCATCGGAGATCCACCTTCTGTCCGGGCGACAGTGTGCGGAAGCCTCTGGTCTGGATGTTGGAGTAATGGCCCCAACACCCCCCGGGAGTCTCGGGGGAGTCGAGCACGCCCCACCCCTCCTCGTCGTGCCACTCGCGGACAGTCGCAGTCACCATGGGGAAATCCTACGGTTCCCGTCTGCGCCGGCGTCCTGGGAACTCAGAAGGGGAATCACTGGTGATGCAGCCTCGAACGGGCCGATGGGCTGGGTGACAGAGGCTGGCGCACCTGGGCAGCCTGGCCCAGCCTCTGTTGTTGCGGACGGCCACACCCACGTGGCCCACGGCACCCAGCGGGAGGCGATCAGCCACATGGGCCGCCTGCTCACGCGCCGTCTGTCGGGTGCCTGAGACGCGACTGCCGTCAAATGGTGCCGTCAAAAGGCCCCGGACCATGATCGGTCCGGGGCCTTTGCCTGGTGCCCCCGGCAGGATTCGAACCTGCGACACCCGCTTTAGGAGAGCGGTGCTCTATCCCCTGAGCTACGAAGGCGTGGGCTTGGAGGGAGCCTTGCTGAAAACCCGGTGGACGGGTCATCGCCAAGGGCTACAAGCCCGCTGGTCGGACAGGGTGTGGCGCCTTCTGCGACCTTGCTGGGGCAGGCGGCGGGACATACCAATGACCGATCAGGGACAGCCTAGCGGATTCCTCCCTGTGAAGGGCCTCCCCATGGGGTTGGCGGCATCGGACGCAGTGCGCCCGCTCCTGACCTGCTATTTCTGTGAGCCTGGGGTCCTCCGGGAGGGAGGCGCTGCCTGCCCGACCATGCGGCGCGCATGGCGGCTCCCCGCCTCCCCGTCTCCCCGACCCGGCAACCTGCCGGCGGCACACCCCGCCGGCCGTGTGGCGGGACGTTTCTGACGACGGCCGCCGTGGCGACGGCCCTCTATCTGCAGAGGTGTCTCCGCGTCCTTTTCCTCGAAAGGCCAGGAACAGGGCGAGGTGTGCGAGCGGGGGCGCCCCCGAGGGCGTACCGATGCTCATCGACCGCAGGGGCGAGTTCGTCAATCCTGCCCTCGGCGCCCTGTTGCCGATCGCGCTTGCTTGCGCGCTCGTCGCCACCGTCCTTCATCGCCAGCGGCGCACGACGAGTTGATGACGCATCACGGACACTCGGAGTGTGACGTGGGTCACTGGAACTTGTGAGGGTGGGCGGACAAGACAAGGCGTGAACTACTCGATGCATGTCCGCATTCGCGCGGGAGATCCTGATGCCTTCAGGGAGCTCTTCCGTGACTACGCGCAGCTGGTCTACCGGCACGCCGTGCGTAGTACGGGGAATTGGGCCGTGGCCGAGGACGTCGTGTCGTTGACCTTCCTGGAGGCGTGGCGGCTGCGGGAGAAGTTGCGGGACGAGGGGGAGAGTCCCCGGCCGTGGCTGATGGGGATCGCGGTCAATGTGCTGCGTAATACGGGGCGTGCGGCCCGGCGCCATGACCGGGCGCTGGCCCGGCTGCCCCTCCGGGACGTATTGCCGGACTTCGCCGACGAGTTGGTCGGGCGGATAGCGGATTCCGAGGAGTTGGCTGCGGCGAAGGTCGCGCTGGGGAAGCTGCGGCGGTCCGAGCGGGAGGTGTTCGCGCTGTGCGTGTGGTCAGGTCTCGGTTACGCGGAAGCCGCCGAGGCGCTGGGAGTGCCGGTCGGGACGGTGAGATCACGGCTGTCGCGGGCGCGGATCCGGCTGCGCAAGCTCACGGACGGGGAGCTGCGGCGCTCGCGAAGCAGGGCGGAACCGGTCGGGGTGTGCGGACAAGTACAGGGTGACCGCATCGCAGCGGTCCGGTCGAACGAGGAGAGTGACCGATGATGCGCACCCCTTGGCGGCGGCGAGAGCCGCTCGACCGTGTGGAGCTGGCCCGGCTGTTCCCGGGGCCGGGCGATCCGGAGCTGCCTCAAGACCGCTTGACCACGCTTGAGGAGCACTTGATGAACGAGATTCAGCAGCACCAGGCGCGTCAGCAGGCTGAGTTGGGGCAGAACCCGGTCTTTCCGCCGCCTCCGGTGGTGGAGCGCCGGTCCCGTCGCAAGGTTGCGTTGATCAGTGCGGCGGTCGCGGTGGCCGTGCTGGCCGGTGTGGTGGGCGTCGGGCGGCTGGGGCTCGGGCAGGGAGGCGGGGGCAGTGCGGAGGCATTGGTGCCCGCCCCTGTCGTGCGGGTGGTGCCGGGAACGACGCGGGGACTGGGCGGCACGGTGGACCGGATCTCGGTGGCGGCCGGCAAGGAGACGCTGCCGGAGCCGGGGCCGGGGCAGTTCATTTACATCAAGAGCCAGGTGTCATGGCTCGCTACGGCACACAACCTCAACACCGGAGAGGAGAAGACATGGGTGCAGAAGCTGCATCCGCGCGAGGTGTGGATGTCGCCAGACGGACGCAAGGGCTGGCTGATCGAGGTGGACAGCGGCACCACCTCGAAGAAGGGCATGGATCTGGACAGCGACGTCGAGCCCCATCTGTCCGCGCCCAGCTACGACTACCTCAAGACCTTGCCCACGGACCCGGACGCGCTGCTGAAGAAGATCTATGCCGAGACCGAGGGGCTGGGCAATGGAAGGAACCAGGAGGCCTTCACCGTCATCGGTGATCTGGTGATGGAGCAGTTGATGACACCCGAGCTGACTGCCGCGCTGTACCGGGCTGCCGCGAAGATCCCGGGCGTGGTGCTGGTGGACGAGGCGAAGGACGCGGAGGGGCGGAGCGGAATCGCCATAGCGCGGGTCGACGAGGAGGCGGGCGAGCGCACGGAGTGGATCTTCGACGCGAAGTCGTACGACTACCTCGGTGAGCGCACGGTCCGGATTCGGGAGGCCGACGGAATAGCGACCGGCACCGTCACCGCGCGGACCGCGATCACCCAGCGGGCCGTGGTCGACGAGATGAAGGCACTGCCGGGGACGGGCAAGGCCTAGGCGGGGAGAGGGCGAAAGTGGCGAGGATGAGAGGTAGCCCCTGTAACAGGGGGGTGGGGTGAGGGGTGGAGACTGCCCAGACAACCAGGCACCCCAGGTGCCAGGTGATCTCTTGACGGGGTGCGGGCGCGGGCATAGCGTCACGAAAGCCATGAGCAAGCGCTTAGAGAGGTCGTTCGTGCCGCACACCGACCCGACTCCAGCCACACC
>NZ_JAFMPZ010000324.1 GCF_017353455.1 Streptomyces laculatispora
CGCTCACGCCCTCCACCTTCTTCGCGGGCATGACGACATCGAGGCCGATGTCGAGGCGATGATCCCGGCCGGACACCGGCAGTTCGTCCAGGACACCCTCGCCAAGCACGGCGTCCCCGAACTCGCCGCGGGCGAGGCCTCCGGCTGGCGCATCACCGGCTGGATGGAGGAGGTCGCCCGCAACCAGCTCGATGTGGCGTTCGGCTACCCCATCAAGCTGCTCGCCAACGCGCTGGGTTCACCGCCCGCCGACGTCATCGCCCGCGCCCACGACCAGGACGTGCTGGTCGCCGCCCTCGCCGGCAGTGCCCGGCACGCCCGGCACCACGCGGACGCGGGCATCGACGTCGTCGTCGCCCAGGGCTACGAAGCGGGCGGCCACACCGGGGAGATCGCCTCCATGGTGCTGGTCCCGGACGTCGTCGACGCCGTCGGCCCGCTCCCCGTCCTCGCCGCGGGCGGCATCGGCAGCGGCGAACAGGTCGCCGCCGGGCTCGCCCTCGGCGCCCAGGGCGTCTGGCTCGGCTCCCTCTGGCTCACCACCGAGGAAGCCGACATGCACTCCCGCGCCCTGACCGCCAAACTCCTCGCCGCGGGATCCGGCGACACCGTCCGCTCCCGCGCCCTCACCGGTAAACCCGCACGCCAGCTGCGTACCGAATGGACCGACGCCTGGGACGACCCGGCGGGCCCCGGCACACTGCCCATGCCGCTCCAGGGGCTCCTGGTCGCCGAAGCCGTCTCCCGTATCCAGAAGTACGAGACGGGCGCCCTGCTCGGCACCCCCGTCGGCCAGATCGTCGGCCGGATGAACACCGAACGCAGCGTGCAGGCCGTCTTCGACGATCTGACCCGCGGCTTCGAACGCGCCGTGGACCGGATCAACCGCATCGCCGGACGGAGCACCGCATGAACCAGCCGCCCAACGGCTTCTGGGCCCAGGCCACCGCCGACCCCGATCGTACGGTCCTGATCGCACCCGACGGCGAGAACTGGACGGCCGGACGGCTGCACGCCGACGCCAACCGGATGGTCCACGCACTGCGCGCGGCCGGTCTGGAGGAGGGCGACGCGTTCGCCGTCGTCCTGCCCAACGGGGTCGAGTTCCTCACCGCCTACCTGGCCGCCTCGCAGGCCGGGTTCTACCTCGTCCCGGTCAACCACCACCTCGTGGGCCCCGAGATCGCCTGGATCGTCTCCGACTCCGGTGCCAAGGTGCTCATCGCCCACGAACGCTTCACGGCCGCCGCGACCGCCGCCGCCGACGAGGCGAAACTGCCCGCGAGCCACCGCTACGGCGTCGGTACGGTCGAAGGCTTCCGCCCGTACGCCGACCTGCTGGAGAACCGGCCGGTCTCACCCCCCGAGGGGCGCACCCTCGGCTGGGTCATGAACTACACCTCCGGCACCACGGGCCGGCCGCGCGGCATCCGGCGCCCGCTGCCCGGAAAGCTCCCCGAGGAGACCTACCTCGGCGGCTTCCTCGGCATCTTCGGCATCAAACCGTTCGACGGCAACGTCCATCTGGTCTGCTCACCGCTCTACCACACCGCGGTCCTCCAGTTCGCGGGAGCCGCCCTGCACATCGGCCACCCGCTGGTGCTGATGGACAAGTGGTCGCCCGAGGAGATGCTGCGGGCGATGGACACCCATCGCTGCACCCACACGCACATGGTCCCCACTCAGTTCCACCGCCTCCTCGCCCTCCCCGACGAGGTGAAGCGGGGGTACGACGTCACGGCGATGCGCCATGCCATCCACGGGGCGGCTCCCTGCCCCGACCACGTCAAACGGGCCATGATCGACTGGTGGGGCCAGTGCGTCGAGGAGTACTACGCGGCCAGCGAGGGCGGCGGCGCCTTCGCCACGGCCGAGGACTGGCTGCGCAAACCCGGCACCGTCGGCCGGGCCTGGCCGATCAGTGAACTCGCGGTCTTCGACGACGACGGCAACCGCCTCGCGCCCGGCGAGCTCGGCACCGTCTACATGAAGATGAGCACCGGCGGCTTCAGCTACCACAAGGACGAGGGCAAGACGAGGAAGAACCGCATCGGGGACTTCTTCACGGTGGGCGACCTCGGCGTCCTCGACGAGGACGGCTACCTCTTCCTCCGCGACCGCAAGATCGACATGATCATCTCGGGCGGGGTCAACATCTACCCCGCCGAGATCGAGAGCGCGCTGCTCACCCACCCCGCGGTCGCCGACGCCGCCGTCTTCGGCATCCCGCACGCCGACTGGGGCGAAGAGGTCAGAGCGGTGGTCGAAGCCGCCGAGGGGTACGAGGCGGGTGACGCGCTCGCCGCCGAGATCCTCGGCCACTGCGACGGGCAGCTCGCCGGGTACAAACGCCCCAAGACCCTCGGCTTCATCACGACGATGCCCCGCGACCCCAACGGCAAGCTGTACAAACGGCGGTTGCGCGAGCCCTACTGGGAGGGCCACGCCTGACGCCGCTCACGGGCCCGCCCACCCGCGCGGGCCCGTCGCGATCAGCCCCTGACCCTTCGGCGGGCCCGCCCGGCATCCCGGCCGGTATCCAGACCCTTGACCGCCGGGCCCCGCCCGCACAGGATCACGCCATGACAGGTGTACGAAGCAGCACAGTGGACGGCGTCGTGACCCGCAGCGCACGGCGCACCCCCGAGCGCACCGCCCTGCGGTACGCCGACCGGACCTGGACCTACCGCGGGCTCGACGAGGCGGTCGGTACCGCGGCCGCCGTCCTCATGGACGGACACGGGCTGCGCCCGGGGGACCGGGTGGCCGCCTACGCCCACAACTCCGACGCGTATCTGATCGGGTTCCTCGCCTGCGCCCGCGCCGGACTGGTCCACGTCCCG
>NZ_JAFMPZ010000325.1 GCF_017353455.1 Streptomyces laculatispora
TGCTTGCTCCACGGCGCGCCTGCCGGGGCGTCGTCGGCGCGGGAGTAGACGGCGAGTGAGCAGCGTCCGTCCGCGTCGGGTGCGTCGACGACGACCTGGACGGCGAGTCCGCCGTGGGGCGGGAGCGGCATCAGCGCCTCGATGGTGAGTTCCTCCACCACCTCGCAGCCGACTTCCTCACCGGCACGGATGGCCAGTTCGATGTAGCCGGTGCCGGGCAGCAGCACGGTCCCCAGGACGTCGTGGTCGGCGAGCCAGGGGTGGGTGCGCACGGAGAGGCGGCCGGTGAGCACCACGCCGCCGGCCTCCGGGGAGGCGACCACGGCGCTGAGCAGCGGGTGCGCGGCGGCCCTCTGGCCGAGGCCGGTCACATCGCCGCCGAGGGGGGCGGGGGCGTCCAGCCAGTACGTGGTCCGGTCGAAGGCGTACGTGGGCAGTTCGACCGTGCGGCCGCCGCGGCCGTCGAGGACGTCGGCCCAGCGGACGACGGGGCCGGCGACGTGCAGCCGGGCAACGGCGGCGAGCAGGGTGGCGGCCTCGGGGCGGCCCTTGCGCAGTGCGGGCACGGTGAGGGTGCCGGGGGTGTGGTGTGCGGTGGCCTCGGTGAGTGCGGTGAGCACCGCGTCGGGCCCGAGTTCCACGAAGCGGGTGACGCCCTGGCCGCAGAGGTGGGCGATGCCGTCGGCGAACCGGACGGCCTCGCGCACATGGCGGACCCAGTACTCGGGCGAGGTCAGCTGTTCGGCGGTCGCTTCGGTCCCGGTCACATGGGACACGACGCGCAGCGTGGGAGCGGTGTAGGTGAGTTTCTCGGCGACCTTCCGGAACGCGTCGAGCATGGGCTCCATGAGCGGCGAGTGGAAGGCGTGCGACACGCTCAGCCGCTTGGTGCGCCGTCCCAGCGCGGTGAAGTGCTCCGCCACCGCGAGCGTCGCCTCCCGCGCCCCCGATATCACCACGGACGACGGACCGTTCACGGCCGCCAGTCCCACCTCGTCCGTCAGCAGCGGAAGCACGTCCGCCTCCGGCGCGGCCACCGCCACCATCACCCCACCGGTCGGCAACGCCTGCATCAACCGGCCGCGTGCCGCGACCAGTTCGGCCGCGTCCGTCAGCGACAGCACGCCTGCGACGTGCGCCGCGGTGATCTCACCGATCGAATGCCCCGCCACCACATCGGCCCGGACGCCCCACGACTCCACCAGCCGGAACAGAGCCGTCTCGACGGCGAACAACCCGGCCTGCGCGAACATCGTCCCGTTCAGCAGAGCGGCGTCCTCACCCCACACCACCTCACGCAGCGATCGCCCCAGCCGCGCGTCCAGCTCGACCAGCACAGCGTCGAACGCCTCCGCGAACACGGGGAACGTGCCGTACAGCTCCCGGCCCATCCCCAGCCGTTGCGCGCCCTGCCCCGTGAAGAGGAAGGCCGTCAGCCCCTCGACGGAGGAGCCGGCCCGCGTGACCACATCCGCGCTCTCCCGGCCCGCCGCCAGATCGGACAGCGCGCGCACCGCCGCGTCACGGTCCGCGGACATCACCACCGCACGGAGATCCAGCACGGCCCGCGTCGTGGCCAACGAGCGGCCGACGTCCACCAGCGACTCATCCGGGTGTGCCTCCATATGGGCCAGGAGGCGCCCCGCCTGCGCGGTGAGGGCCGTGGCACTGCGCGCGGACAGCGCAAGCGGTACGACGGTCAGCGGTTCGGCGGGCGCGGCGGGCTCGGCGTCGTCCAGGGGCGCTTCCTCGATCTGGGGTGCTTCCTCGATGATGACGTGGGCGTTGGTGCCGCTGAGCCCGAACGAGGAGACCCCCGCCCGCCGGGGCCGGTCCTGTGCTGCCCAGGTGACCGGCTCGGTCAGCAGTCGTACGCCGCCGGCCTCCCAGTCCACCTGAGGTGACGGCTCGTCGACGTGCAGGGTCCGGGGCAGCAGCCCGTTGCGCAGGGCCATCACCATCTTGATGACTCCGCTGACGCCGGCGGCGGCCTGGGCGTGCCCGATGTTCGACTTGACCGAGCCGAGCCACAGCGGGCGGTCGGCGGGGCGGTCCTGGCCGTACGTGGCGAGCAGGGCCTGTGCCTCGATCGGGTCGCCGAGACGGGTGCCGGTGCCGTGTCCCTCCACCGCGTCCACCTCGGCCGGGGTGAGTCCGGCGGCTGACAGGGCCTTGCGGATGACGCGCTGCTGGGAGGGGCCGTTGGGGGCGGTCAGGCCGTTGGAGGCGCCGTCCTGGTTGATGGCGCTGCCCCGGACCACCGCGAGGACGGGGTGCCCGTTGCGGCGGGCGTCGGAGAGGCGCTCCACCAGCAGGAGTCCGACGCCCTCGGCCCAGCTCGTGCCGTCGGCGGCGCCCGCGAACGCCTTGGAGCGTCCGTCGGCGGCGAGACCGCGCTGCCGGCTGAAGTCGACGAAGATCTCCGGGGTCGGCATGACGGTGACACCGCCCGCCAGGGCGAGGTCGATCTCACCGGTGCGCAGCGCCTGGCAGGCCATGTGGAGGCTGACCAGGGAGGAGGAGCAGGCGGTGTCGACGGTGACGGCGGGCCCTTCGAGGCCCAGCGCGTAGGCGACGCGGCCGGAGGCGATGCTGCCCGCGCTGCCGTTGCCGAGGTAGCCGGCCAGGTCGTCGGGGACGTCGGTGACCCGGCTGCCGTACTCGTGGTACATCACACCGGCGTACACACCGGTCTGGCTGCCGCGCAGTGTCTCCGGGTCGATTCCGGCGCGCTCGAAGGCCTCCCACGCGGACTGGAGCAGCAGCCGTTGCTGCGGGTCCATCGCGAGGGCCTCGCGCGGCATGATGCCGAAGAACTCCGGGTCGAACTCGGCCGCGTCGTAGAGGAATCCGCCTTCACGCACGTAGGTGCGGCCGGGGAGTCCCGGTTCGGGGTCGTAGAGGGCGTCGGCGTCCCAGCCACGGTCTGCGGGGAAGTCGCCGATGGCGTCGGTGCCGGCCTCGACGAGGTCCCACAGGTCCTCGGGTGAGCGGACGCCGCCGGGGAAGCGGCAGCTGATGGCCACCACCGCGATCGGGTCGTCGTCGACGGCCGCGAGCGGGGCGGCGGTGGGAGCGGTGGTGGTCGTGCCGGTGAGCAGGGTGTCGAGATGACCGGCCACGGCACGGGAGTTGGGGTAGTCGAAGACCAGCGTCGCGGGCAGTCGCAGCCCCGTGGAGCCGACCAGCAGGTTGCGCAGTTCCACGGCGGCGAGGGAGTCGAACCCCTGGTCGCGGAAGGCCGTGTCGGGTCCGACCGCCTCGGGCGACGGCTGGCCGAGGACGGCGGCGACCTGGGTGCGGACCGTGTCGAGCAGGATGCGGGCCCGCTCGTCGGGGGTCGCACCGGCCAGGCGGCGTTCCAGCGCGGAGCCGGTGGCGGTCGCCCGGACGGTGCGGCGCGCGGGGGTACGGACCCGGCCGCGCAGCAGTGCGGGCAGTTCGTCGCCGCGGGCGGCGAGCGCCGCC
>NZ_JAFMPZ010000326.1 GCF_017353455.1 Streptomyces laculatispora
GGACGTACACCCCTTCCCTTACCGTCTGATGTGCCCTGCACCTTCATCAGCGAAACCGAGAGCGAAAGGTAGAGTCCGGCGGCGTGCACCTCAAGTCCCTGACCCTGCGTGGTTTCAAATCGTTCGCCTCCGCCACGACCCTGCGGTTCGAACCCGGGATCACCTGTGTGGTCGGTCCCAATGGGTCGGGCAAGTCCAATGTGGTGGACGCGCTCTCCTGGGTCATGGGGGAGCAGGGTGCCAAATCCCTGCGCGGCGGCAAGATGGAGGACGTGATCTTCGCCGGTACCACCGGGCGGCCCCCGCTCGGGAGGGCGGAGGTGTCACTGACCATCGACAATTCCGACGGCGCGCTGCCCATCGAGTACGCCGAAGTGACGATCACTCGGATCATGTTCCGCAATGGCGGCAGCGAATACCAGATCAATGGCGACACCTGCCGGCTGCTGGACATCCAGGAACTCCTCTCGGACTCCGGTATCGGCCGGGAGATGCATGTCATCGTCGGCCAGGGCCAGCTGGACTCCGTGCTGCACGCCGACCCGATGGGGCGCCGCGCGTTCATCGAAGAGGCCGCCGGTGTACTGAAGCACCGCAAGCGCAAGGAGAAGGCGCTGCGGAAACTGGACGCGATGGGGGCGAACCTGGCCCGGGTCCAGGACCTCACCGACGAACTGCGGCGACAGCTGAAGCCGCTCGGCCGGCAGGCGGCCGTCGCGCGCCGGGCCGCAGTCATCCAGGCCGATCTGCGCGACGCCCGGCTGCGGCTGCTCGCCGACGACCTGGTGCGGCTGCACACCGCGCTGCGCGGTGAGATCGCCGACGAGGCGGCGCTGAAGCAGCGCCGGGAGACGGCCGAGGCGGAGCTCAAGGCGGCGCTCGGACGCGAGGCGGAACTCGAGGACGAGGTACGGCGGCTGACGCCGCGGCTTCAGCGCGCCCAGCAGACCTGGTACGAGCTGTCGCAGCTGGCCGAACGGGTGCGCGGCACGATCTCGCTGGCCGACGCCCGGGTGAAGAGTGCCACCGCCCCGCCGGAGGAGGAGCGGCGCGGCCGCGACCCGGAGGACATGGAACGCGAGGCCGCCCGGATCCGCGAGCAGGAGGCGGAGCTGACCGCGGCGCTGGAAGCGGCGGAACACGCCCTGGAGGACACCGCCTCCCACCGGTCCGAGCTGGAAAGGGAGTTGGCGGCCGAGGAACGCAGGCTGAAGGATGCGGCCCGCGCCCTCGCGGACCGACGCGAAGGGCTCGCCCGGCTGACCGGTCAGGTCAACGCGGCCCGCAGCCGCGCCGGATCGGCGCAGTCGGAGATCGACCGGCTGGCCGCATCGCGCGACGAGGCGCGGGAGCGGGCGGTCGCCGCCCAGGAGGAGTACGAGCAGCTCAAGGCCGAGGTCGACGGCCTGGACGCCGGTGACGTCGAGCTCGGCGAGCGGCACGAGGCCGCCAGGAGCGAGCTGAAGGAGGCGGAGGCCTCGCTCTCCGCCGCCCGGGAGGCCGCCACCGTCGCCGAACGCAAGCGCGCCGCGGTCGCGGCCCGGCATGACGCACTGGCCCTCGGGCTGCGCCGCAAGGACGGCACCGGAGTGCTGCTCGGCGCCCGGGACCGGCTGACCGGCTTGCTCGGGCCGGCCGCGGAACTGCTCACGGTGGCCCCGGGACACGAGATCGCGGTGGCCGCCGCACTGGGCGCGGCGGCGGACGCGGTGGCGGTGACGGACCCGGCCACCGCGGCGGAGGCGATCCGGCTGCTGCGGAAACTGGATGCGGGCCGGGCCGCGCTGCTGCTCGGAGGCGTCGGCGAGGGCGCCGGCGGAGGAGTTGGCGGAGGCGGGGGCGCGGGTGGTGCAGGTGTGCCGGGTGGTGCCGGCAGCGCGGACGGTGTCGATGTGCCCGGCGGTGCGGGAGGCGCAGGCGGCGCGGGCGGTGGTGTCGCCGTCCCCGGGAAGCCCGACGCGGTGGGGCACGTACCCGGTCAGGGTGCGGAGGTGGACACCGCGTCCCGGGGCGGCGTCGCCCACGTCCCCGGGCAGGGGGCGCAGCCCGCGCACGAGGGAGCGGCCCCGTCGGTCCCCCGGGGGCCGGCCGGTACGGAGGCGGCTCAGGGGCCGGCCGGGACCGAGGCGGCGGCGGACGGACGGCCGGTGGCCCTGGCTCTCGGCGGCCGGGGGAACCCCGCCGTCGCCGATCTCGTCAGCGGTCCCGTCGAGCTGATGGCCGCGGTGCGCAGGCTGGTGCGGGACATGGTGGTCGTCGGAACGCTGGAGGACGCCGAGGACCTGGTGGCCGCCCGTCCGGAGCTGACGGCCGTGACCGGCGAGGGCGACGTGCTCTCGGCGCACTTCGCGCACGGCGGTTCCGCGGGGGCGCCCAGTCTCCTCGAAGTCCAGGCGTCCGTGGACGAGGCGGCCGCCGAGCTGGCCGAACTGGCGGTGCGGTGCACGGAGCTGGCCGAGGCGCAGCGGCTCGCGGTGCAGCGGCGCGGCACCGTCGCGGCGCTCGTCGAGGAGCTGGGGGAGCGGCGCCGGGCCGCCGAGCGGGAGAAGTCCGGGGTGGCCCAGCAGCTCGGGCGGCTGGCCGGCCAGGCGCGGGGTGCGGCCGGTGAGGCGGACCGGATGGCCGCCTCCGCCGCCCGCGCCCAGGAGGCGCTGGAGCGCGCGACCCAGGACGCGGAGGAGCTCGCTGAGCGGCTGCTCGTCGCCGAGGAGGCCACGCAGGACGGCGCGGACGAGGAACCGGACACCGGCGTGCGCGACCGGCTCGCCGCCGACGGTGCCAATGCCCGCCAGACCGAGATGGAGGCCCGCCTCCAGGTCCGTACCCACGAGGAACGCGTCAAGGCGCTGGCCGGCCGCGCCGACTCCCTCGACCGCGGCGCCCGCGCCGAACGGGAGGCGCGGACCCGCGTCGAGCAGCGCAGGGCCCGGCTGCGTCACGAGGCCGCGGTGGCCTCCGCCGTGGCGTCCGGCGCCCGTCAGCTGCTTGCCCACGTCGAGGTGTCCGTCGTACGGGCGGAACAGGAACGGGTCGCCGCCGAGGCATCGAAGGCCGAGCGGGAACGGGAGCTGGCGGACGAGCGCCGGCAGGGCCGCGAGCTCAAGGGCGAGCTCGACAAGCTGACGGACTCGGTCCACCGGGGAGAGGTGCTCGGCGCCGAGAAGCGGCTGCGGATAGAGCAGCTGGAGGCGAAGGCCCTGGAGGAGCTGGGCGTGGAGCCGGCCGGTCTGGCCGCCGAGTACGGGCCCGACCAGCTCGTGCCGCCGTCCCCGGCCGCGGAGGGCGAGGAGCTGCCGGAGGACCCGGAGCATCCGCGCAACCAGCCGAAGGCGTTCGTCAGGGCCGAGCAGGAGAAGCGGCTGAAGTCGGCCGAACGGGCGTATCAGCAACTCGGGAAGGTGAATCCGCTCGCTCTGGAAGAGTTCTCCGCGCTGGAGGAGCGGCACAAGTTCCTCTCCGAGCAGCTTGAGGACCTGAAGAAGACCCGGGCCGATCTGATGCAGGTCGTCAAGGAGGTCGACGAGCGCGTCGAGCAGGTCTTCACCGAGGCGTACCGGGACACCGCCCGCGAGTTCGAGGGCGTCTTCTCGCGCCTCTTCCCGGGCGGTGAGGGGCGGCTCATCCTGACCGACCCGGACCACATGCTCACGACCGGTGTGGACGTCGAGGCCCGCCCGCCGGGCAAGAAGGTGAAGCGGCTGTCCCTGCTGTCCGGCGGTGAACGGTCGCTGACAGCAGTGGCATTGCTCGTCTCGATCTTCAAGGCCAGACCGAGCCCGTTCTATGTGATGGACGAGGTCGAGGCAGCCCTCGACGACACCAACCTGCAGCGGCTGATCCGGATCATGGTGGAACTCCAGGAGAGCTCGCAGCTCATCGTGATCACGCACCAGAAGCGGACGATGGAGGTCGCGGACGCGCTCTACGGTGTCTCGATGCAGGGCGACGGGGTCTCCAAGGTCATCAGTCAGCGGCTGCGCTGAGCCTTTCTCGGCTTGATTAGACCTTCAGGACTTCAATGTTCCTGCTCTCCGCTCCTGGGGTGAATGCCCGCGCAGAAGGCGATGTTGCCTTCGGAAATTGAACATGAAGCCCCTGTGGTGCTGCTTTCTTCTTCAAGTGGTGGCAGGGGTGAACGTATGCGCCACTGGGAACAGCTCGCCCCCCACGCCTGCGTCAGCGGCCAGGCACCAGGAGTTCATGTGACCAGCACATCGCAGGGACCGGAGTCCGGAGCCAGAGCGGCCCACCCGGACCACCTCGGCCATGTCATCTTCATCACGGCAGCCGCTGCGATGGGCGGCTTCCTCTTCGGTTACGACAGCTCCGTGATCAACGGGGCGGTCGAGGCGATCCGCAGCCGGTACGACATCGGCTCCGGCACCCTTGCCCAGGTCATCGCCATCGCCCTGATCGGCTGTGCGATCGGCGCGGCCACCGCGGGCCGCATCGCCGACCGCATCGGCCGCATCCGCTGCATGCAGATCGCCTCGGTCCTCTTCACCATCAGCGCCGTCGGTTCCGCGCTCCCGTTCGCGCTCTGGGACCTGGCGATGTGGCGCATCATCGGTGGCTTCGCCATCGGCATGGCCTCGGTGATCGGCCCGGCGTACATCGCCGAGGTCTCGCCGCCCGCCTACCGAGGCCGTCTCGGCTCCTTCCAGCAGGCGGCGATCGTCATCGGCATCGCCATCTCCCAGCTGGTCAACTACGGCATCCTGCAGATCGCCGACGGTGACCAGCGCGGCAAGATCGGCGGCCTCGAAGCCTGGCAGTGGATGCTCGGCGTGATGGTCGTGCCCGCCCTCCTGTACGGGCTGCTTTCCCTCGCGATCCCCGAGTCGCCGCGGTTCCTGATCTCGGTCGGCAAGAAGGAGCGGGCTCGACAGATCCTGTCGGAGGTCGAGGGCAACAATGTCGACCTGGACGCCCGGGTGGCCGAGATCGAGACCGCGATGCACCGCGAGCACAAGTCGACCTTCAAGGATCTGCTGGGCAGCCGCTTCGGCTTCCTGCCCATCGTCTGGATCGGTATCGGTCTGTCGGTCTTCCAGCAGCTCGTCGGCATCAATGTGGCGTTCTACTACTCGGCGACGCTGTGGCAGTCCGTCGGTATCGACCCGACCGACTCGTTCTTCTATTCGTTCACCACCTCGATCATCAACATCATCGGTACGGTGATCGCGATGGTTCTGGTGGACCGCGTGGGCCGCCGCCCGCTGGCCCTCGTCGGCTCCTGCGGCATGGCGGTCGCCCTCGCCTTCGAGGCGTGGGCCTTCTCCGCCAACCTGGTCGACGGCAAGCTCCCCAACACCCAGGGCGTGGTCGCGCTCGTCGCCGCCCATGTCTTCGTGCTCTTCTTCGCCCTGTCGTGGGGTGTCGTGGTCTGGGTCTTCCTCGGCGAGATGTTCCCCAACCGGATCCGCGCCGCGGCGCTCGGCGTCGCCGCGTCCGCCCAGTGGATCGCCAACTGGGCGATCACCGCGAGCTTCCCGAGCCTCGCCGACTGGAACCTGTCGGGCACGTACATCATCTACGCCTGCTTCGCCACGCTCTCGATCCCCTTCGTCGTCATTTTCGTCAAGGAGACCAAGGGCAAGGCGCTGGAGGAGATGGGCTGATCCCCGCTCCCCACCCCGTGCATCCGTACGGCTCCGGCCCGCCGGAGCGGGCCGGAGCCGTACGCCGTTCACCCGCCGGTCGCCTCGCAGAACAGCCGCAGACTGCGCCACCCCTCCTCGACCGGCATCCCGCCGCACAGCGGATGCAGCACCAGGCTGTCCAGCTCCCGGCCCAGATCCGCGCACGCCTGAGGGGTGACGATCCGGTACACGCCCTCTTCGCGCAGCTCCGCCACCGTCGTCGCCGCCGAGCGGACGGCCGAGCGGATGTCCTTGGACTGCCAGGAGGCATACGTACGCGCCTCGTGCAGGAAGTGTTCCCCGTACTCGGCCCACGTCCGGTCCGGGTCCTCGGACACATGCAGCAACGGCGTCTCGGCGGCGGGCATCATGCAGAAGCCCTCCGTACCGTGCTCCGCGCGCTGCTCGTGGTAGTACGCCTCCAGCTCCGGCAGATGCGCGCTCGGGAACAGCGGCAGCCCCAGCCGCGCCGCCCGCCGCGCCGCCGCCCGGGAGCTGCCGCCCACCAGCAGCAGCGGGTGCGGCCGGGTGAACGGCCGGGGGGTGACCGTGACCGTACGGCCGCGGAACTCGAACGGCTCCCCGGTCCACGCCAGCAGCAGCGTCTCCAGCAGCTCGTCCTGGATCCGGCCGCGCCTGCCCCATTCGACGCCCGCCCGCTCGTACTCCTCGGGCCGGTAGCCGATCCCCGCGACCGTGACCAGCCGGCCCGCGCTCAGCAGGTCGAGCACCGCGATGTCCTCCGCCAGCCGCAGCGGGTCGTGCAGCGGCCCGATCACCGCGGACACCGTGACCGCGATCCGGCTGGTGGCGCCGAAGACGGCACCGGCGAGGACGAAGGGGGAGGGCAGCCAGGAGTTGGCGGCCCCGTGGTGCTCCTCGGTCTGCACGGTGTCGATGCCGTGCTCGTCGGCGTACGCGGCCATGTCCAGGGCCGCGCGGTAGCGTGCCGAGAGCGAGGCGGGCGTGGCGTCTGGATCGACGAGGTTGAACCGGACGACTGTGAAGGCCATGACACTGTCCCCTTCGCCGGGCGGGCTGGGCGAGGCCGGACATTAGCTGACGTTGCGTCAGAAGTGTAGGGGCGTGCCCCGTCGCCGTGCTCCGGGGCGCGGCAGTGCCGCGTACAGACCGCCCGAGACGACGATGGTGACGGCCCAGCCCAGTCCGTTGCGCCCTGCCCAGGTGGTGGCGAGCGGACCGCTGAACCACTCCACGCCGGTGAAGAGCAGCCCGACCGCCAGACCCGTGGCCCAGGCCGCCACGGCCGGCCACGCGAAGCCGCCCGTGTACCAGTAGGCGCTGCTGGGAGTGGTGTCCATGAGCGCCACCGGATCGTATGCGCGCCCCCGCAGCTGGTCCACGCCGAAGACGCCGATCCAGGCCGAGAACGTCACCGCGAGCAGGTTCAGAAAGGAGACGAACGAATCGATGAAACTGTTCGCCACCATCATCAGCAGCGCCCCCAGGAACAGGCTGATCGCGGCATTCACCGCGACCGCCCAGGCGCGCGGGACGCGGAATCCCAGCGTCTGCGCGGTGAATCCCGCCGAATACATCGACATGGCATTGATCAGCACCATGCCGAGCACGGCGACGAGCAGATACGGCACCGAGATCCAGCCCGGCAGTAATGAGCCGATGAAGGAGACCGGATCCCGGGTGGCGGCCAGCCCCGGCGTGCCGACCGCCATCACCGCTCCCATCAGCACCATCGGCAGGAACACGATTCCCGCACCGCCCACGGTCGCCGCGACCATCGCCCGGCCGGAGGCGGTGCGTGGCAGGTAGCGGGTGAAGTCCGGGCCGGTGGGGGCCCAGCTGATGCCGCCGGCCGCCAGGGTGCCGATGCCCGCGACCACCATCGACGTCGGTCCGGCCGGCTGGTCCAGGACGGCCCGCCAGGACGTCGCACCGGCCAGGTGGACCAGTACGAGCACGCTGAACCCGCCGAAGAGGCAGGCGGACCAGGTGGAGCAGACCCGCAGCGCCCGCACCCCCAGCCCCGACAGCAGGAATCCGGCCGCCACGAAGGCCGTCAGGGTCGTGACGATCAGGGCAGGGGTGCTCCGGACCCCGAAGAGCAGATCGAGCACGGTCAGTACGGCGTAGGCGCCGGTGACCGCGTTCACCGTCTCCCAGCCCCAGCGGGCGACCCAGACCAGCGCTCCGGGCGCCAGGTTGCCCCGCTGTCCGAAGACGGCCCGGGAGAGCGCCATGCCGGGTGAACCGCCGTGCTTCCCCGCGATGGAGACCAGTCCGACCATCCCGTACGAGAGGACGGGAGCGGCTGCCGCGACGATCAGCACCTGCCAGAAGCCCAGTGCGTTGAAGACGATGAGGCCCGCACCCATGGTGAGCAGCAGCACGGTCATGTTGGCCGCGACCCAGGTGGGGAAGAGGCTCCGGGTCCGGCCGGTGCGCTCGCCGTCGGGCACGGGTTCCAGGCCACGGGTCTCCACGCGCAGAATCGTACCTTCACCGGCATACAGTACATATCGACCAGGTGGATTCAGCGGTGTCGCCCGTCCGCCGACCGGCACCGGTGCGGAGCTCTCGATGCGGCAGGGCGGGCGGCGCGGCGGGGGAGCCGCGGTCCCCCGGGCCGTGACCGCGGGACGGCCATTCCCCGATTGTCCCCGCACGTGACCGATACTGGGTGGGTTATGGAATTCGTCATCCTTGCTGTAGTCATCGCCCTGGTCGCGGTCGGCGTGATCAGCGGGCTCGTGGTCAGCAGCCGCAAGAAGAAGCAGCTGCCCCCGGCACCGTCGAGCACGCCGACCATCACTCCTCCCGCCGAGCCCCATGTCGGCGAGGAGGCCGAGACGCCGCGCGACGAATCGCGCCGCACCATCGAGGAGGTGGGGCTCCCGCCCGCCGAGGCCGCCGACGAGCAGGTTCCGGAGGCCGTCGAGGCCCCCGTGCTCGACGTTCCCGAGCCCACGGCCGGCCGCCTCGTACGGCTGCGGGCCCGCCTCGCCCGCTCGCAGAACTCCCTCGGTAAGGGGCTGCTCACGCTCCTGTCCCGGGACAACCTGGACGAGGACACCTGGGAGGAGATCGAGGACACGCTCCTCACCGCCGACGTCGGCG
>NZ_JAFMPZ010000327.1 GCF_017353455.1 Streptomyces laculatispora
GTCGCGGTGGTGGGCGCCGGGCGACACCGCGGCCAGCAGCTGCACCGCGAGCAGCCCGAGCGTCCCGGCGCCCACCACCGCGACGCGTTCACCCGGTTCGGGCGTGCCCGCCCGCACCGCCGCCGCCACCACGGCGGCGGGCTCCAGCAGCGCGGCCGCGCGCAGGTCCGCATCGTCGGCCAGCGGGTGCAACAGCCGCGCGGGCACCACGACATGGTCGGCGAACGCCCCGGGCCGGGTGAACCCCGTCTCGTCGTACCCGGCCGTGCACAGCGAGGTCTCACCGCCGCGGCACCGCTCGCAGCTGCCGCAGGAACGGAACCCCTCGGCGACCGTACCGCGGCCGGCCAGGGCCGGATCGACGCCCGCGCCCACGGCCTCGACCACTCCGGACCACTCGTGTCCGGGCACCACCGGGTAGCGCACATAGCGGGGGTCGCGATGACCGTCGTACACCTCCCGGTCGCTCATGCAGATCCCGGCCGCGGCGACCCGTACCCGGACCTCGCCCGGGCCGGGCCGCGGAACCGGGCCGTCGGTCAGCCGGTGCCCGCCCGGCCGGTCGACCGTGATCGCCCGCGAGCGGGCGGGTGCGCCGCTCACTTGGGCTGCCTCTTCTCCCAGCCGTCGGCCCAGAGGTCGAACCGCGCCTGCTGCTGCGGGAATTCGGCGGCGGCGTCCACGTCCAGCTCCACCCCGAGGCCGGGGGCGTCGGAGAGTTCGAAGCAGCCGGTCGCGGGGTCGACCTGCGGGGCACCCCGCACGACCTTCTTGATCTCGGCGTCGGCGAAGTCATTGAAGTGCTCAAGGATCTTGAAGTTGGGCGTGCAGCCCGCGACCTGGAGGCCGGCCGCCGTCAGCACCGAGCCGCCCACGTTGTGCGGGGCGATCAGCGTGTAGTGGGTCTCGGCGGTCGCGGCGAGCTTCCGCGTCTCCAGGATGCCGCCGATGTGACCGACGTCCGGCTGGATGATGTCGGCGGCCTGCGACTCGAACAGCTCGCGGAACTCGACGCGGTCGTGGATGCGCTCACCCGTCGCGATCGGCACATCGACCCTGCCGGCCACCTTGGCGAGCGCCTTGAGGTTCTCCGGCGGTACCGGCTCCTCCAGCCAGGCCGGCCGGAATGGGGCCATCTCGTGCGCGATCCTTATCGCCGTCGAGGGGCTGAACCGGCCGTGCATCTCCAGCATCAGCTCGGTGTCGGGTCCGATCGCGTCCCGGACCGCCTCGATCAGCGACACCGCGTACCGGGTCTCCTCCTGGCCCAGCTCGAAGTGACCGGTGCCGAACGGGTCGATCTTCAGCGCCCGGTAGCCGCGCGCGACGACCGCGGATGCCGCCTCGTGGTACGCCTCCGGGGTGCGTTCGGTGGTGTACCAGCCGTTGGCGTACGCCTTGACCCGGTCGGTGACCTTTCCGCCGAGCAACTGCCAGACCGGGACACCGAGCGCCTTGCCCTTGATGTCCCAGCAGGCCATCTCGACGACCGCGATGCCCGACATCACGATCTCGCCGGCCCGCCCGTAGTCGCCGTACTTCATCCGGCGTACCAGGTCCTCCACGGCGAACGGATCCGAACCGGCGACGTGGTTGGCCTCCGCCTCGCGCAGATAGCCGATCAGCGCATCGGTGCGGCCCAGCATCCGGGTCTCACCCACACCGGTGAGACCCTCATCGGTGTGCACCTGCACATAGGTGAGGTTGCGCCAGGGAGTTCCGACCACATGCGTACTGATTCCGGTGATGCGCAAGGAAGTTGCCCCTCGACTTGTTCGATATTTCGTCACTCGTTCGAAATCCTGGCGTGACCGTAATGACGGGGCGGGGCGGGTGTCAATGGGGCCGTCACGGCCGGTGCGGTTCCCGGCCCGCCGGGCGCTCCGCCCCATTCCCTCGTATAAAGGGGCGGACACGGCCCGGGCGACGGGCCGGGTGACCGAGCGGCGGCGAAGGAGGCCCGGATGGGCCGGGAGCGGACCGGGCGTCAGGGGCGCGGGCGGGCCGGACGCGGCGCACCAGGAGTCCGGGAGGACCGCGGGCCCGTACGGTACGGACCGCCCGCACCCGGCCCCGGTCTGCCGGTGCTGCCCGAACTGGCCGAGGTGCTGGCGGCGGCGGCCGGCAGCGGCCTGCCCGAGCCGGCCGGCGGTTCGGCGGACCTGCGCGAGGCGGCCCGCGCCTACTGGGACCGGCGCGGACTGCGCGGCGGCCCCGAACACATCGCCGCCGCGCCGGGCACCTCCGCGCTGCTGCTCGCCCTGATCGCCGCGCACGGTGGCGATGTGCTGATGCCGCGCCCCTGCCCCGCCGCCTGGATCCCGCAGGCCCGGCTGCTGGGCAGGCCCGCCTACCACGTGCCGACCCCCGCCGAGTGCGGCGGCGTGCCCGACCCGTACGCGCTGCTGGAGACCGTGCGCCGGGTGCGGGCCGAGGGCGGCCGGCCCCGGCTGCTGCTGATCTCCGTCGTCGACGACCCCACGGCCACCGTCGCCCCGCCGGAACTCGTGCGCGAGGCCTGCGAGGCCGCCGTCGCCGAGGGGCTGCACATCGTCAGCGACGAGACCTGGCGCGACACCCTGCACCGGCCGCACGACACGGTGCTGCTGAGCCCGGCCGAGATGTGCCCCGACGACGTGACGGTCATCTCCGACCTGGCCGGTGCGCTGACCCCGTCCGCCTGGCCGGTCGCGGTCGCCCGGTTCCCGGACACCGGCCGGGCAGCGGTCCGCCACGCCCGTACCCTCGACATCCTCACCGCGCTCGGCGCCTTCGTCGCCCGTCCGGTGGCGGCCGCCGCCGCGCACGCGCTGCGCGAACCGGACGCCGTCACGGAGCGGGTGCGCCGGGCCGCCTCGATGCAGGCCCAGGTCGCCGCCGCGGCCCACCGGGCGGTACTCACCTCGGGCGCGCTGGCCCGGCCCCCGCAGGCCGGGCGCCACCTGTACGCGGACCTCGGCCCCCTCAGGTCCCGGCTCGCCGCCCGCGGTGTCACGGACTCGCTGGAGCTGGAGGAGTACCTGACGGAACGGCTCGGCGCACCGGTCCCCGGCGGCCACCGCTTCGGCGACGAACTCGGGGCCCTGCGGGTGCGGCTGGGCACCGGGCCGCTGCTCGGATCGACCCCGGAGCAGCAGATGGAGTCCCTCGTCGCGCCGGAGCCCCTCGAACTGCCCCATGTCGCGGCGGCCCTGAGCGTCTTCCGCGCAGCCCTCGACGAACTCCGCTGACGCGGTCCGGGCGATCGCCGTACCGCTCCGGGCCGGGACCGCCGCGCGGGCGACACCGGCCCCGCCCGGTCAGCGGGCGAACCGCACCCGCAGCCGGCGCCACACCGCGGGCGCCCCGCTGATCAGGAGGGTCAGACCGACCGCCGCCACCACGCCCTGCCACGGCTCGGGGAACAGCGAGCCGCCCAGAATGCCGATCAGCTGATACGTGGCGGCCCAGGCCAGACAGGCCGGTACATCCCCGCGGGCGAACCGCCGCATCGGCATCCGGCCCAGAAGGCACGCCAGCATCACCGGTATCCTCCCGGCCGGCACCAGCCGGGACAGCACCAGCACCATCGCGCCGTGCTCGTCGAGCTTCCGCTGCGCCTGCGCGAGCCGCTCCGGAGCGGCCCGCTCGCTGATCACCCGCAGCCACTTGGAACCGTTCTTCGACCGCACCCCGCGCTGACCCAGCCAGTACAGGCAGATGTCCCCGAGGAACGCGGCGGCCGACGCCACCGCGAAGACCACCAGCAGCGCGAAAGGCGACGACTGGTGGAACGCCACCACTGCCGCCGAGCTGACCAGCGCACCCGTCGGCACCACCGGCACCAGGGCGCCCAGCGCCACCAGCAGGAACAACGACGGATAGCCGACCGCCTGCTGCGTCGACTCCGGGGGCAGCCGGCTTACGACCTCGTGGATCACCCGTCGGCCTCCGGCCGCACATGTTCGCCGTGCTCCAGCCGGTGCACCGCCACCTGCGGCGCCCGCAGCGCCGCCTGGCGGACGAACTCGTCACCCGGCGAATGGAACTCGTGCGGCCGGATCCCGTCCATCCCGATCGGCCAGTACGTGCCGTAGTGCACCGGCACGGCCGAACGCGGCGACAGCCGGGCCAGCGCCTCGGCGGCGCGCGCCGCGTCGAGATGACTGTGGCCCAGATACGGCCCCCAGCCGCCGACCGGCAGCAGCGCCACGTCCACCGGGCCGACGGCCCGCGCCATGTCGTCGAACAGACCGGTGTCCCCGGCGAAGTAGGTGCGCGACGCGCCCTCGACGACGTAACCCAGCGCGGGGGAGCGGTGCGGGCCCACCGGCAGGCGCCGGCCGTCGTGCAGTGCCGGAACCGCCCGGATCCGCACCTCACCGACCCGCACCTCGTCGCCGGCCGCGACCTCGGTGATCCGCAGCCCGCGCACCCGGCGCAGCAGCCGCAGCCCCGGGACCGCCCGGACCGCGCCCAGCGGCACGATCAGCCGGCCGCCCGGGGCGACGCGGGCCAGCGACGGCAGATGCAGATGGTCGGAGTGCAGATGCGAGATGAGGACGACATCGGCGACGGCGGCCGACGGACCGGGCAGCTCGCCGCGGCGGCGGCGCAGATGCGCGAGGCGCCGTACGAACAGGGGGTCGGTCAGGACCCGGACCCCGGAGTCCTCGATCGTGCAGGTGGCATGACCCCACCAGGTGACTTCCACCGGCACGCGCCGCCTCCTGTTCCCCGGACCCGCTGTCGAGCCTACGGGCAGTGGTTTTGATCAGTCGGTGAGACCCAGCGTGCCCGCCGCCTGGATGGCGAGCCAGACCTCGGCCAGTGCCCCCGTCGATCCCAGATCCCGGTCCGCCAGCGTACCGAAGCGCCGCAGCCGGTACGCGAGGGTGTTCGGGTGGATATGGAGGGCGGCCGCCGCCGTCTCCGTACGGCGGTCGCGCTCCATCCAGGTGCGGACCGAGACCAGCAGCTGCGAGTCATGGGCGGCGTCGTAGCGCAGCACCCCACCGAGCACGTGCTCGACCAGCGCCGTCAGCACCGCCGGATCGTCGGGCAGCCAGCGGCCCGTCGAGTCATCGCCGTAGCGGACCACGGGCCGGCCGGACTCGACGGCCTTCGACACCGCCCAGAGCGCCTCCCGCTGCGCCACCCGCAGCGCGGCGCCCGGCAGGAACGGCCGGCTCATGCCGGCCGCCACATCCGGCAGCCCGCCGATCTCCACGGCCAGCTCCCCGGAGCCCAGCACATAGCGGTCCTCGCCCCAGCTCAGCAGCAGATGCGGATGGTCCTGCAGACAGCGCAGCAGCGCCTCGTCCGTGGCGCCGCGGACCACGATCAGCACCGTGTCGCCCTCGATCGCGTGCCGTGCCAGCCTGCGCCGGGCCGTCTCCGGGTCGAGCACCTCCTGCAACAGCTCGGCCAGCGTCTCCGCGCCCTCGCGCCGCAGCGTCTCGCGCTCGGTGCGCACCATCGCGACCCGCAGCGCCGCCACCGTGGCGATGTGCTGCACGACGGCGAGCCCGGCGGGCTGGGCGCCCTCCCGCTCGTACGCCACCAGGAACCCCGCCGGACCGCCCGGCGCCGGCACCGGCAGCACGAATCCGCCCGGAATGGTCGGCGGCGCGTCCGCCGAGGCGGGCAGCACCCCCGGCTCGGGCACCGGCACCCCGGGCAGCAGCGGGCGTCCCTGCGGAGTGCAGAGGTAGACGTCGTACCCCGACAGGCGCTCCAGGCGGCGCAGCAGCGTAGGGGTGTCCAGATCCTCGGCGACCAGCCAGCGCAGCGAACCGAAGACCTGCAACTGGGCGCCCAGCCGGTACCGGGCATCCTCCTGCACGGAGGCGGCCACCTCCTGGGAGACGGCGATGAACGGCACGGCGAGCGGCACCTCGAGCACCGGGAAGCCGCGCTCCTCGGCCGCCCGGAAGAACGCGTCGTGCAGCGGCGGCATGTGCAGCTGCGCCGAGAGCGCCAGCGCGGAGACGCCGGCGTCGTCCAGCCGCTCCAGATAGGCGCGCTGACCCGCGGCGGTACGGGGCACCGCGAGACCCGTCGTCATGATCACCTCGGCGCCGAGCAGCCACGGCGTCGGATCGGCGAGCTCGCTCGCGTGCGCCCAGGAGACGGACCGGCCGAGACCGCTGCCGCCGGCCCGCACGGTGAGCTGGAGCGCCGGGAACGAGAGCAGATCCTCGACCGTCAGTTTGTTGTTGGCCACAGAAAGCAGGGTATCCCTCTGTGACTTTCACAATTGCTCACCGTGGCCCGGGCCCACACACTGAGGGGCCAGTCCCCGCGCATGAACAGCACGAACAGCAGGTGGAGCGCCCGTGACTACCTCGATCACCGAAGTCGAGACCAATGGAGTGGAGCGGATCCCCGACGCGGACCGCACCGCCCGCCCCCTCGACCTCTTCCGGCTCGCCTTCGGCGGCGCCAACACCTTCGCGACCTGTGTACTGGGCGCCTTCCCGATCCTCTTCGGCCTCTCCTTCTGGCAAGGTCTCGCCGCGACCGTCCTCGGCCTCGTCGCCGGTGCGCTGCTGCTCGCTCCCATGTCGCTGTTCGGCCCGCGCAACGGCACCAACAACGCCGTCTCCTCCTCCGCCCACCTCGGTGTGCACGGCAGGGTCGTCGGTTCGTTCCTCTCGCTGCTCACCGCGGTCGCGTTCTTCTCGATCTCGGTCTGGTCGTCGGGCGACGCGCTCGTCGGCGGCGCGCACCGGCTCGCGGGCGTCCCCGAGTCCGACATCACGTACGGCATCGCCTACGCGATCTTCGCCGGGCTCGTCCTGGTGGTCTGCGTCTACGGCTTCCGCTTCATGCTGCTGGTCAACAAGATCGCGGTGGTGGCGGCCTCGGCCCTGTTCGTCCTCGGCGCCTTCGCCTTCGCCGGTGACTTCGACGCCGGGTACGCGGGCTCCTTCGCCTCCAGCTCCGACCCGCTGTTCTGGCCGTCCTTCGTCGGCGCCGCGCTGATCGTGCTGTCCAACCCGGTCTCGTTCGGCGCCTTCCTCGGCGACTGGTCGCGCTACATCCCGGCCGACACCCCGCGCCGCCGCGTCATGGGCGCGGCGTTCCTCGCCCAGATCGCCACGCTGCTGCCCTTCGTCTTCGGCCTCGCCACCGCGTCGATCATCGCCACGAAGGCCGCGAAGTACGTCGACCCGGCCGCCCCCAACTACGTCGGCGGACTGCTCGCCATCTCGCCCGGCTGGTACTTCCTGCCGCTCTGCCTGATCGCCCTGATCGGCGGCCTCTCCACCGGTACGACCGCGCTGTACGGCACCGGACTCGACGTCTCCAGCGTGTTCACCCGCTTCAGCCGCGTGCAGTCGACGTTCTTCATCGGTGCCCTGTCGATCGCCTTCATCTTCGTCGGCCGGTTCGCACTCAACCTCGCGCAGTCCATCTCCACGTTCGCCACCCTGATCATCACCTGCACCGCCCCGTGGATGATCGTGATGGCACTCGGCTACGTGACCAGGCGCGGCTGGTACGACACGGACGCGCTCCAGGTCTTCAACCGCAGGCAGACCGGCGGCCGCTACTGGTTCAACCACGGCTGGAACTGGCGCGGCCTGTCCACCTGGCTGATCTCCGCCTCAGTGGCGCTCCTCTTCACCAACCTGCCCGGCCAGTTCGTCGGCCCGCTCGGCAACCTCGCGAACGGCACGGACATCTCGCTGCCGGTCGGCCTGGCCCTCGCGGCGGTGCTCTACCTCGGTCTGCTGACCGTGTTCCCCGAGCCGCGTGCGGTGTACGGGCCGGACGGGCCCCGGTTCGTCCGGGCCTCGGACACCCCGGTCCCGCCGATCACCAGCGCCGACGAGGAGCCCGCCCCCGAGCCGGCCGCGGCGCTCTGACCACCGCTTCCCGCCGCCATCGAACCGCCCGTCGCCTCCCGCGCCCGCCCCGCCCCCGCATCCAGGAGCCGTCCATGAGTACGCCCGTCCGGGACACCGAGCAGATCCGCGCCGCCGCCGACGCGCTCGTCGCCGCCTTCGCCGAGGGCCGCCTCGACGACTACTTCGGCGCCTTCGCCCCCGACGCGACCTTCGTCTTCCACTCCACCCCGCAGCGGCTCGGCTCCACCGCCGAGTACCGCGCGCTCTGGCAGGAGTGGGTGGACCAGGACGACTTCCGCATCCTGGGCTGCGTCTCGACCGGGCAGCTGATCCAGCACCTCGGCTCCACCGCCGTCTTCAGCCACGATGTGGAGACCACCATCTCCACCAGGCAGGGCCGGGAGACGGTCCACGAGCGCGAGACGATCGTCTTCGCCCGCGCCGACGACGGCAGCTGGCCCGCCGTCCACGAGCACCTGTCCGCCCGTACGGCCGGCTGACCCGCGCGGCACCGCCGCCCGCCTCCCGGCCCGTAACGCCGCCCGACCACGAGAGAAACCGGTTCTCCCCGTATGACCATCACGTTCCGCAACTTCATCGACGGTGTCCCCGCGGATGCCTCGGACGGCCGCACACTCGATGTCGTGGACCCGGCGACCGGCGAGGTCTACGCGACCTCCCCGCTCTCCGGAGCGGCCGACATCGACGCGGCGATGGCCGCCGCCGCTGCCGCCTTCCCCGTCTGGCGCGACACCACCCCCGCCGTGCGCCAGCTGGCCCTCCTGCGGATCGCGGACGCCATGGAGGCGCGGGCCGACGAGCTGGTGGCCGCCGAGAGCCGGGACACCGGCAAGCCGCTGCACCTCACCCGCAGCGAGGAACTGGCCCCCGCCATCGACCAGGTCCGCTTCTTCGCGGGTGCCGCCCGGCTGCTGGAGGGCCGCTCGGCCAGCGAGTACATGGACGGCATGACCTCGATCATCCGCCGCGAACCGGTCGGTGTCTGCGCCCAGGTCGCCCCCTGGAACTACCCCCTCCTGATGGCCGTCTGGAAGTTCGCCCCGGCGCTCGCCGCGGGCAACGCGGTGGTCCTCAAGCCGTCCGACACCACCCCCGCGTCGACCGCCCTGATCGCCGGGATCATCGGCGGGGTCCTGGAGTCGCTGGAGCTGCCGCGCGGGATCTTCAACGTGGTCTGCGGCGACCGCGAGACCGGCCGGCTGATGGTCGAGCACCCGACCCCGGCGATGGCCTCCATCACCGGTTCGGTACGGGCCGGCATCCAGGTCGCCCAGAGCGCGGCCCTCGACGTCAAGCGGGTCCACCTGGAGCTCGGCGGCAAGGCGCCCGCAGTCGTCTTCGAGGATGCGGACCTGGCGAAGGCGGTCGAGGACCTGATCGTCGGCGGCTTCTTCAACGCCGGGCAGGACTGCACCGCCGCCACCCGGATCCTGGTCCACGAATCCGTCCACGACGCGTTCGTCACCGCGCTGGCCAAGGCCGCCGCCGACACGAGGACCGGGCAGCCGGACGACGAGGACGTGCTCTACGGCCCGCTCAACAACGCCGGACAGCTCGCCCAGGTCAGCGGCTTCATCGAGCGGCTCCCCGAGCACGCCAGGGTCGAGGCGGGCGGCCACCGGGTCGGCGAGAAGGGCTACTTCTACGCCCCGACCGTGGTCTCCGGCCTCAAGCAGGACGACGAGATCGTCCAGAACGAGGTCTTCGGGCCCGTGATGACCGTCCAGTCGTTCACGGACGAGGCCCAGGCCGTCGCGTACGCCAACGGCGTCGACTACGCCCTGGCCTCTTCGGTGTGGACCAAGGACCATGCCCGCGCCATGCGGATGTCCAAGAACCTCGACTTCGGCTGTGTGTGGATCAACACACACATGGCACTGGTCGCCGAGATGCCGCACGGCGGGTTCAAGAAGTCCGGCTACGGCAAGGACCTCTCCGCCTACGGCTTCGAGGACTACACCCGGATCAAGCACGTCATGACCTCGCTCGACGGCTGACTCCACCGGCAGGTGCGCCCTGCGCCGCGTCGGCGGCCGGCGCACCTGCTTCCGTGCGCCCCCTTCCTGTCCTGACATGCGCCTTCTTGTACGGGAACCGGGGGCGTAGGGTCGCAGAACGCCTAGCACGGGGAGAACGGCCATGGGGGACGTACGGGTGGCGGCCATCGCCAGTCTCACGCCGCTGGAGGAACTCGACAGCGACCCGTTCCTCGTGGACACCCGCGGCCAGCACGACATGTGCGCCCGCTGGGCCGCCGACAAGGGCTACGTGGTCACCCGGCAGCTGCGCCTCTACGGACTGCGTCCCGACCACCAGGCGCTCTGGGCCGATGTCGAGGGCGGCGAGGTCGAACTCTTCGTCGCGCCCAACGACCGGGTGCTCGCACGGGCCGTCGCGTCGGTGCCGCGCTTCACCGAGGAGTGCGAGCGGCGCGGCGTACGCCTGGAGATCGCAGGTCTCGACGAGCCGCTCTACAGCTCCCGGACGAAAGCCGGCGTGCACCGCAGGCTCTCCATGCCGACCGCCGGCTACGACGGCTGCTGACCGGCCCGGCCGGAGCCCGTCGGCGGAGCCGGCCGTCCCGCTGTGAAAAACTGGGGCAGGGCCCGGAACGGCGGGGCCCGGACGTGAGGTGGCAGCGGCGTGGGTGACGGGCGATGGCGAACAGCCGGCAGCGCCCTGATGCGGGTGATTGTGGTGTGGGCGGTCTCGACGCTCACGATGCTTGTGCTCGCCGGGATTCTGCCGGACTTCCAGCTCCAGTCGGACGACGGCGACAGCATCACCAAGACCGCCTTCACCGCGGCATGGGGCGCGGGCGCGTTCGGTCTGCTCTCCGCACTGGTCTGGCCGGTGCTGGTACGGGCCCTGCTCATCGTGCCGGCACTCGTCCTCGGGATGCTCGTCTTCTTCCTCAACGGCTCGCTGCTGCTGATAGCGCTGCGGCTCATCCCGGACGGCCGCGGCGCGGCCGACCCGCAGATGGCGGTCGTCGTCGCGGCCGTGATGTCCGCCGTCGCCTCGGCGACCTCCACCGCGCTCGCCGTCCGTGACGACAACGCCTACCGCCGCCGGCTGTCGCGCCTCGCGGACCGGCGCCGCCGCCGCAGCGGCAGGGACGACGGCGCGGACGGGGGGCCGCCCGGCACCGTCTTCATACAGCTCGACGGAGTCGGCCACGACGTCCTCGCGCAGGCCGCCGCCGACGGCCTGATGCCGACCGTCGCGCACTGGCTGGCCGACGGGGCCGGCCACCGGCTCACCCCGTGGCGCACCGACTGGTCCAGCCAGACCGGCGCCAGCCAGCTCGGCATCCTGCACGGCAGCAACTACGACATCCCGGCCTTCCGCTGGTACGAGAAGGAGACCGGCGACGTCATGGTCTCCAGCAGACCCGCGAGCGCCCTCGAAATGCAGCGCCGGGCCGTCGTGCGCACCCACGACGGCGGACTGCTCACGCTCGACGGCGCCGGCCGCGGCAACCTCTTCAGCGGCGGCGCCGACCAGCTCGCGCTCGTCCTGTCGATGGCCGCCAGGCGCGGCAAGGGACGCCGCTCCCGGGCCGGGTACTTCGCCTACTTCGCCGATCCGGCCAACGCCGTCCGTACCGCACTGTCGTTCGTCGCCGAGGTCGGCAGGGAGATAGGCCAGTCGACCCGGGCGCGCATCCGCAAGGAGACGCCCCGGATCAAGCGCGGCGGCCTCTACCCCTTCATCCGGGCCTTCGCGACCGTCGTCGAACGCGATGTGGTGGTCGCCGCCGTCATGGGCGACATGTTCGCCGGACGGACCGCGGTCTACGCCGACCTGGTCGCGTACGACGAGGTGGCCCACCACTCGGGGCCGCGGAGCCGGGACGCGGAGAAGGTCCTCGCCCGGCTGGACCGCTCGCTCGCCCTCATCGTCAAGGTCGCCGAACACACCCCGCGCACGTACCGGATCGTGCTCCTGTCCGACCACGGCCAGAGCCCGGGGGAGACCTTCGCCGGGGTGTACGGACTGACACTGAAGGACCTGGTGCGGGCGGGCAGCGGACTGCCGGTACCCCGCCGGGCGCAGCGCACCCGGAGCGGTTCCGAGGCGCGTGACGCGGTACGGATCGCGCTTCACCGGCCGGTCGACGGGGACCTGCAGGAGAACCTGGCGAACCCCTCGGACCCGGTCGTTCTCGCCTCCGGCAACCTCGGCCTGATCTCCTTCCCCGACATCGCGGGACGCGCCTCGCTGGAGCAGCTCGACCGCCGCCACCCCGCGCTGCTCAGCACGCTCGCCAACCACCCCGGCATCGGCTTCCTGCTGGTGCGCAGCGAGAGCCACGGATCGGTGGTGCTGGGGCGCGGCGGCGCCCTGGTCCCGGTGGCGGAACTGCGGGACGGAGACGGGCCGCTGGCCCCCTTCGGCGCGGGCGCGGCGGCCGCGGTCCGGCGCACCGACACCTTCCCGCACGTCGCCGATGTGATGGTCAACTCGATGTACGACCCGGAAACGGGCACGGTGCACGCCTTCGAGGAGCAGATCGGTTCGCACGGCGGCCTGGGCGGCGAACAGGCCCGGCCCTTTCTGCTCTGGCCGCGCGGGATGACGGACCCGCTCGACGCGGCAGCCGCCGAGGGGGAGGAGCGGCCGGCCGAACTGGTCGGCGCGGAGACGGTGCACCGGGTCCTGAGGCGCTGGCTGAACGAGGTCTCGGGGCCGCAGGTGCCCGTGGGCCAGACGGACAGGGCGGACGGCGCCGGCGCGGGCACCGGCGCGCGGGGCTGACCGCCCGCGACGGCGGCGTCAGGCCGGCTGCCGCCGCACCAGCGTCGGGTGGACGGGCCCGGAAGCAGGTCGGGGCCCCGGGCGGGCATCGGACGGACAGCGGCGGTTCAGCCGGTGGGCAGTGGCCGGTCAGGGGGCGCCGTCGGCCCCGCACTGCACGATGGCGTTGATGCCGTCGCGGACGCGCCGTCACATCCGGGGGCCGGCGGGGGTCGCGGGCCGGCAGCCGGACACCGCTGCGGGGCGTTGTCAGTGGTGGGCGGCAGGATGGACGACATGACGAACTCAGCTGTTGTGCTCGCCGATACCGCTGCCTACGCCGTCGCGGTCGAAGAGGCGTCGCAGGCCGCCGCCGCGTACTACGCCACGGGCGAGAGCACGCTCGACGACGACGCGTACGACCGGCTGGCGCGCGGGATCGCCGCGTACGAGCAGGACCATCCGCAGGATGTGCTGGCCGACTCGCCGACCGGCAAGGTGGCGGGCGGCGTGGCCGTCGGGGACGTGCCGCACACCGTGCCGATGCTCTCCCTGGACAACGTCTTCTCGGCGGAGCAGTTCGTCACCTGGACCGCTTCGCTGGAGCGCCGGATAGGCAGGCCCGTCGCCGCCTGGAGCGTCGAGCCGAAGCTCGACGGGCTCGCGGTCGCCGCCCGTTACCGCGAGGGCCGGCTGGAGCAGCTGGTCACCCGCGGCGACGGCACCGCCGGCGAGGACGTCTCGCACGCGATCGGCACCGTCGTCGGGCTTCCCGCGCAGCTCACCGAGCCGGTCACGATCGAGATGCGCGGCGAGATCCTGATGACGACCGAGCAGTTCGAACAGGCCAATACGGTCCGCACCGAACACGGCGGCGCCCCCTTCGCCAACGCGCGCAACGGCGCGGCGGGCACCCTGCGCGCCAAGGACCGCCCCTACACCGTGGAGATGACGTTCTTCGCGTACGGCGCGCTGCCGCTGCCCGACTCCGGCGAGCTGACCGGCACCCTGGCCGGGCTGCCCCACAGCGAGGTCCTCCGACATGCCGCGGACCTCGGCGTGCACACCGCGGCCGGCACGGACGTGGCACCGCGCACCGTCACCACCGTCGAGGACGTCCAGCTGCGGGTCGAGGAGATCGCGGCGCTGCGCGCCTCCTTGCCCTTCGGGATCGACGGCATCGTGATCAAGGCCGACCTCGCAGCCGACCAGCACGACGCCGGCTCGGGCACCCGCGCACCGCGCTGGGCCATCGCGTACAAGCTGCCGGCCGTCGAGAAGGTCACCCGGCTCCTCGGCGTCGAGTGGAATGTGGGCCGGACCGGCATCATCGCGCCGCGTGCGGTGCTGGAGCCGGTCGAGATCGACGGATCGACCGTCGGCTACGCCACGCTGCACAACCCGGCCGACATCACCCGCCGCGATCTGCGGCTGGGCGACCATGTGATGGTCTACAAGGCGGGCGACATCATTCCCCGGATCGAGGCCCCCGTGGCCCATCTGCGGACCGGCGAGGAGCAGCCGGTCGTCTTCCCCGAGGCCTGTCCGCAGTGCGGTTCCGAGATCGACACGAGCGAGCAGCGCTGGCGCTGCGTCCGCGGGCGGAACTGCCGCCTCGTCGCCTCCATCTCGTACGCGGCCGGGCGCGACCAGCTGGATATCGAGGGCCTCGGTGCGACCCGGGTCGTCCAGCTCGTCGATGCCGGGCTGGTCGCCGACTTCGCCGATCTGTTCACGCTGGAGCGCCAACAGCTGCTCGGACTGGAGCGGATGGGCGACACCAGTACGGACAACCTGCTGGCCGCGATCGACACGGCGCGCGCCCAGCCGCTCTCGCGGGTGTTCTGCGCCCTGGGGGTGCGCGGGACCGGACGCTCCATGTCGCGGCGGATCGCCCGGTACTTCGCGGACATGGACCGCATCAGGGCCGCCGACGCCGAGGCGCTCCAGCTCGTCGACGGCATCGGCAAGGAGAAGGCCGCGGGTGTCGTCGCGGAGCTGGTGGAGCTGGCCCCGCTGATCGAGAAACTGGTCGCCGCCGGGGTCAACATGACGGAGCCGGGCGCGACCCCGCCCCCGGAGCCGGGCGAGGAGGCCGACGCGGACGGCGAGGGCGTGGACGGGCGGCCGCTGGGCGGGATGACCGTGGTGGTCACCGGGGCCATGACGGGCGCGCTGGAGAAGCTCTCGCGCAATGAGATGAACGAGCTGATCGAGCGGGCCGGCGGGAAGGCCTCCTCCAGCGTCTCCAAGCGCACCACGCTGCTGGTGGCCGGTGAGAAGGCCGGGTCCAAGCGCACCAAGGCGGAGGACCTGGGCATCCGGATCGCCGCCCCGGAGGAGTTCGCCGAACTGATCGAGGAGTTCCTGCCGTCCGAGGTGTGAGGCCGATCCCTTGGATTTTGCGCAAGAGTGGCTTTCTTTGCCTACCTATTGCATAGTGAGGGCTCGGTCATGCCTCGCTATCAGCGGGTCAATGGGTGTGCACGGCTGCGACAGCAGGCCGGGGGTGAGGGGCGATGCGTTCTTTGCGCGACGGACAGCGACACGTTCGCTCCGTTCACCGGCAGCACCGGGGAGCGAACCGGGGGCTCGCGATCGACCTCGGCAGCTCCCGGACCCGTGCCTGGATCCCCGGGCAGGGCGTCGTCGCCGACACCGGAAACGGTCCCGGCGGTGAGTACGGCCAGGGCAGCCCGGTCCGGCGCGGACGCATCGTCGACACCGAGTCCTGCGGGCGGATGCTCGGCCGTATCGCCGATACGGCCGAGCAT
>NZ_JAFMPZ010000328.1 GCF_017353455.1 Streptomyces laculatispora
AGGGTCTCCAGGACGTTGGCGAGCTTTCCGCCGAACGCCTTGTCCACGGCCTCGGCGCCCGGTGCGAGGACCAGGCCCTTGACGCCCTTGGCGACGCCGACGACGAGTGCGTCGGCGCGCAGCGTCGCCGCACCGGAGGTGCTGAGAGTGAGAGCAGTCACGGTGGTGAAATCTCGCTTCCGTAGAGTTCTTTGCCGGTCGAGGGGTGGGCCGACCGTGCCCGGCGCATCGTAGACGCCGCCGCAATGTGCCGGGAATGAGCCTACGCGCGCCCTTGCTGCCGGATCACGGCGGCGGGCCGTCAGTGGGCTCCGGCAGTCGTACGGTTGTCATGCCGGGATGATCTTCCCGGGGGAACGGGGTACGACCGCAACGATGTTGGCGGCACCGCGGCGAGCAGGGGGAACGATGCGCGAACGGGTGGCCACACGTGTGACCGGAGGGCCGGCTGTGCTGTCCGTCACCGTACTGATTCTGCTGGCTGTGCTGGCGGGCTGTACCCCGGCGCCGGAATCCGCCGGGTCCGGCCGGCCCGCCGCGGGGCGCTGGCAGCCCGGACCGGGCACCGACTGGCAGTGGCAGCTCTCCGGCCGGCTGGACACCACCGTGGACGCCCCGGTGTACGACATCGACGGCTTCGATCACGACGCGGCCCAGGTGTCCGCGCTGCACCGAAAGGGGCGCAAGGTCATCTGCTACCTCTCCACCGGCGCCTGGGAGGAGTTCCGGCCGGACGCGGACGACTTCCCCGCCGCGGTCCTCGGTAAGAGCAACGGCTGGGCCGGGGAGCGCTGGCTCGACATCCGCCGCACCGGCGTCCTGGAGCCGCTGATGGAGACCCGGATCGCCATGTGCGCGAAGAAGGGCTTCGACGCGGTGGAGCCCGACAACATGGACGGCTACCGCAACCGGACCGGCTTCCCGCTGACCGCCGCCGACCAGCTGCGCTACAACCGGCTCATCGCGCGCGTCGCCCACCGCCACGGTCTCGCCGTCGGCCTGAAGAACGACCTCCCGCAGATTCCGCAGCTGGTGGGGGACTTCGACTTCGCGGTGAACGAACAGTGCGCCCAGTACGAGGAGTGCGAGGACCTCACCCCGTTCGTGAAGGCGGGCAAGGCGGTCTTCCACGTGGAGTACGAGCTGCCCGTGGCGCGGTTCTGCGCGCAGTCCCGGCGGCTGGGGCTGAGCTCGCTGCTCAAGAAGTACGAGCTCGGCGTCTGGCGCAGGGAGTGCCCGGCGGCCGGGAGCTGACGGGGCGGCGGACCGGCGGTCAGCCGAGCGCCAGCCCCACCAGCGTCACGGTCGCCGCCGTCTCCGCCAGCGCCCCGAACACATCGCCGGTCACCCCGCCGAAGCGCCGCACGCAGTGGCGCAGGAGCAGCTGGGCGACCGCGAGAGCGGCCAGGGCGGCGAGGCCGTACCGCAGCGCCCCGTACCCGCCGAGCAGCGCTCCCGCGCCCGCACAGGCCGCCACCGTCACGAGCGCGACCGCCACCGCGCCGCGGACCGGGACCGTGCCGGCCACCGCGGCGCCCAGCCCGTCCGGCCGGGCCGCCGGGACCCCGCCGCGGGAGGCCAGGGTGAGGGCGAGCCGGGCGACGGCCCCGGCCGCGACGGCCGCCACCGCACCCCGCACCCAGCTCTGCGCGTACAGCTGCTGAAGGACCGCCACCTGTGCCAGCAGCACGAACAGCAGGGTGATCACACCGAATGGCCCAATGTCCGACTGCTTCATGATCCGCAGCGCGTCCTCGGCCGGCTTTCCGCTGCCGAGGCCGTCGGCGGTGTCCGCGAGGCCGTCGAGATGAAGCCCCCTGGTGAGGGCCGCCGGCACCGCGGCGGAGACGACCGCGGCGAGCAGCGGCCCCGAGCCGAACAGCAGCAACAGGCTTCCGGGCACCGCCGCGAGGACCCCCACGACCAGACCGGCCAGCGGGGCGCACAGCATTCCGGCCCGCGCGGCCCCGTGGTCCCAGCGGGTGACGCGGACGGGGATCACGGTGAGGGTGCCGAAGGCGAAACGTATGCCGTGGCTGTTCAGGGAGGTCACGGCGCGCAGGCTAATCGGTGGGCGCGGCCGATAGATTGTCCAAAACGCCATGGACCGGGGCGAAAGCGGTTTATCGGGAGTGGGTGGCATGGGTCACTGGTTCGATCAGAACATCGTCGAGCCGGGGAAATTGCCCCTGCTCCTGGCGCTGGCCTCCTTCGTGCTGACCTTCGCGATCACCCGGGTCATCACCCGGATGATCCGGGCCGGGAAGGGCCCGTTCCGCAACTTCACCCCCGGCGGGGTCCATGTCCACCACGTGGTGCCCGGGGTGGTGCTGAGCGTGGTCGGCGGCTTCGGCGCGGTCGCCAGCGGGCGGTACGGCGTCACGGCCGGGATCTGCGCGGTGGTCTTCGGCATGGGCGCGGGGCTGGTGCTGGACGAATTCGCGCTGATCCTGCACCTGGACGACGTGTACTGGACCGAGCAGGGCCGCCAGAGCGTGGAGGTCGTGGTCCTCACCGCGGCCCTGGTGCTGCTCGTCCTCGGCGGGTTCTCCCCGCTCGGCGTGAACGAGCTGAGCGACGACGAGCAGCAGGGCAGGATTGGCGTCGTCCTCACCCTCGTCGTCAACTTCCTTTTTGTGCTGATCTCCCTGTTCAAGGGCAAGACGCGGATGGCGGTGGTCGGCACCCTGATCCCGTTCGTCGCCCTGTTCGGGGCGGTCCGGCTGGCCCGGCCGACCTCGATGTGGGCGAAGCGGTTCTACCGGCACCGGTACCGGGCCCGCTCCCGTGCGGTGCTGCGCGCCTACCACCACGACGTCCGCTGGGCCGGCCCGCGCCGCAGGTTTCAGGACTTGATCGGCGGCGCACCGGACCGGGTCCCGGCCCCCACGTCCAAACCCTGACCGCGGCGGCGCAGCCTGCGCCGGTCGTGGCGGGCCGAGACCGCGCACAGCACGAGGGCCGCCGCGATGGCCGCCAGATGCTCCTTGCCCGCGAGGTTGCCCTTGACGGCCACCTCGCCCACCATCGCCGCGATCACCAGCGCCCCGGTGAACCAGGCCCGGTGGACATGGCAGAGGTAGACCGCCAGGGCGACCACGGCGGCCGAGGGGCCGGTGTCGACGACCAGGGAGTCGGACGCGGGCAGCCCGAGGAACCCGTCGGGGCCGACCGCGACGCCGATGCGCGCGTACAGCGTCCCGGCCAGGGTGGCGACGTACGCGATCAGCAGCGTCCGCCAAGGGCCCAGGCAGATCTCGGCGATCCCGAACACCAGCAGCAACTGCGCCAGCGCACCCCACACCGGCAGGTCCAGCGCGGGGACGAACAGCGACAGCGGGGTACGCAGCAGAGCCATCCAGAGCGGGTCCTCGGCCCGCACCGCACCGAGCGCCTGTACCGGGCCGAAGCCCCATGACTGGTTCTGCACCACCTGGAGCAGCGCGGTCAGGAAGACCGCGGCCAGCGTCATCGGGACGGCCCGGAGCCGGTCGGCGACGAGCGCCGCCCGTACGGTCGTCCACAGCGGGCCCCACTCCCGGCGGGCCGCACGGCCGAGGGCGCGCAGCGGTCTCATCCACGCGGTCCGAGGTGCGAGCGGTGCAGCCACTTGGGCAGACCGGGCGCCTCCAGGAACCCTTCGGCGCGTCCCGCCGCGATGCCGATGCGCAGCAGGTCGGAGCTCTTCTCGAAGAGCAGGTAGCGCGGTTCCCAGATCGGCCGGTACTTGGCGTTGGCGCGGTACAGCGATTCGATCTGCCACCAGCGCGAGAAGAAGCTGAGCAGCGACCGCCACAGCCTCAGCACCGGCCCGGCGCCGAGCCGCGATCCCCGCTCGAAGACCGAGCGGAACATCGCGAAGTTCAGCGAGACCTGGGTGATGCCGATCTTCTCGGCCCGTTGCAGGAGTTCGATGACCATGAACTCCATCAGGCCGTTCTCGGCGTTCCGGTCACGGCGCATCAGGTCGAGCGAGAGGCCGTTCGGGCCCCAGGGGACGAAGCTCAGCACGGCGCGCAGCTCGCCGGGACCGTCGCCATCGGCGGGCGCGGTGTTGATGTCCCGGCATTCGAGCATCACGCACTGGCCGTCGGCCGGGTCGCCGAGCCGCCCCAGCGCCATCGAGAAGCCGCGCTCGGTCGCCCCGTCGCGCCAGTCGTCGGCCCTGCGCACCAGTTCGGCCATCTCGGCCTCGGGGATGTCCTCGTGACGGCGCACCGTCACGTCGTACCCGGCCCGCTTGACCCGGTTGTACGCCTGGCGGACGGTGCGCATCGCCCGTCCCTCCAGGGTGAACTCGGCGGTCTCCACGATCGCTTCGTCCCCGAGCTCCAGGGCGTCGAGTCCGTGCCGGGCGTAGACGTTGCCGCCCTCCTCGCTGACCCCCATCGCCGCCGGGGTCCAGCCGTGCTCGCGGGCCTCGGCCAGCCAGGGGCCGATCGCCCCGGGCCAGGCCTCCGGGTCGCCGATCGGATCACCGGAGGCCAGTGAGACCCCGCCGACCACCCGGTAGGTGACGGCTGCCTTCCCGGTCGGCGACCAGATGACGCTCTTCTCGCGGCGCAGCGCGAAGTACCCGAGCGAATCCCGCTCGCCGTGCTTGTCGAGCAGGACGCGCAACGCCTCCTCGTCCTGCGGGCTGATCGGGTCGACCGCCCGGCGGGAGCGGAAGGCCGCGTACACGACGGCGATCAGCAGCAGCGTCGACATGATGTTGATCACGACGTTGACCCAGCCGGGCGTGGTGATCCCGGGGATCCGGATGTCGTTGTCGGCGACCGACACCAGCCGCAGCGCGCCGTAGCGCCAGCGGTCCAGGAACGTCGAACGGGCCCCTTCGTGCGCGGTGTTGGTGACCGTGACCAGAGCCGTGGCGATCAGCGAGGTGACCAGCAGCCCGACGACCGCCACCAGCGCGGCCAGTTTCGGATTGGACCGGTCGCCCTTGGCGTAGAACTCGCGCCGGCCGAGGGCCAGCGCGAGGACGAAGGAGGCGGTCAGGACCAGCGAGATCCAGTTCTGCGGGTACCGGCGGATCTCCGGGAAGCCGATCACCGCGGCGAAGAGCAGCAGTGTGAGCCCGCTCAGCGCCATGTTGACGATCCACGCGGCCCGTTTGCGCCTCCGCATGGTGACCGCGAGGAAGAGCGCCACCACCCCGGAGGAGAAACCCGCGGTGAGCAGATAGGGCGTGAAGTAGTTCTCGGTGTTGTGACGCCGCAGATCCTGGCCGAGGGTGACCCAGACGGCGCTCAGGAAGTTGATGAACGACACCACGCGCAGGTACCAGATGGCGAAGGCCGCGCTGCGTTGCGATCGGACGGTGCTCTGCGGCTGGACGGCGCCCCGTCCGGATTCCTCGCTGGCCAATCTGACCTCTCCCATGAAAAGCGATCATATGGGGCATCACACTTCATAAGGGGCGACTCTGCGGCCGGTGTCCGGCGACCGCAGCCGATTGGCCAGCTGCTCCCCGTCAGTCCCCGGACGGTTCGCTGCCGTTGGCCCCTTCGCCGCCGGCCGTCTCCTCGCCGTCCTTCTCGTCTTCCTTCTCGTCGTCCTCGTCGGCGGCCGGTGCGCGCTCGGGCAGTTCCGCCGCCAGCGCGGCCGCGGCCTGTACGAACGGAAGTGCGAGCAATGCCCCGCTTCCTTCGCCGGTGATGACGCCGTGGTCGAGCAGCGGGTTGAGCGCCATCCGGTCCAGCGCCTTCGCCTGCGCCGGTTCACCGCTCAGCTGACCCGCCAGCCACCAGTCCGGCGCCCGGAACGCCGCCCGCTGGCCGACCAGTGCGCAGGCGGCGGAGACCACCCCGTCAAGAATCACCGGGAGCCGGCGCACCGCGGCCTGCAGCAGGAAGCCGGTCATCGCCGCCAGATCGGCGCCGCCCACCGTGGCCAGCAGCTCCAGCTGGTCGCCCAGGACCGGCCGGGCCCGGCGCAGCGCGTCCCGGACCGCCGCGCACTTGCGCATCCAGGCCAGGTCGTCGATGCCCGCGCCGCCGCGCCCGGTGACCACCGAGGCGTCGGTGCCGCACAGCGCCGCGATCAGGGTGGCCGCGGCCGTCGTGCCGCCGACGCTCAGATCGCCGAGCACCACCAGGTCCGTGCCCGAGTCGGCCTCCTCGTCGGCCATCGCCATACCGAGGCGCACCGCCTGCTCGGCCTCCTCGGCCGTCAGCGCGTCCTCGATGTCGATCCGGCCGCTGCCCCGCCGCACCCGGGTCCGAACCACCTGCTCCGGCAGCAGCTCCGGGTCGCAGTCCAGACCGGCGTCGACGATCCGCACCGGTACGGAGAACCGGCGGGCCAGCACGGCGAGCGGCGTCGCACCCTCCAGCGTGGCCCGCACCAGCTCGTGCGCGCTGCCGGCCGCACGTCCGGAGACATCCAGCGCCGCCACCCCGTGGTCACCGGCGAACAGCACCACCCGTGGCTGCTCGATCGGCCTGACCGGCACGGCCTGTTGGGCGGCCGAGAGCCACTCGCCCAGTTCGTCGAGGCGGCCGAGGGCGCCCGGGGGCACGATGAAGCGCTCCCGGCGCTCCTCGGCATCTCGCCGTACACCCCCGTCGGGGCGTTCGATCAGGTCGGAGAAGTCGTCCAGATTCACGGGGGTCTGCCTCGCGGGTCGATACGTCGTGTGGGCCGGGGAGCCCGGCGGCGGGCTCAGAGGTCGCCGGGTGGCCTCCCACTGCGGAACAGTACCTGCCGCGATTTCCGGCCCCGGCCGGTGCGCCGCTCAGCCGCCGAACCGCAGTTGGGTCATGGCGGGGGTCAGGGTGCGCACCCCGGGAAGCAGATTCTGGACGCGGATCAGCTCACCCATCGCACCGCGCCCGCGCGGCAGGCGCAGCGCACGCACCTCGGTGATCGCCGGATGCGCGCCGCGCAGCTTCTGCCGCTCGCCCGGGTCCATCGCCCAGCGCATCGGCGGGACGGTCATGCCGCCGACCTTCGAGGTGCCCGCCACCGTGCCCTTCGCGAGCCACCGGGACATCGAGTCCAGGACGAACACCCCGCCCGGCAGCCGCTCGGCGCAGGCCGCGATGATCCTCCGCACCTCGGCGGGCCGCAGATACATCAGCAGCCCCTGCGCGGTGACGACGACACCCCGTCCCGCCGGGTCCTCGATCCCCTCCAGCCAGGAGAGAGCGGTCGCCGATCCGGACAGCGTCCGCAGCCGGTCCGACGGGGGCAGCAGCGTCCGGCGCAGCGACGCCACCTCGGGCAGCTCCACGCTCAGCCAGTTCAGCCGGCCGTTGTCGACCCGCCAGAACCCGGTCTCCAGGCCGTCGCCGAGCGCCACCACGGTGGCCTCCGGACGGTCGGCGAGGTACGCCTGCACAGCCAGGTCGAAGCAGCGCGAGCGCAGTCCCTGCGCCTGGGAGCTGAACGCGTTGGGCAGACCGAACCGCTCCTCGAACGGGTAGTCCAGCCCCGCCAGCAGCTGGAGCGCCATCGGGTCGTCGAGCACCGGATAGCGCCGGCCGGCCTCGTACGCCCGGTTGTACAACGTCCACAGCAGGGTCTCCGGTACCCCGTCCAGCATCGGCCGCACACGCGCCATGACTCCGCTCCTCACTCCGTCCGCCGCCGGCCGGCAGCCCGTCAGCCGCGCAGCGTCAGCGACTGCCCGGCCACCACCAGCAGCACGTGCTCGCACTCGGCGGCCACCGAGGCGTTCAGCCGGCCCAGCTCGTCCCTGAAGCGCCGCCCCGCCGCCGTCGCGGGCACCACGCCGGAGCCGGTCTCGTTGGTCACCACGACGACGGTACGCCGCGTCCCGCGGACAGCGGCCACGAGTTCCGCCGTCCGCTTCCGCAGCGTGCTCTCCCCGCCGCCCGCCCACGCCGCGTCGTCCCAGGCGTCCACCCGGTCCATCGCGTCCGTCAGCCAGAGCGACAGGCAGTCGATCAGCAGCGGGGGCCCGTCCGAGGTCAGCAGTTCCACCAGCTCGCAGGTCTCCTCGGTGCGCCAGGCCGCCGGTCTGCGCTCCCGGTGCAGCCCGATCCGGGCCGCCCACTCCGCGTCGCCGTTCCGCACGCCGCCGGTCGCCACGTACACGACCTCCGGATACGTCTCCAGCCGCCGTTCGGCCTCGACCGACTTCCCGGACCGCGCTCCGCCGGTGATCAGCGTGCGCCGGGGCACATCCGGTACCGCGTGGTACCCGCCGACCGCCAGGGTGGTCCCGTCCGGCACGGCCCGCGCGCCCGCCGCCGCGAGCCGGCGGTCGAGCTCGGGGCCGGGCGGTGCGTCATGGTCCAGATGGACGGCGATCACCTCGGTGGCCGGGCCGATCGCCGCGACGGCCCGCAGCCGGGCCACCGCGTCGGGCCGTCCCACGACGTCGCCGACCACCATGTCGTACGGCTCCGCCATCCGGTCGGCGAGACCGGCCGGGGCGGCGCCCGGCGGCAGGTAGAGCAGCCGCTCGCCCTCCGGCGCCGTCACCTCGTACCCGGTCCCCGGCACGTCCATCGGCACGGCCCGCACCCGGTGCCCGCTGATCAGCGTCAGCACCCGCCCGTCCGGCACCCGGCCCGCCGGCGGCAGTCCCGCGGGCAGCTCGACGGCGGGGCCGTCGTGCGGATGGGTGAGCAGCACCTGACGTACGCCGGTGAGCGAGTGCCCCGCGCGGGCGGCGGCGAACACGGCCCCGGGGGTGAGGTCGAGCAGCAGCGCGTCGTCGACCAGCAGGGCGGTCGCGGCCCGGCTGCGCACCCCGCGGGCGGTGGCGCAGGCGGCGCAGGGGCATTCGGGCCGCGGCAGCCCGTCGGGGGCTCCGGTGCCGAGCAGAGTCAGTTCCACGGTCCGATCCTCCCGCGTACCGGCACCGGGTGCGCGACGTGGGGGGTACGGGGCGTGCGCGGGCCCCTTCCCGTGCTGGTCCGAAGCACTAGGCTGCGGGACGGAACAAAGTGACCCAGGAGGCGGACATGGCGTGGACGTGGCGGTTCGAGAAGTCCGACGGTACGGAGACGGAGCCGGCCCTTCAGCCGGAGGAATTCACGACGCAGGGCGACGCGGAGTCCTGGATCGGTGAGTACTGGAAGGAACTCCTCGACGGCGGGGCGGCCCAGGTGACGCTCTTCGACGACGCGACGAAGATCTACGGCCCGATGAGCCTCCAGGCCGAGCAGAGCTGACCCGGACGGGCGCCGGGCGGACCCGAGGGCCCGCCCGGCGCCCGCGACGGACGGCCTCCGCGCCCCCGCGGCCCTCAGATCTCGCCCAGCGTGACGTCCGCGGTCTGCTCCGCCTCGTTGCGCAGATACGTCACGGTGACCTTCTGGCCCGGCTTGTCCGCGGCCAGCCCCTCCGACAGGGACGTGATCGTGGTGACCGGCATGTCCCCGAGCTTGGTGATGATGTCGCCGACCCGCAGACCGGCCTTGTCGGCCGCTCCGCCCTTCGACACACTGACGAGTGCGACCCCGGCGGGCTGGTAGCCGGCGTCGACGACCGTACGGCCGGTGATGTCCAGCGCCGCCCGGCCCGAGTCGGTGACCTTGCCGTTCTCGATGATCTGGTCGGCCACCGTCTTCACCATCGACACCGGGATCGCGAATCCGATCCCCGGAGCGGCGCTGCCGCCCATCTGCGGGTCCGTCGCCGCCAGCGTCGGGATGCCGATGACCTCGCTGTTCAGGTTCACCAGCGCACCCCCGCTGTTCCCCGGGTTGATCGCCGCCGAGGTCTGCACCATGTTCGCGATGGTGGCCCCGGTGCCGCCGCCCGCACTGCTCTCGCTCACGGTTCGGCCGAGCGCCGAGACGATGCCCTGGGTGACGCTGCTGGACAGCCCGAGCGGCGAACCCATCGCCAGCACGATCTGCCCCACCGCGACCTTGTCCGAGTCGCCGAACTTCGGGGCCTTCAGCCCCTTGGGTACGGTGTCGAGCTTGATGACGGCCAGGTCCTGCTCGGGATATGCGGCGACCAGCGAGGCGCTCAGCACCTTCTCACCGGTGGCCGAGCTGACCTTGAAGGTCGTCTCCTTGCCGACGACGTGGGCGTTGGTGACGATATGGCCCTTGGTGTCGTAGACGATGCCGGAGCCCAGGCTGTCGGACGCGTCGATCTGCACCACGGACGGAAGCACGTTCTCGATGACGGACTGGTATTCGTCCTGCAGATCGCCGGTGGCCTTCGAGGCCGAGCCCTGCTGGACCGGCGGGCGGGACTTCGTCGCGTCCGGCCCGGAGGAGTTCGAGTTCGAGTCGGAGCAACCGCTGACCAGCGCGATCGCACAGACACCTGCGGTCAGAGGCAGCAGCAGCCGCCGCACATGGCTGCGGGAGCGAAAGGAATCCATGTCCGGATTATTACTTTCAGCCCCATTGGTGGCCCGTCGAGCGCACCCGCCCGAGCGCAACATGCGGTTCTGAGCCCGTCCGGTGGCCGAGGGCAGCGTTCGAGCCCGTCCGGCCATCGAGGGCAAAGCGGCCGCCGGAGGACCCCGGCGAGACCACCCCGTACCGGCTAGCCCCGCACTCCGCACAGGTGCAGCAGCGCCGCCACCCCGCGATACGGATCCGTCCGGCCCGCCCGGTCCTCGGCCGCGAGCACCCGTTCCAGCTCCGCCGCGGCGGGCAGCTCCACGTCGTTGCTCACGTTGTCCGTGAAGACACGTACCCCGTACCAGGCGTGCAGCGGCGCCGCGATCCCGGCGAGCGTCGCGGTGAGGGCGTCGAGCCGGTCCGCGCGCACGGACACCCCGAGCCGGTTGGTGTACCGGTCCGTGTCGAACGAGGCCAGCGCCGCGTCCCAGTCCCCGGCGGTCCCGGCCCGCATCGCCAGCGCGTCCGCGTTCCGCACGAGCAGCGACAGCAGGCCGCCCGGCGCGAGCATCCTGGCCAGTCCGGCCACCATGGCGTCGGGCGCCTGGACATACATCAGCACCCCATGGCAGAGCACCACGTCGAAGCTGCCGGGCAGGAAGTGCACCCCGGTGTCCTGGCCGTTGCCCTCGATGAGCCGGACCCGCTCACGGATTCCCGCGGGCTCGCCGGCGAGCGCCTCGCGGGCGGTCCGCAGCATCTCGGCGTCGGACTCCAGCCCGGTCACGGTGTGGCCGGCCCGCCGGGTGATGCCGTATCCGGATTTTCGGGGGCCTCTTCGGCATGGCTGGAGGGGCTCGGCGGACTGCGCAACACCGTGCGCCAGGAGCTGGTCGCCCGGCAGCTGGACGAACAGATCGCGGGACGCTTCCCCGTCGGGCAGCGGCTGCGGATCCTGGACGTCGGCACGGGCCAGGGCACGCAGGCACTGCGCCTGGCCCGGGCCGGCCACACCGTGACC
>NZ_JAFMPZ010000329.1 GCF_017353455.1 Streptomyces laculatispora
GGCTCCAGCTGCGCGGGGCCCGCGGCGGGGAACGGCCGCGGCTGCCGGGCGGGCGCCGCCCCTATGTGCGGGCAGCGGTGCCTCCCGCCCCGTCGGCCCTGTCGTACGACTCCGGGGAAGAGGCGCTGACCCTCGGCACGGGCCGCCTCTCGCCGGTTCCTGCCGGGGCGTGGGAGTTCCGGGTGGGCGGCGTACGGATGCTGGACCTGTGGTTCGAGCGGCGTACGGCGGCGGCCGGGGCGAGGGGCCTGGAGGCCGTACGGCCCCGCCGCTGGCCGCAGGAGTGGACGTCCGAGCTGCTGGAACTGATCACGCTGCTCGCCCTGCTCGCCGAACTGCGGCCCCGGCAGGACGAACTGGCGCACGGCCCGCAGATCGGCACGGATGAGCTGCGGGCGGCGGGGGTGCTGCCGGTGGCGGCCGCGGCACGGCGGCCCGCGTCCGTGCTCGACCACCAGGAGGAGGGCCCGGACGGCCAGTTCGCGCTGCTGTGACGCGTGGCTACCCGCGGCCGAACGAGTCCAGCACCCGGGCGAGCGCCCGCTCGAAGACCCCGTCCAGATCGATCGGCCCGGGGTCCTCGGCGAATCCCGCCGCCATCCGCGGATACTTCCCGGTCGAGATCTGGCTGATCAGATAGCCGGTGCGGGCGGCCTGCTCCTGTTCCTCGGTCCAGGGCAGCGAACGGCTGCGCTCCGCCGTGGCGATCTCGTTGGCGGTGTAGGTGGTGACCACGCCGTTGACCATGGCGATGAGTTCCATCTTCTCGCCGAACCGTGCGTCGATCCCGTCCAGGCAGCTCAGCGCGTATTCCAGATAGCGCAGGACGTTCGGGCTGAATCCGTACACGGGTGACATCAGCCGGGGCACCCAGGTGTGGCGGTGCATCATCTCCCGGGCCTGACGGGCGAGGGCGAGGATATCGGCGCGCCAGTCGCCGGAGGGCTCCGGGTAGTCGTAACCGGCGCTGACCGCGTCGAGCATCAGCTCGTGCAGGTCCTCCTTGCGGGGCACGTAGTTGTACAGCGACATCGTGCCGCAGCCCAGCTCGGCGGCCACCTTCCGCATCGACACCGCGTCAAGGCCCTCCGCGTCCGCGATGCGCACGGCGGCTGCCGCGATGTCCGCACGGCGATACGCGGGCCTGGGCCCGCGGCCGGCCCGCTCCGGGCGCGCCCAGATCACTTCGGGTACAGCGGGTCGACCCACCATTGATCATCACCTCGACCACCATGGTAGTTACGTACACCGTACGTAGTGCGCTACGGTTGCACCATGACAACTACGTACGCCGTACTTAGTGAAGGTCTGGAAAAGCGCTACGGCGAGGTGCACGCACTGCGCGGCCTCGATCTGGCCGTGGCCGAAGGCACCGTCTGCGGGGTGCTGGGGCCCAACGGCGCCGGCAAGACCACCGCTGTCCGGGTGCTCACCACGCTGACCGCGCCCGACGGGGGCAGCGCCCGGATCGCCGGTCACGACGTGGTGCGCGAAGCCGGTGCGGTCCGGGCGGCGATCGGCGTCACGGGGCAGAGCGCCTCGGTCGACGGCGAGCTGTCCGGCCGGCAGAACCTGCGGCTCTTCGCCAAACTGCTCAAGTTCCGGGGCGAGGCCGTCCGGAGCCGGACCGACGACCTCCTGGAACGCTTCGAGCTGGCCGACGCGGCCGACCGTCCGGCCCGCACCTACTCCGGCGGGATGCGCCGCCGGCTGGACCTCGCCGCCAGCCTGCTGGCCCGGCCGCACGTGCTGTTCCTGGACGAGCCGACCACCGGGCTCGACCCGCACAGCCGCAATCAGATCTGGACAGCGGTACGGGAGCTGGCGGGCGCCGGCACCACCGTCCTGCTCACCACGCAGTATCTGGAGGAGGCCGATCAGCTGGCCGACGACATCGTGCTCGTCGACAGCGGCCGGGCGGCCCACCGAGGCACCCCGGCCGAGCTGAAGGCGCAGATCGGCAGCTATGCCGAGGTGGTCGTCGGCCATCCCTCGGCACTCGCCGCGGCCGCAGCCGTCCTGGACCGGCTGACGGGCGCCGAACCGGTCCTGGACCACGAGCGCCGCACGGTGGGCGTCGTCGCCTCCGACCCCACGCTCACGCTCCCCCGGATCGTCCGCGAACTGGACGCGGCGGGCGCGGCGGTGATCGACGCGAGTCTGCGGCCGCCCACCCTGGACGAGGTCTTCCTGCGCCTGACCGGCCGTGACACCGGCCGCACCGTCCCACCGGCGAAGGAGATGGCGGCATGAGCGGCAACACACTCGTGGCGGAGCGGCCCCTCGCGGGCACCACCGGGAACGCGAGCACACCGGTCGCGGACGGACTGGCCGTACTGGGCCGCCACCTGCAACGGATCAAGGCGGCCCCGGGCGTACTGATCCTGACCCAGACCATGCCGATCACGATGCTGCTGTTCTTCGGGTACGTCTTCGGCAGCGCCCTGGCCGTGCCGGGCCAGGAGTACCGGGCCTTCCTGGTGCCGGGCCTGCTGGCGGCGACCGCGGCGAACGGCATCATGACCGGGATGTTCCAGTCCGCGCAGGACTGCCATCGGGGCGTGATGGACCGGTTCCGCACCCTGCCGATGAGCCGGTCCGCCGTGCCGTTCGGGCAGACCGCGGCCGACCTGCTGACCACGGCCGTCGGCATGATCCCGCTGATCCTGGCCGGGCTCGCGGTGGGCTGGCGGATCGAGGGCGGCCCGGTCGCCGCGCTGGGGGCGTTCGGACTGCTGCTGCTGTTCCGGTTCGCCACCGCGTGGGTGGGCTGCTGGCTCGGGCTGCTGATCCGCAGCGAGGAGGCGGCCGGCCAGCTGGGCTCCGCCACGTTCGTCCTGCCGCTGCTCTCCAGCGCGTACATCCCGACCGGGAATCTGCCGGGCTGGCTGCGCACCCTCGCGGAGTGGAACCCGATCAGCGCCGTCGCCGCGGCCACCCGCGATCTCTTCGGCAACGCCGCACCGGCCGCCGGCGCCGCCTGGCCGGTCGCCCACCCGGTGGCCGGATCGCTGCTCTGGTCGGCGGCGCTGCTCGCCCTCGCCGTGCCGCTGTCCGTACGCCGGTACGCGCGCGGCGGCGAGTGACGGGCCGGACGGCCGCGGAGGCCGCCGGTCACCCGACAGCCTCTCAGCCGGTCAGCGCGGCCGGCCGGTCGAGCGCACCCAGCAGGGAGACGAAGCTCGACTCCAGGAACGCGCCGAGCTCCGCGAGGGCATCCGGTCCGTCGGGCGGCCAGTTGGTGACGGCCTCCTCCGCGAAGGCCATCCAGGCCCGGGCCGCGACGAGCAGCCGCGGCGAATCCGGCATCCCGAGCCGCCGTTGGCCCTCCTCCACCCGCCGGGCCAGGGTGGCGCGGGTGGACTCGACGATGTCCTCCACCGCCGGATGGCTGCCGCCGGCGCCGCGGACCAGAGCGAGATAGACCTTGCGGTGCTCCGTGACGTACGCCGCGAATCCGGCGATGAACGACCGCAGCCAGGGGACGGGCTCCAGCAAGGGGTCCGGCTCCGTGGCCGCGGCGAAGTCGTCGCACTCCCGCCGGACCACACAGCGGTAGAAGTCCCGCTTGGAATCGAAGTAGTGGAAGAGCAGCCCCCGGGAGATACCGGCGCGGCGCGCCACATCATCGGTGGAGAGCTCGTCCAGCGAGCAATCGGCAAGCATGTCCACGCCAATCGATACCAGTTGCGCCCTTCGCTCGTCGGGACTCAGACGCGCGGCTCGCTTCTCGGGCATGCGGTCAGTCTAGAAGTACTTCGACACCGAATTACCTCGACACCCACTTCACCGCCAACCGGTACGCGCCGCAGCCACACCACGGGCCTCACGCGGACATGGCGACGCGCCACTGCCGGCTCCGGGGATGACGGAAGAGCGGGCAGCAGCGCGATACCTGGACCGGGGCCGTCGGATCAGTGGCGGCTGCCGAAGAGCGAGCGTCGCAGTCGTCGCAGAGGCGCGAAGAGCGAGACCCGCGCACTCTTGCTCCGGCGTGTGTGCGCGGCGTCGCGCGAGGTCAGCTCACGCATCAGCAGCGTCGCCTCCGCGGAATCGCGCTGCGGGACGACAGGGCCGCCCAGCACCGCGAGATGGCGGTCGAGGCGCGAACTCGTCGCACCGCTCCCGCAGGTAATAGCAGGCACTCGCGGCCTGCTGCGCACCGTTATCTGTTCCATGTCACTCCCCACCCGTACGAGGGCACCCGGCCCGGGCAGGTTAACCCTATCCCCCCGCGACGACACCCGTGTATCCCGGGCACGGGATTGAGCACACACATACGGAGGTTGACGACCGTTCTCCGAATCTGCCCGATTCCAGGGCGAGTTGGACAGAGCGTCAGCGACCGGACACCCCGGGCCCGATCCGCGGAAGGTACCCGGAAGGAGGCCCCTGCCCGCGGGACCTCCTCCCCGGCGGAGAGCCGAAGCGGATGGCGGAAGGGCGTCGGCGCCGGTGTCAGGCGGCCGAGTTGAGGACCGGCAGATAGCCACCGGACTGCCCGGCGGCGAAGGGGTGGTACGACTCACCGATGTCGAGCCAGTTGAGGCTGTGCAGCCAGGCGCTTCCCGAGCAGATCTCGTGCCCGGTGAACTTCCCCGCGACGTCACCGAAGGTGAAGCCGTGGTCGGCCGCACGCTTGGCGGTGGCGGCGTTCAGATAGTCGGACGCACCGTTGATGGCGGTGCGCACCTTGTCACTCAGACCGACGACGCAGCTGCCGCCGATCTTGTAGAAGCGCGGGTAGCCGAGGACGACGACATGGGCGGACGGCGCCTTGGCGCTGATCGCCGAGTACACCGAGTCGAGCTTGCCCGGCAGCGTGGAGTCCACATAGCTGCGGGCGGTGGCGATCCGGTTGAGACAGGTGGCCTCCGACTGGAGGACGCAGGTCGTCATGACATCGGAGAATCCGGCGTCGTTGCCGCCGATGGAGATGGAGACGAGGTCGGTCGAGGAGCTGAGCGGTCCGAGCTGACCGGCTGTCACGTCGCCGGTGCGGGCCCCGGAGCAGGCGGTGAAGGCGAAGGAGGCGGGCGAGTGGGCGGCCGCCCAGAGCGAGGGGTAGGCGAGGGTGCTGCGCTTGCAGTCCCCGCTGGAGCTGATGTAGCTGCCGGAGCCGACACCCGAGGAGTACGAGTCGCCGAGGGCGACATAGTCGACGGCCTGAACGGACGGAGCGGCGTTCGCGGTGGCCGCCCCGGTCAGGGCGATGACGGCACCGAACAGCAGTGAGGACGAGAACGCCACGAGTCTGGACATTTTCATGGGACCTCCGTTGGACCGGCCAGCAGGATCTCTGCCACATACGTGGTAGCAGCAGGGACGGCCATTCCGGAAGTGTTCATGCCAAGTCCATCGGATGAGCTTTGGGCGCCGGTCCCCTGAGGGCGCGTCACGCCGGCGCGCGGGTGGCACGGCGAAAGGTGGCGAAACCCGGGTGCGCCGGGTGCACCGGTGCCGGATCATGGGCGCCATGCCTGCCAACCCCGAGTCCGCTCTGCCGATCCGGCTCACCGTCGACGACAGCGACTCCCCGTCCGACGTCGTCGACGCGCTGTTCCTCGGCCGCTTCGCGACGGGCGAGCAGTCGTACTCGCACAGCACCTCCCTGGACCGGGTCAGGAGCGGGGCGACGCTGCTGCCCCCGGCCGCCACGGTGCTGCGAGCCGCCCGTGACGACGACCGCAGCGCCATGCTCGCCGAGGGCGAGGGCTGGACGCTGCTCGTCTCGCGGTGGAACCGCGGCGCCGACGTCACGGTCACCGCGACCACCCCCGAACTGGCCCAGAAGGTGCTCGGCGAGGCCACGGACGGCGCCCGGGACGAACCCGATCCGCAGCCCGAGAACGTGACCATGGGCTTCTGGCACGTGTCGCCGCGCCGCGGCCCGTGCCGCACCACCCGGCAGATCACGGCGGGCGCCTGGGACGAGGTCCGCACCAACTACACGGCGCCGGTGGCCGATGCCATGGACCGGCTGATGAAGGTCACCCCGGACGACATCGCGGGCCGGCTGCTCCTGCTGCACGGTCCGCCGGGCACCGGCAAGACCTCCGCGCTGCGCACCCTGGCGCGGTCCTGGCGGGACTGGTGCCAGGTCGACTGCGTACTCGATCCCGAACGGCTCTTCAACGACGTCGGCTACCTGATGGACATCGCGATCGGCGAGGACGACGGCACGGCGAAGGGCCGCTGGCGGCTGCTGCTCCTGGAGGACTGCGACGAGCTGATCCGGGGCGAGGCCAAGCACACGGCCGGCCAGGCGCTGTCCCGGCTGCTGAACCTCACGGACGGACTGCTGGGCCAGGGCCGCAATGTCCTCGTCGGGGTGACCACCAACGAGGACCTGGAGCGCCTGCACCCGGCGGTCGTCAGGCCGGGCCGCTGCCTGGCCCGGATCGAGGTGGGCCCGCTGACCCGCAAGGAGTCGGCGGCCTGGCTGGGCACGGACGAGGGCCTGAGCCGCGACGTGTCCCACGAGGGCGCGACCCTGGCGGAGCTGTACGCGCTGCGCCGCGGCACGGGCCCCGCGTCGGTCCCCAAGCAGGACTCGGGCGCGGACGCGGGCCTGTACCTCTGAGAGCGGGCCGAGCCCGCGCGGCACAGCTCCACGTCCGTCCGGCGATGGAGACACCGCACCGGGCCGCCCTCGCCTCAGCCCGCGTACACCGCCCGCACCGCGTCCTGCGCCAGCGCGAGCGCCCGCGCGCGGGAGACCCCCAGCCGCCGGGCCTGTTCCGCGTACTCCCGCGCGGCGGACGCCGCGTTGCGGTCCGCCGCGTCCCCCGCGGCGGCGACGAACGTCCCGTTGCGCCCCCGCGTCTCGATCACCCCGTCCGCCTCCAGGGCCCGGTAGGCCTTGGCGACCGTGTTGGCGGCGAGGCCCAGCTCCTCGGCGAAGCCGCGTACGGTCGGAAGTCTGTAGCCCACCGGCAGCGCGCCGGAGCGGGCCAGTTCGGAGATCTGCGTGCGCAGCTGCTCGTACGGGGCGGTGCCGGAATCCGGGTCAACGGAGATCTTCAGAGTCACGGCCCGATTCTCCCCCCACCGCCCGGAGCCGTCGCCCC
>NZ_JAFMPZ010000330.1 GCF_017353455.1 Streptomyces laculatispora
CTGGGCGAAGCCCAGACGGGAGAGGTGGTACAGGTGGTAGAGGGACGGGTTGCTGCTGTGGACACCGATGGTCAGGGTCATTCAGATCACTCCGGCTTCGGCACGGTCGGGGGATGGGACGGGCTTCGGGGCGGTCTCGACCCCGAGGTCGTCGAGCAGGCGCCGGCGCAGGGACGCGAACGCGGGATCGCCGGGGTCGCGCGGCCGGGCGACGTCGACGGTCTCGTCGGTGACGAGCCGCCCGTCGCGCAGGACCGCGACCCGGTCGGCCAGCCGTACGGCCTCGTCGACGTCGTGGGTGACCAGCAGAACGGCCGGCCGGTGCCGGCGGCACAGCTCGCCGACCAGGTCCTGCATCTTCAGCCGGGTCAGGGCGTCGAGCGCGGCGAACGGCTCGTCGAGCAGCAGGAGTTCTGGTTCACGTACCAGGGCTCGGGCGAGTGCCACGCGCTGGGCCTCACCCCCGGAGAGAGTCCCCGGCCAGGCCTCGGCGTGACGTTCCAGACCGACCTCGGCCAGCGCCCGGAGCCCGTGCGCGGACCGGCTGCGCGGCAGCGCGACCGTCACATTGGCGAGGACCTTCTTCGAGGGAACGAGGCGGGGCTCCTGGAAGACGACGGTGCGGGCCTCCGGAACGAGCACCTCTCCCCCGTCGGCACCGTCGAGGGCGCCCAGGATCCGCAGCAGCGTCGTCTTGCCGCTGCCGCTGGCGCCCAGCAGGGCGACGAACTCCCCGCGGGCGATGTCGAGCCGCAGTCCGTCGAGGACGGCCCGGTCGCCGAAGACCCGGCGCAGGCCCCGTACCCGTACGGCGGGGGCGGAGGTCGTACGGGCGGTCATCGGGCCACTCCCTGCGGGGTGCGCCACGGCATCAGCACGCGTTCCAGCAGCCGTACCAGGATGTCGGCGGTCAGTCCGAGGAGCCCGTAGACGAGGATGCAGACGGCCAGGATGTCGGTGCGGGCGTAACTCTGGGCCTGGGACATCAGATAGCCGATCCCGGCGGTGGCGTTGATCTCCTCCGCGGCGATCAGCGCGATGACGCTGAGTGTCATCGAGAGCCGCAGCCCGGCGAGCAGGGACGGCAGCGCGCCGGGAAGGACGACTTCGCGGACGAGGGCGAGGCGGCCCATGCCGAAGCTCCGCATGGCCTCGATGAGTTTCGGGTCGGTGTCACGCACCCCGCTCGATGTCGACACGTACATCGGGAAAGTGGTGGCGACGGCGATGAGCAGGATCTTGGCCGTCTCGTTGATCCCGAACCAGACCATGAACAGCGGCACGAGGGAGAGGAAGGGGATGGTGCGCAGGGTCTGGAGCGAGGAGTCGAGGAGTTCGTCGCCGAGCCGGGTGAAGCCGGTGGTGATGCCGAGCGTCAGCCCGGCGGCGAGGCCGATCAGAAGGCCGAGTCCGGAGCGGGTGAGGGAGGTGGTGAGGGCGTCCGGCAGCTGTCCGTTGCCCCACAACTCGCCCACGGCCCGCAGAACTTCGCCGGGGGATGCCAGTACGTCGGCGGTGAGCAGTCCGGTCGCGGAGGCCACCCACCACAGGGCCAGCAGTGCCACCGGACCGATGGTGCGGACGGCGAGCGCGTAGCCCCGGCTGCGGGCCCGGCGGAGCTGAGGGCGCGGCACGACGAGTCCGGCGGGCGGGGCGGTCGTACCGCTCGGCCCGACGCGCTGATGGACGGGTCCGGCCGGTGCGGCGGTGGTGTCGCTCATGTCAGTTTCCCGATGTCCAGCAGGTGCGCGGCGACATCGACCTCGGACTCGGTGACCTTCTGCTCCGCGTAGAACGCGGCGACGGCCTTGAAGCGTTTCGTGTCCTGCGGGCCGATGGGCTCGACCGTGCCGCCCTTGGCGGTGAACTCCGTCTGGACCGCCTTGGCCTTTCCGGTGACGGCGGTCGGGCCGACGTCCGTGAAGACATTGAGGTACGCGGCCGGGTTCCGCTTCTCCTTGGCACCGGCCTCGTGGAGGTACTGGTAGAGGGCCCTCACGACCTTCGGGTGCTGCTCGGCGAAGGCGGTCCGTACGGCGTTGAGGCTGTAGTTGTCGGAGCCGATCGCCGCACCGTCGGCGACGAAGTGCGCCTTTCCGCTGCCGATCTCGGCGACCGCGTAGGTGGCCCAGACGGCCCAGGCGTCGACCTTTTTGGCGTTGAAGACCGCCGCGGTCTGATCGGGCCGCAGATAGACCCGGGTGACCTTGTCCGCCGGGACGCCGGCCTTGGCGAGGGCCTTCAGCAGCAGGTACTCGCCCGTGCCGCCCTGATTGACGGCGACCTTCCTGCCGACCAGATCCGCGACCGAGCCGATCCCCGAGTCGTTCCTGACGAGGATGCCCTCCCCCGCCGCGTCCGGGGCTACGGCGGCGAAGAACTTGAAGCCGGGCCGCTGGGCGAGCGAGGTGATGCCGGAGGTGATGGAGCCGGTCGCGATGTCCAGCTGGTCGGCGTTCATCGCCTGGGCGGCCGGGGCGAAGGGGCCGGCGCTGCCCGTCCACCGCACCTCGGCGCCCACCGCGGACAGGGCCTTGTCCAGGCTGCCGTCCTTCTTGCCGAGGGCGAGCACACCCGAGTTGCCGGGGTCGGGGATGCGGACGGACACGGTGGCACCGCCGCCGGAACCCGTGCCCGCGCCGTCTGCCGCCGAAGTCCCGCAGGCGGTGAGGGCGACGAGCGCGGTGAGGCTGAGGAGCGCCGGAGCGAGCGTCGTACGCAGTGATCGGGGGAGATTCATGGTGAGGGGGTCCTCTGTGCTCTTGGGGTGGAAGTACGGCGGGCCAGCTCGGTCGCGCGGCGCAGGGGTTCGGGGTCGGCCCAGGCCGCGACATCCACGGGCTCGGGCAGGAATCCGTGGGCGCGCAGCCCGGCCTCCTGCGCGGCGAGCAGGTCGAGGCGGTCGGCCGGCAGACCGGGGTGGAGGGTGAGATGGGTGCCGGGCCGGTAGGCCCCGGCGACTCCGTCAGCCCCCGCCCCGGTCTCCGCACCGAGGATGCGGTCGACCTCGGCGGGCTGTCCGGCGGCCCAGTCGGCGGCCCTGAGCAGCACGGCGAGGAAGCGGTCGACGAGGCCGGGATGGTCGTCGAGGAGCTGCTGATGGACGGTGATGGGGCGCGGGGTGCCGTTGTTGACCCGGAACCGGGGGTCGGGCAGTTCGTCGAGCTCGACGGCCACCTCCGCACCGGCCCGGCGGGCCGCCTCGACGGCCAGCGCGCCCTTCACGTACACGGCGTCGACGTCACCGCGCCGCAGCGCGGCCAGTTCGGCCGCCCACTGGCCCCGGTGTCCGGTGGCCGGTACGTCGACGAGCACGGCGTCGTCGAGCGCCAGCCCGGCGGAGGCGAGCGCCCCCTCGAAGCCGCGCAGTGCCATGGCCCGCCAGAAGTCGATGGCGATGTCGTGTTGCGGCACGGCGAGCCGAAGCCCGCGCAGCGCGGCGGCGCCCCGGATCGCGGAGCCGGGCGCGACCAGCACGGTCTGCCGTTCCTCGATCCAGGTGAGCCCGACCAGCCGGGTCCGCTCGCCACGCGAACGGGCCCACAGGGCGGGCACGTTGCCGCCCTCCCGGAAGAGTCCTGGCAGGGCGTGGGTGTAGTGCGCGGCGCGGTCGGCGTCCGGGGCGGCCTCCTGGAGGGAGCGCACGGTGATGCCGTCGGCGGCGAACTCGTCGGTGAGCCAGTGCCGGTCGGCGGCGATGCCGGTGGCGGTGGGTACGGGACAGCGGGTGAACCAGAGCGTCCGGGGCAAGGCGGCGTGCAGCGTACGGGC
>NZ_JAFMPZ010000618.1 GCF_017353455.1 Streptomyces laculatispora
CGTCAGGGCTGCCGGGGTTCAGCGGTCGGGGAACAGCACGGGGAACGAACGGCACAGGGCACGGCAGCGGGCCGGGACCGGGAATCCCGGCTCCGGCCGCGCGGCGGCCTCAGACCGTCAGGCCCCGGGCACGCAGCCAGGTCATCGGGTCGATCCCGGTGCCGTCCGGGGTGTGGACCTCAAGGTGAAGGTGCGGGCCGGTCACATTGCCGGTCGCGCCGACGCGCCCGATGGTGTCCCCGGTGGTGACCTTCTGGCCGACGCCGACGCCGATCGAGGACTGGTGGCAGAACCACAGCTCGGTACCGTCCTCGAGCTCCAGGACCGTGCGGTAGCCGTACGAACCGGACCAGCCGGCCGACTTGACGGTGCCGCTGTGAATGGCCTTGACCGGGGTACCGGTCGGCGCCGCGAAGTCGAGACCCGTGTGGTAGCCGGAGGACCACATCGAACCGGCCTCGCCGAAGGTCGAGGTGATCGTGTACGAGGAGGTGGGGATGGCGTAGCTGGCGGCGAGCTTGGCGAGCCGCGCTGCCTCCGCCTTCTTCTTCGCCTCTTCCGCCGCCTTCTTCTTCGCGGCGGCGACCTTGGCCTCTGCGGCGTCCTGCTGCTGCTTCGCCTCGGCGGCCGCCTTCTCCGCGGCGGCCTTCTCCTCGGCCGCCTTGGCCTCCGCGTCGGCGGAGTCCTGCTGCTGCTCGGCCTGCTGGAGGATGCGGGCGCGGAGCGCCTCGCCGGCGTCCGTCGTGCCCTGTTCGGCCTCGGTGGTGGTGATGCCGGCCGTCGTCAGCGGGGCGGAAGCGGTCTCGTCCCTGGCCTTCTCCGCCTCGGACTCACCCGAGAACAACGCACCGACACCCGGCAGGGACTTGGCCTCGGGGAGGTTGTCCGAGATGGCATCGGGAAGGGAGATGGAGACCGGCGGCTTGCTCTGCGCGGAGGCCATGCCGCCCGCGCCGACGGCCGCGATGACACCGACGCCGAGAACGGTGGAGCTACGGGCGAGACCGTTGCGCTGCTTGGCGACGCGGTGCTTGCCGCGTACGGGGCGAACGGACTCCTCGGTGGGATTCCATTCCTCCCACGCCTTGTCGGGCCCGGCCTCGTCGGCCAGGAAGCCGTTGCCGGACTCGCTGCCCCGATCGGTTCCGTATGCGGTTGCGTGATCGGTCCCGTAAGCGGTTCCGTGGTGGGTGCCGTAGACAGCACCGGGCCCGGTTCCGAAGTCATTTCCGTGTTCGGGCACGAACCACGAGGGGGCTTCGGGGGCAGGCTTGTTGGACGCCACTGGGGCGCACTCCTTTCCTTCCTTCTCGCCTACCGGGTTAGCTGACGGGTTCGGAGCAGGAAGGTCTCCTACGGGTTCCTCCGCCTCTCAACGAGACAGAGATGCCCGATTCACCCCATGTAGGTGGTTCCCCGGTTCCCTTGCGGAATTCGGCGCTCGCGCACGGTGCCGCCTCTGACGGCGGCTGGGACAACCGCGCTGCGTTATCGAACGTTAATAGACACACGGGTCCGATTCCAAGCCGTTCCGACTGATCATTCACGTCTTCGGCCTGGACTTACAGCACACAACCGGGCGGAAACGGGCGAGTTGATCGCCCCTCAATCGTTATCTGTTTTCTGACATTGCGTCAAATGTTATGCGGAGGGATCCCTTGCGGTTACGCACGGTGGCATGGGTCACGCCCCCTCCCTGGGGCGCACGACGGCGAGCAGCGCCATGTCGTCGGTCGTCACCCCGCCGGTGTGCAGCCGTACGTCATCGGTCAGCGCCGACAGCAGTTCCTCGGGGCCCGGGAAGATCCGTCCGCGCAGCCGCTCGGCGGGGTCGTAGAAGACCCCCTGGGCGTCACGGGCCTCGGAGAGGCCGTCCGTGTAGAGGAGGAGCGTCGCCCCGGGGGGCAGCTCCCACTCGTCGGCGCGGTCCGGCCACACGCCCAGGTCCATTCCCAGGGGCAGCGCGGGCAGCGTGGGCTCCAGTACCTCCAGCGCCCCGTCCGAGTGCAGCAGCAGCGGTTCGGGGTGGCCGCGGTTGACGATCCGTACCCGGGCCGCACCCGGCGGGATCTCGGCGAGCGCGGCGGTGATGAACCCCTCGGCCGCGTCGAGGCCTCCGAGCCCGCTCGGTTCCCGCGCCAGCGCACGCTCCAGCCGCTGAGCCACCCCCTCCAGGGACCGCTCCTGCTCGGCGGCCTCCCGGAACGCGCCGATGATCACCGCCACGGCCTCCACCGCGTCCAGGCCCTTGCCGCGCACGTCCCCGACCACCAGCCGCACCCCGTACGGGGTGTCCGTGACCGAGAACAGGTCGCCGCCGACGAACTCGTCCGCCTGCGCCGCCTCGTACCGCGCGGCCACGTACAGCCCGCCGATCCGGTCGGACGGCGTCGGCAGCACCGCGCGCATGGCGGTCTCCGCGATGACCCGTGCGGAGGCCAGCTGGTCGTTGCTGCGCCGGACGACCCCGTTGATGAAGAGCGCGAGGACCGAGACGGTGAGAACGGTGAGGAGCTCGATGACCGGCACGACCTGGAACAGCGTTCCGCTGTAGAGCCGCAGCCCGGCCACACACAGCAGTGCGGCGATCCCGACACGGATGGTGCCGGCCAGTGAGAAGAACGGTGCGGCGATCAGCGGGGCCGCGGCGAACAGCGGAACGGCCGTGAAGGCGGGCGGGGTGAAGAAGTCGAACATCAGCCCGCCAGCGATGATCAGGCCAGGCAGCGCCCGGACGAACCGGCGGTTGCGGATCTCCCCGGTGCGTCTCCCCCGCCGCTGCTCCCGCTTCCCCACCTGTGGTCTCCTGCCCGGTGCGCTCACGGCCGCGGACGATACCGCGCACCACCCCCAGACTTCCCGGAGCGCGGTCGCGGGGCGACCCCTCGACGGCCAATAGGAGTACGAGCGCCGCGCGGATCGCACCGGCCGGCGGGCCGACGGCCCGGCAACGTACACATGTACAAACGAATCAGACCCGGCACGCTCTATGCGTGCCGGGTCTGATTCTTCAGTAGCGGGGACAGGATTTGAACCTGCGACCTCTGGGTTATGAGCCCAGCGAGCTACCGAGCTGCTCCACCCCGCGTCGGTAAACACAACTCTACGGCATGTTCGACGCACTCATGACCACCCCGCGCGCCCCGCCCCTCGAACGACTCCCCACCACCTCGCACTCATGACCGACCCATGACGAGCCCAGGGGGCGACCCCGCGCACGCGCCCCGCACGAGCACTCCCACCCCGCCCCGGTCGCGCCCCAACCACCCGCAATAGCCGTCAACGACCTTCAACGACCTTGGCAAAGGGGAGGATCAGTGCAGCCAGCCCCCAACAGCCGCCCCCTGCCTGCTTCTTGTCGCCCCATCGGATCAGTCACCGGCATGCGGGGGCGTGGCCGCACCCAAGACCGGCAAGCCACGCCAGGGAGTCAAAGTGTCGAAAATGAGAAGGTGTTGCGAGGAACACGTGTTCTGCCGCAAGGTATCTGCTGCATCCCCCGGACCGGTGGGCTGCCCGTGCGAGCAGACCCGGGAGCGCGCATTGCCGTGCCCCGCAGGCCGCTCCCGGTCTCTCATCGCAGCCTGTCTGGAGGGCCTCCGCCGATGACCGCACCGCTCACTCCCGCCCCCGCCCCGAGCGGGCGGGGCCGGCCTCCGGTCGCCGCCCGTGTCATTCCGCGTCGGCGATCCTGGGTGTCCGGTCCTGGTACTGGTCCCGGTCCCCTGTATCGCGGTCCGGGGCCGCCCCACTGTCCGTGCCGCTGTCCGTGCCACTGTCCGTGCCGCGCTGGAGCGACTGAAGGATCGCCAGCCCCTGGCCGACGACGCCCGCCGCCATCTGGTTGACACCGTCGGTGCCGTTGAGCACGGTGAGGCTGGCTCCCGACATCCCGCGGGCGGCCGCGTCGGCCAGAGCCGGCAGGTTCTCCACGATGCGGTTGGCCGCGATGAGTTCCTGGTTGCCTTCCCGCAGCGACACGGCCCGGGCCGTGTTGGCGTCCGCCTGAGCCTGCGCGAGGGTCCGTTCGGCGTACGCGCTTCCGTCCGCCTGGAACTTCACCTGATCGCGGGCTGCCTCTGCCAGCGTGCGCTGCCGGTAGGCCTCGGCGTCCGCCGGGCGCCCGACCTCCGCCTCCAGCCGCTGGGCGGCCAGTCCCGCCTGGCGCTGGGCCAGCGCGGTCTGTTCGTCGATGACCTCGTGCGATGCCCTGGCCTGCGCGAGCGGCCCGGCCTGGGCGGCCCGGGCGTTGTACTGCTCCGTCTCGGCGAGGAATCCGGCCCTCTTGATCGCGGTGTCCCGTTCGTACTCGGCCTTGAGCGCGGAGGCCTGCTGCTCGCGTTCGGCGGCCTGCTGATCGGCCTTGGCACGCGCGATCCGGGCCTGTCCGGCGACCGCGGCGGCGTGCGGGGCGGCCAGGTTGTCGATGTACCCGGTGGCATCGTCGATCTCCTGGATCTGGAGGGCGTCCACGACGATGCCGAGCTTCTCCATCTCACCGTGGCTGCCCGCGATGACCTCCTGGGAGACCCGGCTGCGTTCCCGGATGATCTGTTCCACGGTCAGTCCGCCGACGATGGAACGCAGATGTCCGGCGAAGATCCGGCCGACGAGCTCCTCCATCTGGTTCTGCTCGGACAGGAAGCGCCGCGCGGCGTTGGCGATGGACACGGCGTCGTCGCCGACCTTGAAGACGGAAACGGCCCGGACCGTGAGGCGGATGCCCTGCTGGGTGACGCAGTCCTCGGTGATCTCCGCCTCCCGGAGCGCGAGGGACAGCATCCGCGCCTTCTGCTTGATCGGAAGGACGAAGCTTCCGTGGCCGGTGACTATCCGGAACTGCGTGTCCTGCGTCTGCCGCTTCGAACCCGATATGAGCATCGCCTCGTTGGGGGCGGGAACATGCCAGAACAACATGAGAGGACTCCTGTCAGACGTCACTTCCCGGGTCAGGACGGCAAGGGCTCCACGACCACGGTGCGTGCCGAGACCAAGTCGACGACCACGATGCGTACGTCCCTGTCGATCGACGTGGCCGACCAGGCGGTATAGGCCTCGGAACCGCCCCGTACGGCCACCAGGACTTCCCCCGCCCCGTCGGGCGGGATCGGCACGGTGACACGCCCCACCGCCCCGACCGGGCTCCGGCCGGACTCATCTGCCGCGCGCACGCGTGCACCGCCGCAGGTACGTGTACGAACACGTCATCACAGTCACGAGGCGAACCGCCTCCCGGAGGCCCACGCCTCCCTCGACACGTCCACGTTACTCCCCGCACCCCGGCCTGTATCGCTCGCGGAACCCACCGAGCGAAGGGCGAAATGTGGTGGTATGAATAACTTCGTATTCCATTCGACGCGGCGCCCTGGGAGTGGACGATGGACGATTACCCGCTGCTCAACCTCTTCTGGACCATGCTGTGGTTCTTCCTCTGGATCATGTGGCTGTTCCTTCTGTTCCGCGTGATCATGGACATCTTCCGCAGCGACGACCTGCACGGATGGGCCAAGGCCGGCTGGCTGGTCCTGGCTCTGGTGCTGCCGTACGTGGGCGTCCTGATCTACGTGATCGCCCGCGGCAAGTCCATGGGGTCGCGCGACGCCAAAGAGGTGAGGGACCGGGACGCGGCCTTCAAGGCGTACGTGAGAGAGGCCGCGGGCACGGACACCGCGGGCGGCGCGACGAAGAGCAGCCACGTCGAGGATCTGACGAGACTCGCCGACCTCAGGGACAAGGGCGCGATCACGGACGAGGAGTACCAGCAAGCGAAGGCGAAGCTCCTCGTCTGATCCCTGACCGCCCAGGCGCCCCTCTGCGCTCGTGGCTCATGGCGGCGGTGTCAGACCCTGCACCGCCGCCATGACGCCGCCGCCTGACGCCGTCGTAGCCCCGACCGGCCGACGCGGACCGCTCCAGCCCGCCCCGGACCGCTTCAGACCGCCTGCTCCGTACGCCGTACGGCCGGCGACCCGAAGCGCTCAGTGACCGTCAAGCGGCGGTCGCTTTCAGGTGTGTGCGGTGCGATGACGGTCGGGGGTGAGGAGGTAGGCGACGGCCATGTCACTGAGTTCGTTTGCGTACTGGCGCCTGGCTGTTTCGTCGGTGACGGGGTCGGGGCGCACGGAGTTGTGGAAGCAGGCGCCGAGGATGGCGCGGGCCGCGGTGTCCAGCGCCGTTTGCGGGTCGGAGCGCTGGATCCGGGCGGCATAGGGCGCTGCCGTTTCGAGCAGGAGGCGGTGGATTTCGGTGATGGTGCGGGCGCTGCGGTCCAGGGATTCGGCCTCCCGCGCGCGCAGCAGTTCGGGGAAGAGGTTGTTGTTGTCGGCGAAGGACTGCAACAGGGCATGCGCATAGGCATCCATGACGCCGGAGAGCGACGGGGCAGCCGCGCGCAGCTGCTGGGTCACGTATTGCTCGCGCCGTTCCAGCATCCGCTCGGTCAGGGCGGTGATCAGCTGCCTTTTGTCCTCGAAGCGGCGGTAGATCGTGCCGACCGAGACGCCGGCGCGCTCCGCCACGCCGGTCATCGTCATCTCCTCCAGGCCGGACGTGGAGGCGATCTCCTCGGCTGCCTGGAGCACGCGCGCCAGTGTCGCGGCACTGCGTGCCTGCCGGGGTTCCCGGTAGGGCACTGGGCGGTCCGGCTCCTCGGTCATACCCCGCATGGTATCGGCGGCGGCCTCAGCAGGTCCTTTTAACGAGGAGCGCACACCTCTGGGCGGGGCGCACTCCTCTGGGTACTCTCGATACGTGAATGCGAATTCGTATTCACATTATATCTGGAGGTTCGACTCATGACCGACAACCGGACTCCCCCGCCCGTGACCGTGACGCTCGACTCAGGTCCCACCGGCTCCGGGAACATCGACGACTTCGAGCTGTTCTACGCCCGCCGCGCCCTGGACCGCTTCAGGGCGCGGCTGGGACGCCAGGGCCTGCTCGATCTCCTGGCCGCGGACATCGAGCAGGGCAACGCCTTCCTGCGGGAAAGCGCGCTCGCCTCCGACGGCAGCTTCAAGGCGGGCACGACGGTCCTCACGACGCGGGGCCTGGCCTCGGGCACGTTCCTGGCCTGGATGGACAAGGCCTTCGCGGGCGACGAGAAAGCGCTCCTGGCGGCGCACCCCGAGCACTACGTGATGGCTCCCGGGGCCGACGGGTCGTTCAACGTGGTGGAGAACATCGGCCCCCACGTCTGCTCCTTCTTCATGGGCGGCTGGGGAACGGACGCGATGGCCTGGGCCGCGGACGCGGACGAACTCCTCCCGGAGTCGGAGTTCCCGCACAAGATGTCCTCGAACCTCTTCCTGCCCGACGGCACGGTCGTCGGGCGGGCGCTGACCCAGTTCGGTGACACCGCCGACGGCTTCACCGCGAGCCTGACGGTCTACGTGCCCACCACGTGCCCGCCGGACGTCCTGGAGCACCACCTGCGCCACTACGCCGTCGAGTTCAGGACCTGGATCATCGCCGCCGCGACGGCCCACGCCTGAGTCGTCGGCCTGACGTCGGACGGCTTCAGCGGCCGGGAGATGTGGGCGGAGGCGCGAACACGTTTCACCGATGCGCGACCGTACCCGCGCAGGCGGAGGCCGGCGCGTACGGGTCCCTTGCCCGGCCTCGCCTCGCCGTCGACGCGCGCGGTCCGGGACGAACTGCCGAGCGCGCTCGCCCCGACTGGTCCCCCTGTCGTTCCTCGTGGACATTCGCGGGGTCGAGGCCTCGGCCCGCCGCCGAAACCTCGACCCCGGCCCGACCCCGGACCCGACCCCGGACCCGACCCCGGGTAAGACATCGCCTGCCTCTGACACACTGATTGCATGAGGCTTCGGCGGCCGAACCAAGGAATTGCAAAGCCTCTCGAAAACCGCAGGTCGCAAAGTGTTCTCCCCGCGCAGGCGGGGGTGGTCCGCCCACCCGCGTCAACGGCACTCCATGCCCGGTCACGAATGGGACGTTACCGAGCTGGCTCACCCGCACACCGCCCGCACCTGTACGTGGATCGTCCGAACCGCAGACGAGAGCGATGTGGCAGACGGCTTGGTCTACATCTCCACCCCGGAGTCGATGTACCCGGCTGAGGACTTCATCGCCATGTACACCACGGACACCCGCCGCATCGCAATGGCGCTGCTGGCCACAGCCGACCGGCCCGACCACGTGGCCGCTGGCATCCCGCGCCTCGAAGACCACCGCCCCACCCCGTGACCCTCCTTCACGCCGCCCCGTACCTGGCCGTGACCGCCCTCCTCGGAGCCGCAGCCGCCCTGCTGCTCCGGGGAGGGCCACCGCGACCACCACAGGCCCGGACACGGGCGTGTGCGGCCACACAGCCGGAACGTCGGCACCGCCCAGCACGACCACGACGCGTCAAGGAGCGCGACATGACCGACCCCCGCCGACGCCACCTGCGCGACGCCGTCACCATCTGCCCCGCCAGAGTCCCCTGCCCCGGCGGCGACATCCGGTGCGAGCGCGACGCTGGCCACGACGGCAAGCACAAGGACGGCTGCACCCACTGGGGCGCCAACACCGAGGGGCCGACCCGATGAGCGACCGCGTACCACTGCGAGGGGAATTCGACCCCATTGCGCTCATCACCGCCGCCCCCGACGTCCCGCACACCAGCACCGAGACCGTGCGCGGTGGACGTCGCCTGAACGGGAAGGCCGACCCGATGAGCGACCGTACCGAGGTGCAGCTGCTCCACGTCGCCGACCGCGCCCGCCGCGGCGTCCTCCTCCCCGACGAGGTGGAACAGCTCGCCGACGGCATCATCACCGCCACCGCCCGTGCCGGGTTCTTCGAGGCAGCGCTCAGCCCCATGCGCGACCGGGCCGAAGTCGCCGACGTCCGCGCCCAGGCCCGCGTCACCGAGTTGGAGCAGCAGACCACGCTCGCCCACGCCGCCGTCACCGGACAATGCCGGGCCGCCGAAGCACGGGTCGCCGAACTCGAAGCAGCACTCCGTGCCTGCCGGTGCCGCCAGGCCTGACCGTCCGATACACGACAGGGCCCCCCGCGCTGGACTCTGGGCGGGGAGAGGCAGTGTCCGGGCCCAGGCCGGCGCTCCTTGCGGCCACCTCCCCACGGTGTTGGCCGGTTTGCGCCCCTTGAGTAGCCGTCAACAACCGCCGAGCATCACTCAGACGTCAACTCAAAGCGTGGGGGACAAATGAAGATCGGCCGCAAGATCGCCACAACCGTCGGCGCACTCGCACTCATGGTCGGCGGGGGACTCGTCATGGCTCCCTCAGCGAGCGCCGCAGTCGCCTACAACGGAGCCTGCGGATCCGGCTACAACGTGATACGAAGCCTCACGATGAGCGCCTTCGGTACCGGATACCTCACCTACAGCTCCGCCACCGGCAAGAACTGCGTCGTCATCATGAACGGGACCGGCGGAAGCACCTACATGAACGCGATCATCGTCGCCAGCAGCGGCGGCACCGTGGAAGAGGACTACGGGTACTTCAGCTCATACGCCGGCCCGGTCTACTACTACGCACCCGGGCAGTGCGTCGACTGGGGCGGCCTGATCGACCAGTACTACCGAATGGAAAGAAACGTCGCGTGTAGCTGAGGTCATGCCAGACGGGTGCACACGCCCGCCACAGCGCCCCCGCACCGGAAACCGGGCGGGGCGCAGCTGCGTGCAGGGTGGGTATCGGCGGTGCCCAGCAGAGGGGTCAGCCCTGCGGTGGTTCAACGCCCGAAACCGCCCAACGTGCGCCGCAACAACATCCACCCGAGCGGACCTCGCTCTGCCACACTGAACCCCGGCCCCGCTGTCACCCCCATTGACACGGCCACCCCGGAGGGCAACCCATGAACTGCGGAAACTGCGGCGCAGCAGCCGCCCAAGGCCCCGACGGGTCCTGGACCTGCTCCAACCAGTGCGGCTGGTCCTCCAACGCCCCAGCACCCACCATCACCCCCGAGATCACCACCACCCGATGCCGCGGCTGCGACGCCGAAGTCCACGGCCTCGACGGACGGTACGCGTGCGGGCTGTGCGGATGGTCAAACCACTGGGCGGAAGGCCACCGCCCACTCCCCACCGCAGAGCCTCGGCGCTGAGCCCAGCCCCGCGGACTCCCGCTCGGCACTCACCTCTGCCGGCCTGCCGCCGCAGAACCCGCTGCATGACGGAGCCCCCGCCCAGACGTGCGGCGGGGGCTCGACGTGATCAACCAGGCTGCTCGCCGCGGAGGTCCGCCCAGTCGCCTTCGGTAGCCACGCTGTGCAGCGGTGTGTCTTCGTGCTCGTAGTGCGCCAGCGCCAACCCCAGCGCGAAGAACGTAGGCGCCCACTCACCGACGAAGATCCCCACCCGGTCGGCGCGGGCCACCCCCGCCGGCTCGACTCTCATCGACCCGAACCACGAAGTGACGGACAAGCCGATCGAGATGAAAGCGGCAGTGTAGGCGTGCTCGGACTTCAAGCCTTTGTCGTGCAGCATCTTGACGATCATGGCTCTCCAGGGGAGTGCAGGGGCAAAGCATCACTCCCAGCGTCACCCCGGACAGCTCGTGTCGCATCTCGTCAGAACTGCAACGCCGGGTGGCACGCCGCACACATCGCGTGAGGGCGCCCCAGCCGCATTGGCTGGGGCGCCCTCACGCGCAGGACAGGTGTCAGCGGGGGAGCGCCTCATCGAGGTACTCATGGACCGGCCCGAACAGTCCGTAGGGCACTGGTGGGATCATGCACGCGAGGGAAAATCGAAGCACGGAGCAATCGGTCGGGTATGAGGACCGACGTTCTCCCCGCGCAGGCGGGGGTGGTCCGCACATCAGCCACGAGTCCGACGAGCACCTCGCGTTCTTCCCGCGCAGGCGGGGGTGGTCCGTCGTCGCGCTCTGACACGGGCGCTCAGTGCGTGTTCTTCCCGCGCAGGCGGGGGTGGTCCGATGTACCAGGGCGGGTCGAACATCATCGCGCCGTTCTCCCCGCGCAGGCAGGGGTTCCGGATCAGGTCCCCGCCGTCGCCCATGAAGCACAGCGTCCTCTGTCCCGGCTAAGGCAACGGGACAGAGGACGCTTTGCCGTGTCCGAGTTGGTCGGCCGCTGGCTCGGCCTCGTGGGCCGCACGCCTTGCCGTACCCGTGCCGCGACCGCTCGGTGCCGCTCCATCTCGGAGCATCCACTCACACATCAGCCCGGTAACCACTGAGCGCCCCTTCTGGCCGAAACCAGAAAGAGCGCTCAGTGCCAGGTCGGAGGGCGTACACCCCGCCTGCCAGAGATAGGCCGTGTGGGACTCGAACCCACAACCAACGGATTAAAAGTTCCCGAGGTCTGCTGGGGATGAGTGACGGCCGGTCCGCGCCCGTCCGGAAATGCCTGGTCACAGAGCTTCGCTCCGAGACGTAGTCCGGTCAGTGACAGCCGGTGGTGAACCGTCCGCTCACGCATCGCTCACGCATCGGGGGAGGCTCCCCTGCGGCCGGGCTCTTCGCCATACCTGACCGCAGCAACGGACCCCGGTCACTGAGGTCGGCCGCCAGCAGTGGCTCCGGGCAGACGCACCCAGGACAGACAATCCGAGCACTGACACTGTCGCGCCGGGAGACCCTCATCGCAGTTTTGATGGCGGTTCACGCTTGCGCGTGAGTCAGGTTGCCGCGGGGGCGCCGAGCATCGCAGAAGCCTGTTGGAACCGGTTGAGAACGCGCGTGGGCGCTGCGGCCTGGGGAAGGTCGCGGCAGGTGAAGCCGAGCTTGGTCAAGGCGCGGAGGACTTCGGCGGCGGTGAAATCGCGGCGGTCCTGGCGGGTGATGATCTGCCCGACCTGCTTGACGGGGTAGGTGCGACGGCCGACGATCACGGACGTCCCGAAGACTTTCTCAGGCTTGACGCCCTTCATCGATTCCACGACGGCGCTCTTGGTGAGGTCGAACGGGAAGCGGGCGATGACACAGCGCATGATGCCTCACAGGGAGAAGAACGAAGGGGGACGGTCCTGCAGCGGCTGAGACGGGTCAGCGGGCAAGGGCGAAAACGCCCAAGGCGTTGCCGTGTTCGTCGACCACGGGCAGGGCGTCGAGCCGGCGGTAGCGCATCGCGTGCTCGGCTTCGACCAGGGTGGTCGCCTGGGAGGCGAAGGGCCCTCGATCGCCGAGGATGTCCCGCAGCTGGACCCGGTCCGTGTACGCGGAGCTGTCGCGGACTGCGGTGAGCTGGGCCTGGGTGACCAGTCCGGAGCACAGGCTGTCGGCGTCGCAGACGAGCAGGTACCCGGTCCGGGCGCCGGCCATGACGGACAGGGCGACCTCGACGGTCATGTCGTCACAAACCTGCGGTCCGGCGGTGTCCATGGTGTCGGCCACCGTGCTGTGCACGGGGGCGGCATGTGCCGGGCGGGGGTGCATCTGGACCAGCGTCAAAAGGTGCCTCCTGCAGTGGTGGCTCAGCTTCCTGATCACGAAGTTCTAGGCCGCCGCGTCGAAGGAGGACTGTCGCGCGGTCACGCGCCGAGCAGCCGAAGCGGGGCTGCGCCGGCCGCGTGAGGACGCGCTGCGCTTACGCCGCTCGGCCACCGGCGCGGTGATCGTCACGGGGATGCCGGAGGGGGCCTGGGCGCCGGTGATCTGGCTGAGTGCTTCTTCGCCAGAGCGGACCTGGGTGGTCTGGGGCACGATGCCCGCGGAGGCCATGAGGCGGGTCATGTCGCGGCGCTGGTTGGGTGTGACCAGGGTGACGACGCTGCCGGACTCCCCGGCCCGCGCGGTACGCCCACCGCGGTGGAGGTAGTCCTTGTGGTCGGTCGGCGGGTCGACGTTGACGACGAGGTCCAGGTTGTCGACGTGGATGCCGCGCGCCGCGACGTTCGTAGCCACGAGCACGGTGACATGGCCGGTCTTGAACTGAGTCAGGGTCCGGGTGCGCTGCGACTGCGCCTTCCCACCGTGCAGGGCGGCGGCCCGTACACCGCTGGCCAGCAGGTGGTCGGTGAGCTTGTCCACGGCCCGCTTGGTGTCCAGAAACATGATCACCCGGCCTTCCCGTGCCGCGATCTGCGTTGTCGTCCGGTGCTTGTCGGTGCCGTGGACGTGCAGCACGTGATGCTCCATCGTGGTGACCGCGCCTGCGGACGGGTCGACGGAGTGGACGACCGGGTCGGTGAAGTACCGGCGGACCAGACGGTCGACGTTGCGGTCGAGGGTGGCGGAGAACAGCATCCGCTGCCCCTCAGGGCGGACCTGGTCCAGGAGCGCGGTGACCTGGGGCATGAAGCCCATGTCGGCCATCTGATCGGCCTCGTCCAGGACAGTGATCGCGACCTGGTTCAGCCGGCAGTCACCGCGGTCGATGAGGTCCTTGAGCCGGCCCGGCGTGGCGACGACGACCTCGGCGCCGCCGCGCAGCGCACTGGCCTGCCTGCCGATCGACATTCCGCCGACGACGGTGGCCAGGCGCAGCTTCACCGAGCGGGCGTAGGGGGTGAGTGCGTCGGTCACTTGCTGGGCCAGCTCACGCGTCGGTACGAGGACCAGGGCCAGCGGCTGACGTGGCTCGGCGCGCTGTCCGGCGGTGCGGGCCAACAGCGCCAGGCCGAAGGCGAGGGTCTTGCCGGAGCCGGTGCGCCCGCGCCCCAGGGCGTCACGGCCCGCGAGGGTGTTGGGCAGGGTCGCACCCTGGATCGGGAAGGCGACCCTCATGCCTTGCGCGGTCAGCGCGGCCAGCAGTTGCTCGGGCATGTCGAGGTCGGCGAACGTCTCGACCGCGGGCAGCGCGGGAGTGATCGTCTTCGGCAGGGCGAACTCACCCTGGACCGCTGCGGGCCGCCGACCGGGGCCGCCCGAGCGGCTCGGGCCCCCTGAACGACTCGGGGCGGGCGAACCGCTGCGGGCGCCTCGCCCCGAACCGGCACCGAGGCCGAATTCGGTGCTACCGGTCCGGCGGGGGTAGGAGGAGCGGTCGTTCGTACGTGTGGGGTTCATTGAGAACCTTCCTTGATACGGCACGTATCAAGGAATTCCCGCAGCGGAAGAGCAGCGCGGGGAATCACAAGAACGGGCCGAAATGGAATGCGAGAAAGAATCTGGCTTGTAGTGAATCCAGCGCGAAGCACAGGAAGGGAACGGGTGACGTCATGTGGAGATGGAATCCCGAATACCGACCGGTAGCTCCGAAGAGCGCGCACTCCTGAGAATGGACTGCGGGCGGTGTTGTCCCACAGGTGACACCACTGCGGGAAATTCCCGTAGCTGGGGCCCGCACCCCGAGGGATGCGGGCCCCAGCTACGAAGTACGCGTCAGCGTCAAGCGAGAACGATGTTCTCGGCCGTCAGGCCCTTCTGGCTCGGCGCGACGTCGAAGGTGACTCTCTGGCCTTCGATCAGCTCACGGAAGCCTTGGGCGGCGATGTTCGAGAAATGGGCGAAAACGTCATCGCCCCCGCCGTCCTGCTCGATGAAGCCAAAACCTTTGGCTGCGTTGAACCACTTCACAGTGCCTGATGCCACGTAGTATCTCCTTAGGGCAATTCGCCGGGACCCTCGATGCACGGATATCGAGTCGCGGCGATGATGCCCCATCCGAAAAATGACCGGAGATACGAAAGAGCAAGGCGCTTGAGTTTTGGGAACCACGACTGCAACTGAGGCCGACAGTAGCACGAGGTAACGGCCTGTGTGCGGTGGATAATTCTGCGCTGCTAGTTGCGGTAAAAACACTTCTTGCGTGGCGCGTTAAACCCTCACTGCGCGATCGTAGATTTTTACCCGCTCGGAGCGCAGCGTTTCCGAAAGGGCGGCGGCCGCCCAAGATCCGGGCTGCCACCTGAAGGCCGGCACCCACCGCGGGGGAAAGTCGGATAGCAGGACCTGCCCGGGCCAGCCGTAGACTCCGAGCGCGGGCGGGATCAGGCCGGGAGTGTTGTTCTCGCCAGCGGGCCCTTCCGACCCGGGGCGACGTTGTACATCACGCCTGGGCCGCCGCCATCCTGGGCGATGAAGCCGAAGTCCTCCTCCGCGTTGAACCACTTCACAGGCCCTGTAGTCATGCCTCAGGCCCTCCTGCCGATGCAGACCTCCGCAATACACGGAAACACGGAAAGCGAGGGTGATCGCCCTGGCTCCTGCGGCACAGCGCAGCAGAACGCCCACGCCGAAGACGTGGGCGAAGAGGAACCTCCGAAGATGCCGGCTTCCGCAACCGCTACACGTCCACGCACCCTGGCACCATGGGAATCGACCCACCCCGACCAGCGGGGCCTGCCAATATCCGGCGGGCTCACCGCCTCAGGCCACGGGCGGTTCCGCCGATTCGGCGGCGCGGCGGTATTTCTCGTTGATCCGTTGGGCCTCTTCGAGCTGGTCTTCGAGGATGACGATGCGGCAGGCAGCCTCGATGGGGGTGCCCTGGTCGACGAGTTCGCGGGCGCGGGCGGCGATGCGCAGCTGGTAGCGGGAGTAGCGGCGGTGGCCGCCCGAGGAGCGCAGGGGTGTGATGAGGCGGGCTTCGCCGATCGCGCGCAGGAAGCCCTGCGTAGTACCGAGCATCTCGGCGGCCCGGCCCATGGTGTAGGCGGGGTAGTCGTCGTCATCGAGACGTCCGAACGAGTCGTCTGCTGTCACTTGCACCTCTCTGTGGAACACGCTGGAGGGGCCCGGGTGCCATGTGGCACCCGGGCCCCGAAGGAACTGCTACACCATCTGCCGACCCTGATCCTGCGTCGGCCTTGTGTTTCCGCTGACCCGACCTGAGCAGCGTCGGGGGTGCGGGGATCGCGGTTGCTTGACCGGAGACCACCTCACTATCGATGTCCTGCGGTACCCGGGCTCAAGGCTTCCGCCCGGGCGATCCTGATGGCGCCTGCTCCTCCGTTCTTTCCCTCTGATCTTGCTGAGCGGGAACTGCATACTGCCGGTACCGCCTACTTCCGATACTGCGAACTACTGGTGACCCTGAACAGCGCCACTCTTCGGCAGCCAGCCCCGTCGCCTCTCCTGCACCTGCTCTGGCTTAGAACCCCACTGCCGAACTTCCCGATACGCGCGCCCGCAGCCGACGCCTTCACCGAGGTGCTACTGACAAACGCACTGCTGACCTGCGAACTGCACTTGCCGTACTGCTCACGGCAGCCCCTGATCACTACGGGCCACCCGGTCCGGTCGTCAGCCCCGTCGCCGTCCTGCAACCGCTCTGGCTTCGAGGCTCCACCACCGCACCGTCGCGCGAACTGCCTTTACTTCCGGTACTACTGCCCGGCAGTTCGTCTCTGCCGGGCCTTGCTTGATCTCGGCTACGAGAGAAACCATAACCACGCCGCTGCTCAATGTCTACTCCTGCCAGCATAGATTTTCCTTTGCCAGGGAGAGAGATGGTCAGCCTCAGGCGCAGTAGAGACGCGCGCCGCCCCACACCGGCCGGGCTGTGGGCGGTCGCTTTCACGTTGGCGATCTCCGGTACGCCCACCGCCTCGGGGTCGGCGTGCATCTGGGTGGCGATCGCCGTTGCCGTGGTGCTGGTAGCGGGCATGGACGACCCGCTGCCCCCGCATATGAGGAAGAGGCGCAGCACGTGGACATAGGCGCACTCGCAGCAACCGGGGTGGCGCTGGTCGTCGGGCTCCTCGGATGGACCCAGTCACGGGCCGCGAACCGTAGATCCGACTTCACGGCCATCACGGAGCGGCTGGACAAGGAGCTGGCGACAGAGCGGGTACAGCGCAAGCTCACCACCTCGTTCGTGCTGGATCTCCTTCGGTGGGCTCAGCGCGTCGGGCCCGGAACTCCGGCCTGACCGCCACCGGATCCTCCGGTGGAACTCGACCTCACCCCCTGGCGCCCATGAATCCACAACGCCCCCTGTCCCGGCTTCGGCCGGGGCGGGGGGCGCTTTCGTGCGTCCGGGGGTTAGCCGGCCGCGGGCTCGGCTCCATGGGCTGCCGCGATCTGGTCGATGCGCTTCGCAAGGTCGAAGTCCGCGTCGGTCAGTTTGTGGCCGGCGTCGTGCGTGGTGATCCCGAACCGGACCCTGTCCCAGCGCAGGTCGATGTCCGCGTGGTGCCCGATAAGCCGCTCAACGTCAGCCACGTGCACGATCATCGCGACGCCACCGTGATACCGGATCCCGAACGATCGCGTGATCTCGTCGCCTACCCGCGACCAGCCGCGCAGCTCCAGAAGCCGCCAACGCCATCGACCCGCACCTGATGCAGCACCGCGTCGCAGGTACCGGCCAGCCCGTCACCGCGATCTACGAGACCGACGGCGTCACCCCGATCAGCGAACTGCGAAGCAACGCCGCAGGGCAGGACTCCCCGGGCGCGATCCGCCCGTTCAAGGTCGCCGACGTCCTCGGAATTCAGTACGAATACAACGAGGTCAGAGGCCCCGTCCGCTGGTTCGAGCAGGGCCAGGAGGTCGGGGCGGCCGCCCTGTCCGGGCTCGGCGGGAAGCTCGACAAGAGCGGTGGCACGATCACCGGAGACCTCGACATCGCGGGCACACTCACCGTCGGCGGGCAGCCCGGCGGGCCGACATTCCTACGGGCCCACATCTACAACGTCATCGACCGCGGAGCAGTCGGCAACGGGGTGGCCGACGACGCCCCTGCGATCCAGTCAGCACTGAACACCGCGCGGGATGCCGGCGGCGGCACCGTCCTCATCCCGGCCGGGCAGTACCGCCTTGCCTCACTCCCGCTGCGCATCTACCGCAACACGCACTTGCGCTGCCTGCCCGGAGCCCGGCTGATCCGGGCCCTGGACACCACGATGCTCATCAACGGTGACGCGGATCAGGCCTACGGGATCTACACCGGCCACGGCTCGATCACGGTCGAGGGCGGCACGTGGGACATGCAGGGCACGGTCGTCACCGCGTCCAGCATGTGCATGTCCTTCGGTCACGCCGAGGGCATCACCGTGCGCGGGATCACCGTGCTCGACCTCCCCGGCTACCACGGCGTCGAGCTCAACGCGATCCGCAACGGGCGCGTGCTGGGCTCAGTGTTCCGGGGCTACATCAACCCCGGCAGCCGCGATTTGTCCGAGGCGATCCAGATCGACCTCGCCAAGAGCCACGACGAGTTCGGACCGTTCGGCAGCAGGCCGGGATGCCGAAGGGCTCGTACCCGGTCACCGCGTCGTGCGCGACGGCAACCAGCTGGTGGAAGCAGCAGGGCCGCTGGAGCGACTACCCCGCAGTCGGCGCGCAGGTCATGTTCGGGCCGGGCGGCGGCTCCCACACCGGGATCGTCATCGCCTACGACGCGACCACAATCACCACGATCGAGGGCAACACCAACACCAGTGGCTCGGCCGAGGGTGACGGGGTGTATCGAAAGGTCCGCCAGCGTCGGGACGCCTACGTGTACGGCTACGGCTACCCCGCCTACCCCGCCTACCCCGGCGGCATCAAGTCCGCTGACTCCGGCTGGATGAACCCCACCACCACCCCGTCCGAGGAGGGCGACATGGCAGACCCCATTGACGTGCTGCGGTACCGCAACGCGAAGGCAGACGCGGCCGAGGTGAAGAAGTCCGGGAAGCACATACCGGACGTGTACGGCTACATCGTCCAGACGCACGCGGCCACGGTCGCGAACACTGCCGCGATCAAGACCCTGGCCAAGCTGGCCGGGGCTGACGTCGACACGGCTGCCGTTGTCGCCGCGGTCGAGGCCGCCATCAAGGACGCCGTGATCACCGTCGACATCAACACCCCGGGGGTCTGACCCATGACGAAGCAGTTGCTGCTCGACCTCACCGAGCGGGCGGGCTGGACCGGAGCACAGGCCGCGCTCGGCCTGGCCATCGTGGAGCTCGCCGACGTGCCGGTGTGGTGGGCGGCCCCGGTCGCTCTGGCCATGTCCTCGGCGAAGGGCTGGATCGCCGGTCGCCTCGGCCGGAAGGGCACCGCGTCCACGCTGCCCGCCGCCGCCGACCCGGCCACCCTCGCCAGGGGCGCCTGATGCGGGCGGCGGCCCGGGGGATCTCCCGCCGCCGCGGTGTCCTGGTCACCCTCGGCGCCGGCTGGGTCGGGTATGGGGCGCTCGGCATCCTGATCAACCCGAGGCAGGGTACGACCGCGCTGCTCGGAGACATCACCCGGTGGGTACCGATGACCGTCCTCGGCTGGCTGTGGGTAGCGGCCGGGGCGGTCGGGATCGTGGCCGGCCTGGCCGTGAGCTGTCCCCGGATTCAGGCCGCCGGGTATGCGGCGCTTGCCACCCTGGCCGGGCTGTGGGCGGCCGCGTTCACGCTGGCGGTATCCGATACGCCTACCGCGTCGGGGTCGGCGTGCATCTGGGTGGCGATCGCCGTAGCTGTCGTGCTGGTGGCGGGCATGGATGACCCGCTGCCCGCGCACATGAGGAAGGGGCGCAGCACGTGAACGTAGGTGCACTCGCAGCAACCGGGGTCGCGCTTGTGGTTGGGGTACTGGGTTGGACCCAGAGCCGGGCGACGAACCGCCGCTCCGACTTCACGACGATCACAGACCGGCTCGACCGAGAGGTTAAGGACGAGCGGGTGCAGCGTAAGTTGCTCACGGCCTACGTCCTCGAACTCCTCGGCTGGGCGAAGAAGGTCGAGCCGGACACTGCGGCCGGCCCGCCGCCGAACCCACCGCCCGAGCTGGACTTGACGCCCTGGCGTCGATGAACAACGCCCCTCGTCTCCGGCTTCGGCCGGTGGCGGGGGGCGCTTCTTCGCGTTCTGGGGTCAGGCGTTCGTTTCGCCGAGGGCCTCGCGGAGCCAGTCAAGTGTGCCCTGCCCGAGGAGTTCATCCGCGAGGCGCTGCCCCGTCTCGGTGACCAGGCGGCCGCGGCTGTTGTCGATCCACCGCTGCGCGTTCTCGTAGCCCTGGGCTTTGTACTCGATCCCCTGGAGAAGGCATTCCAGCTTGTCCGCGTCCCGGGCGCAGATGGCCTCCGGAGATTCCTTGGCCTCGTACTCGGCGACGACGTCGCGGATCGCTGACGCAAGGGCTTCGGGCATGCCGGCCGTCTGGTCGGCGGTCACTGCCTGCGGGTCGCCGGCCGGGGCGTACTTCTTCCCGACGTAGTTCACGTCCCCGGTGCGGGTCTCCTGGGTGTCGTGCCACACGGCGAGGAATGCGGCCTGCGCGGGGTCGGCGCCTTCCAGCTTCGCGATCAGGGAGGCGATCAGCGAGGTGCGCCACGAGTGCTCGGCGACGCTCTCCGGGTCCTTGATGCCTGCCATCCACCAGCCCGTTCGGCGCGTGTGCTTGAGCGTGCCCGCTTCGTACAGGAAGCGCGCCACTGCGGACAGATCGTCAGCCACGCCCGTCTCCTCTCACGCCTCGGCGAGGCGGATTGCGTACCGGATGCCTTCGAGTTCCCGGCGCGTGCGGGCCGACAACTCCCGGCTATCCAACATCACAGGGAGGGCGGCGCGTAGCTCCAACCCCGCAGGCGTTCCGGGACGTATCAGGTTCGGGCGGGCCGCAAGCAGGGTCCACAGAGTGTGGACGTTGAGGTCGAAGAATCCGTGGTGCGGGGTCAGACCCCCCACTAGGTGGCGCATCAGCTTGTCCCCCTGCCAGGGGCCGGGGTTCGGGGTGGCAATGAAGTCGTCGGACAGTTGGAGTCCGCCTGCCTCGCCGATCCAGTAGGCCCAGTAGTTCAGGTTGGCGGCCTCGCCCGCGTCGTTGTCGACGAGAGTGGTCGTGATGAAGTGGCCCATCCGCTCCTGGTCGCCCTGCCTGGCCGCGACGGCCGCAACGGATCGGGAGTTGAGCCACCCTGTCAGCCAGCCGTCAGGGCGCTCGGTGCGTTGCTGTAGGGCAAGCCAGTCGGAGGTGTCCGTCGCGTCGTCGTAGCCAGCGAGATAGAGGGCCTGGCGGCGAAGGAGGAAGCGGTCTGCCCCGCGGGCCTGTTCGGCGGTGCGGCGCATGCGGGAGAAGAACCTCCTCCGGTCATTGGTGGCTAGCTCCGGCCCGGTCGGTACGGGGCCGCGCCGCGGGCGGGGAGGGTCAGGAAGGGACCGGAGCGGTGTGGGCGCGACTCCGTTGAGCGGCCAGGAGAGAACCTCGACGAGGTCGCGCTGCATGACCCACGCTCCGAGAGGGCTGTCGACTGTTGCCGTGTTCTCGTCGAGTGCGCTGGCCAGCAGGACGTCCGCCTCCATGGCCCGCTCCAGCGCCACGAGAAGCGCTGGTGCACTGCCCAGCTGCAGGAGTTGGTGGCGGTGCATGAGTATCTGCCCGACGGGCACTGCGGTCAGTGGCCGACGGCCCGACTCCCACCCGGCGATGGTGTCGGACGAGACGCGGAACTTCTCCGCGAGGGTGTCCTGGGTGTGCCCGAGCTGTTCGCGGATCATGCGGAAGACGTACCCGGAAATGATCCCGCTGCGGCCGCGGGCAGCTGATCCCTGACCGCCGGTCAGGGTAGTCGTCGGGTTGCTGTCCATGGCGTCCCCCTTGCGCGGTGACCACGGTCGGGCACCCGTACCTGCGGTCAGTTCAGGTGGCGTCCCCTGCTCCCTACTGTCGAAGGCGCAGGGCTGACCGGGCAACTCAGCGTAGGAGAAGGGGCGTCATCGTGGGACACATTCCTCACCGACGGCGACGGGGTGATCACCCGTGATGACACTCAAGGTGTACGAAGTCACCCGGGAAGGAACCGTGCGCGTCGTGCGCCCGGAGGCCGAGGTGGTGCCGGTCGCGGTCGTGGACCACACGGCAGCGTTCCCCGACTGCCAGTGTCCGCAGCACCGCTCCGAGGGCACTGACGCCGCGTACCGCGTGTTCGTCGAGCACACCGCCCGGTGCGCCACCTGCCGTGCCGGAGCCCCGTGCGCCACCGCCGCCCACCTCTGCCGCGCCTGGCGGGAGACCCGCCGATGAGCCCCCGGGTGATGCGGTTCGTGGAGTGGACGATCGGCGCTCCCCGCGGCGAGGCACCGAAGCCGGTCATCCTTGTCCGCTGCCTCGAACCCGGCTGCGACCAGGAGTCCGAGGCGAGCCGCTCGCACATGGACGCCGACCGCTGGGCGCTCCAGCACGCAGGCCGGACCGGCCACACCGAGTACGACGAGATCGCACGCTGCCGACTCGTCGCCACGCAGAAGGAACGCTGATGGCCGAGTCGACGAGGATCTCCAGGTACTGCTGGAACGAGAACCCGAACGGCGCCGGCCGCTGCGTTCTGAACCACGGCCACATCGGCAACCACTACGACTGGTACGCGCGGCCGAGCTGGGCAGGGCCATGCGCTGAGTGGCCGCAGGAACAGCCCACCACCTGACTCCCGTTCGCGCCGGTGCACCCCGTAACCCGGCGCGAACGGGTCCGCCCTCAAACGAGGGCACCGTCCCACAACAGGAGGAAGCACATGACCATTGCGTTAGAGCGTCCCGTGGGCACCACCGACCCGGCCACACTCGTCGACCCCGACATGATGGAGCGGCTCGCCGCCCGCATCACCAAGGACCACCCCGACACCAACCTGACCGACGCCCGCCGCATCGTCGGCCAGACCGCCGCGTTCCTCGCCGCCGGCGCGGCGCTGCCCGACGTCGCGCTGTCGCCGAGCAAGTCCGTCGACGTCGGCTGGCACACCTGGATCCTCCACACCGTCGACTGCGCCGCGTTCTGCGACCGCGTCGCCGGACGGTTCATCCACCACGTCCCCACCCCCGAGGGCGAGAACAGCGAGGGCGGGCCCGAGGCGGAGAGGCAGCGGACCCTCGACGCGCTGGCGGCCGCAGGATTCCGGATCGACCACGATCTGTGGCCCGAAGCCGCCAAGATGGGCGAGTGCTCCCAGTGCCACGCGGGCTGCACCGACAGCCCCAACGGCGGCAAGATGTAACACCAGTTACCCATCGCCGGCCGCCCGGGTTCGACACCGGGCGGCCGGCCCCATGAACGGAGCGGCATGACCGAGACCCAGGCATGGGACACCTACTCGAAGCAGAAGCCAGAGCGCCGCCCCACGAACGCCGCGGGCGAGACCACCTGGTTCAACTGGACCCAGTACCCCGACCACGGACCCGGCGCCGAGCTCCTCGGCGTGGGCCCGGGCGCGACCGTTCTGGACCTGGGATGCGGCAAGGGCGGGAACCTCGCCCATGTCACCACCCTTGGTGCCCGCGCCGTGGGTGTCGACGTCTCGCTCGCGCAGATCAAGGCCGCCGAAGCTCGCTGGTCCGACACCGGCATGGTCCTCCATCGCACCGAGGCCACCCGGTTCCTTGAGGAGAGCGGCGAGCACTTCGACGCCGTCTTCTCCGTGTTCGGCGCCGCCTGGTTCACCGACCCGGCCACGCTGCTGCCCGCGATCCGCCGGCGCCTGCGCCCCGGTGGCGTGCTGGCGTTCTCCCATAGGCCGCCCGTCGAAGGCTGCTACGGGTGCCAGGCCTCATACATCAACCGGTCCGAGGATGAGGACCCGCTCGTCGTGAAGCGCTGGGACTACGAGCCTGAGCGGTGGGTGGAGATCCTCACCGAGCACGGCTTCACCGCGGCAACCGCGCGCGTCTTGCCCGCGCCGCCCGGTCGCCGGAAGATCGGCACGCTGCTCGTCCGCGCCCACGGGTAGCGGCGGAACGCCTCAAGAGCCCCGGCCGTATCTGCGGTCGGGGCTCCGTCGCGTCCGATTCGGGCTCAACCTTGGATTCAAAGGCTCACCGGGGTGCCTGCCTTCGCCGCTCCGAGCGGGGGTAAACCCGCAGGTCAGCGGCTCGCTCACTGCCCTGATTCGGGCCTTCTGGCAACGAACACGGTAGAGGTGCCATAGGCCGAGTTCCGGGTTCATGGACCCACTCCCGTGACTACAGGAAGCCCCGGCCGCAGATCAGCGGCCGGGGCTTCCTTGTGCATGATCACCGACTTTTCGGCCGAGCGGCGGCCGAGCAACTGTCGCGGAAACGCTCCGAAAACCAGCGATCCCCAGCTCTCATACGCTCTGAGCTGGGGTCGAGGGGTAGGCCGTGTGGGACTCGAACNNGGCGGCCTCGCTCAGCGAGGCGTATTGCGGGCGATCGTGCGCTTGTGATCCGGATTGAGGAACCAGTGACGGGCCGAGGCCAGCCACCAGGTGGCGGCGAAGCCGAGGACCACCAGGACGGCGATCGGGGCGTAGTTGAAGGTTTCCCAGGTGACGGGTGAGACCTGGGGCAGCATGAAGAGCACCGTGATGACCGCCACCCAGACCACCGCGACGATGCCGATGGGGCGGGACCAGCGGCCCAGGTGCCAGGGGCCGGGCCGGAAGTCGTCGCCGCGCAGCAGGCGGAGCAGGGTGGGGATGACGTAGGCGATGTAGAGGCCGATCACCGCGATGGAGGTGACGGCCGCGTACGCGGTGACGTTGA
>NZ_JAFMPZ010000331.1 GCF_017353455.1 Streptomyces laculatispora
GGGTTCCAGTAGCGCGGCCTGATCCTATGCCGTAGCGCCTAACTACCGATGCGTACATCGTCGAAAGTTTGCGCTCATCTAGAGACACGGAAGCGATCCAACTCGGCCAAAAGTGTCTGGACGGTGAACTTGGCGAGGGTAAGCGGAATCCTCGGCCTGCCCGGATAAATCGCTTTGACCGGCCGCTCGCTTGCAGCGTGACGAGCTGTCAGGCGTGTATGCGGAATGGTCACATGACCAACTCGCCCGGCATCGGCAAACTGTCAGCTTCTCGGGCGCCGTTGCGGAAAGGTTAGATCCGATTAGCGATGGCGACCGTTCCGGATGGGCTCTCGTCCGCCGGTGGATGTCGAGGCCCGTCGGGTGAACGTCCGAGCAGCCGCAGAACTGCAAGTTCCCTTCGGGGAAAGGAAGCTGGCGGTGCGACGGGTTTGGACGCGAAATGCGCACGATGCCGTGCCAGGCATGAACTGACCCTGTTCGGCGGGTATATGCCCTGAAGGCCGGCGGGCGGGGCCGAAGTCCGCCCTGCGCGGGTGGGTCGCGGTCGGCTGCCTCTTCGGTGCCGGGTCACCGCCGCGCCCCGTACGACGGGGCGCGGCGGCCGGTGGCGCCACGGGCCCTACGGCTTGCGGCCCACCGCCACGTACCCCGCACTGATGATGTCCTCCTGGCCGGGCACCGGTTCGCCGAGCTCGGGGTGCCAGGCCTCGGCGGCCACGATGCCGGGCTCGACGATCTCCAGTCCGTCGAAGAACGCGGAGAACTGCGCGCGGTTGCGCGGCGCCAGCGTGAGCGTGTTGGCCTTGTACATCTCGTCGACCTTCTGGGCCTTCTCCGGATGGAAATCGGCGGTGAGGTGCGAGATCACCACATGGCTGCCCGGCGCCAGTACGCCGGTCAGCCTGCTCATCAGCTCGTAGGCGCCGTCCTCGTCACTCACGAAATGCAGCAGGGCGATCATCGAGAGAGCGACCGGCTTGCTGAAGTCAAGGGTCTTACCCGCGTGTTCGAGGATGGCGTCCACGTCGCGCGCGTCGGCCTGTACGTAGTCGATCGCGCCTTCCGGGCTGCCGTTCAGCAGGGCTTCGGCGTGGGCCAGCACGATCGGGTCGTTATCGCAGTACACAACTCGGGTGGCGGGTACGGACTGCTGGGCCACCTGGTGGAGGTTGGGCTCGGTGGGTATCCCCGTCCCGATGTCGAGGAACTGCCGAATGCCCTGACTCGACAGCCAGCGGGTGGCGCGGTGCATAAAGGCCCGGTTCACCTTCGCCATCACCGGAATACCGGGTTCGAGTGCGAGCATCTGGCGGCCCATTGCCTCGTCCACCGGGTAGTTGTCCTTGCCGCCGAGGAACCAGTCGTACATCCGTGCGGGATGCGGCTTGCTGGTGTCGATGTGCAGGGAGGTGGCGTCGTTCGCCGGTCGGGACATGGTGAACTCCAGGGTGCGTGAGGCGTTGGACGATCAGCTCGCCCCCAGAATAAGGAACTTGTGCGCCCCGGACGCCGCGTTCCCGCGCGCGACACGTCCGTACCGCCTTGCCTCCGCGCACCTCGGTGCCTCCGTGCCCCGCACCCGGGCAATGGTTACCGCAGCGTAACTTACCGGCGGGTTACCTTCGGTAAGTTACGTTGCTAGCTTGCGCTCACCTGCATTCGGAGCAGAGCGAGGAGTGAGCTGTGAGCCGCAAGAGCACCCGTTCGCGTTCCACCTTCAGTACCGCGCACTCGGTGGCTTCCCCCGGTCGCCCGCAACGTCTCGGCCCTGTACGCCTGCTGGCCGTCGCCGTGACGGCGACGGCCTGTGCGCTCACGTACGCCGTACCCGCCCATGCCGCCGACGGGGCGGAGTCCGTGGTGTCCCGGGGTGTGACCATCCCCGACTTCTACAATCCGCCCACTGAACTGCCGCCCACCAATGGTGCGTTGATGCGTCATGAGCCGCTTCCGCTGGGGCTGGCCATCCCAGGTCTGGACGGCCGGCCGATGCCCGGCACGGCCACCCGGCTGATGTATGGATCGACCGACTCCAACGGCCGGCCGGTCGCGGTGACCGGTGCCTACATCGAGCCGTCGGCGGCATGGAAGCGCGGCGGGCCGCGGCCGTTGGTGGCGGTGGCCGCGGGCACGATGGGCCAGGGCGACCAGTGCGCGCCCTCGATGGCGCTTCAGTACCCGCTGACCCTGAACGGCGAGACGGTGTCGGTCGGTTACGAGGCCCTGGCGATCTACCGCCTTCTCTCCACCGGTACCGCGGTCGTCGTCACCGACTACGTCGGACTCGGCGCGACCGACCGGCTGCACACCTACGTCAACCGGGTCGACGAGGGACACGCCCTGCTGGACGCGGCCCGCGCCGCGCACGCCGTTCCCGGCGCGTCCATCACCCCCGAGTCGCCCACGGGGCTGTACGGATACAGCCAGGGCGGCGGGGCCAGTGCCGCGGCCGCCGAGCTGCAGCCCTCCTACGCACCCGACGTCGAACTGGCCGGCACCTACTCCGGGGCGCCGCCCGCCGATCTGACCGCGGTCATGAAGGGCATCGACGGCAGCGCCCTCGCCGGTGCGCTGGCCTGGTCGATCAACGGCTTCGCCCAGGCCGACCCCGACGTCCGGAACGTCGTCGAGGCCAACATCAACGCCGCGGGCAAGGCCGCGCTGAAGGACGCCTCGACCATGTGCGTCGGCGACGCGATCCTCGGCTACGGCTTCGCCAAGAGCAACAAGTGGACGAAGAGCGGGAAGTCCATCGGTGACGTCATCGCGGCCGAGCCCCGCGCGCAGGCCGCTCTCGACCGGCAGCGCATCGGCAATCTCAAGCCCGCCGGACCGGTGCGCCTGGCGACCGGCGTCCAGGACGACATCGTCCCCCACGGACAGGCACGCAAGCTGGCCGTGGACTGGTGTCGCAAGGGCGCCGACGTCACTTACGACGCCATCATCCTGCCGAACCTCGGCGACAAGCTCCTCACCAACCACGTGGTCCCGCTCATCACCGACCAGGGTGACGCGATCTCGTGGCTGACCGACCGCCTCGCGGGCCGGGCGGCCACGTCCAACTGCTGGAGCATGCCGATCCAGCCCTGACCCGGCCTTCCGCTCCCACCGGTCTTCCGGCCCGGTGGGAGCGGTGCCGGCCTGGGGCGGGGTGTCAGTGCGAATCCCGCTCGGCCGCCTCGGCGACGCGCTTGATGTTCGCCAGCCGCCGGTCCCAGTCAGCTGCCAGCCCGGCCATCCACCGGGCCGTCGCGTTCAGTGCGGCGGGCTGCACCGAGTACCGCACCTCGCGACCTACCCGGCCCCCGGACACCAGTCCGGCGGCGTCCAGCACGGTGAGGTGTTTGACCACCGCCTGGCGTGAGACGGGGAGCTGTCCGGCGAGCGACGTCGCGGTGGCCTCGCCCTGGGCCGCGAGCAGATCGAGCAGCCTGCGCCGCGTCGGGTCGGCCAGCGCGCCGAGGACGCTGTCGACGGCCTCGGCGGCGTCGGGGCTTCCCTCCGTCACGCGGATGGTTGTTCGGCGCGCTTCTTGAGCGCGTCGAGCTCCTGCGGCCAGCCCTCGGTGTGGTCCTTGAGATTCTGACCGCGCAGCTCCTCGGACCCGGCAAGCGCCCCGAATCCGCTCTCGATGACGCGCAGCCGCGTCTTCTCGCCCTCCGGCGTCAGGGTGAACTCCACCAGGGTGCTGTTGTCCTCGCGCAGTTCCTCCCCGGGGAACGCGCTGGTCCAGCGGTACGCCAGATACGTCGGCGGCTCGACCTTCTCCACCCGTACGGGGAAGTCGCCGTGCTCGGAGTTCTTCGCCACCAGTGACTCACCTTCCCTGGCCACGGTGCCGGGCAGGGAGGCCTTGTCGGCCACCCAGAACCCGGGTTGCGCCACCAGTGACCAGACCCGGTCAAGGGGCGCCTCGATCAGGGTTTCGCGTTCGATCCGGTCCTCGCTCATGGGATGACTCCTTGGGTTCCGTCGGTGGATGCCGCTATGTGGTGCAACTCCAGAGTTGCACGTGAGTGCCTCGGGAGCAACCCGGGGGTTGCGTCGCGGCGTGGTCCCGCGTCGCCGCCGCCCGGTAATCCGGTGTCGCGGCGGGGGCGGCGGCACGATCATGGGACCGGTCCTGCCCGCCCCACCCGTAAGGAATCGCGCATGCCAGTGCCGGCCGACCCGACCGTGCTCCACCCGATGCCCGGCCAGCCGAGGGTGGTGCAGCTCCGTCCACTGGTGAAGTCCCCGCTGATCGACGTGGGGGAGTACTCGTACTACGACGACCCGGACGACCCCACCGCGTTCGAGACGCGCAATGTGCTCTACCACTACGGCCCGGAGAAGCTGGTCATCGGCAGGTTCTGCGCGCTGGGCACGGGGGTGCGGTTCATCATGAACGGCGCCAACCACCGTATGGACGGCCCCTCCACCTTCCCGTTCCCGACCATGGGCGGATCGTGGGCGGACCACTTCGACCTGCTGACCGGCCTGCCGGGCCGGGGGGACACCGTCGTCGGCCACGACGTCTGGTTCGGCCACAGCGCCACGGTGCTGCCCGGGGTGCGGATCGGGCACGGCGCGATCATCGGCAGCGGTTCCGTCGTCACCAAGGACGTGCCCGACTACGGGATCGTCGGCGGCAACCCGGCGCGTCTCCTGCGCACCCGCTACAGCGAACGGGACATCGCCCGGCTGCTCGCGGTGGCCTGGTGGGACTGGCCCGCGGAGCACATCACCGAGCACGTGCGGACCCTCATGTCGGGCAGCATCGACGCACTCGAAGCCGCGGCCCCGCCCGTGTGACACCGCGGCCGGGCCGCGTGCGGCGGCTCGCCGAAACCCGGGTGCGGGGGGCCCGGACGCGGACTAGGGTCTCCGGCATGAACTTCCTCCAGATCTACGGCTGACGCGGACGGGGCAGCGCCCCGCCCGCGTCCGGCATGTCCGTGTGCGCGCCCACGACCCGGCACCTTCGCCGGGGTGGCCGGCGCACCGGTCCGCCGTGTCTCCTTCGCCGTAGACCTGAAAAGAGTGATCGTCCATGTCCCGTCGCCGTGCGCACATCGCGATGGTCGGTATCCCCGCCGTCAGCCACGTCCTGCCGAGCCTTGAGGTCATCCGTGAACTGGTGGCCCGCGGCCACCGGGTGACCTACGCCAACGATCCGGTGGTGGCCGAGCGGATCGAGGCCACCGGTGCCGAGTTCGTACCGTGCGGCTCCGTGCTGCCGGTCGCCGACAACAACTGGCCCGACGACCCCATCGCCGCGATGGGCCTCTTCCTGGACGACGCCGCCCAGGCTCTCCCGCAACTGCGGGCCGTCTACGACGACGACCCCGCGGACCTCTACCTGTACGACATCGGCGCGTATGCCGCGCGTGTGCTGGCCGAGTCGCAGAACCGCCCCCTCATGCAGCTGTCCCCGACCTTCGTCGGCTGGGAGAGCTACGCACAGGACGTGGCCGCGCAGCTCTGGGCCCTGCCGGGCGCCGACGCGTACCGGGCGGGGTTCGGCCGGTGGCTCGCCGAGTGCGGTGCGTCCACCACCGACATGGACGCCTTCTGCGGCCGTCCCGCGAACACCCTCGCGCTGATCCCCCGGGCGATGCAGCCGCACGGCGAGGACGTCGACACGGACACGGTGACGTTCGTCGGCCCGTGCTTCGGCCGGCGTGGCGGCGATCGGACCTGGACCCGTCCCGCGGACGCGGAGCGCGTCCTGCTGGTCTCGCTGGGTTCGGCGTACACCGACCGCCCCGAGTTCTACCGCCGGTGCCTGGCCGCGTACGGCGACCTGCCCGGCTGGCACGTGGTGCTCCAGGTCGGCAGGCACACCGACCGGCGGAAGCTCGGTGACATCCCGTCCAACGTCGAAGTGCACTCCTGGGTACCTCAGCTGGCGATCCTGGAGCAGGCCGACGCCTTCGTGACCCATGCGGGCATGGGCGGCAGCTCCGAAGGGCTGTTCACCGGGGTCCCGATGATCGCCGTCCCGCAGGCCGCGGATCAGTTCATGAACGCCGACCGGCTCGTGGAGCTCGGTGTGGCCCGCCGCATCGACACCGAGGACGCCACGGCCGAGGCGCTGCGGACCGCCCTCACCGAACTCGTCGACGACCCGGCGCTCGCGCGTCGCTCGGCGCGACTCCGCGCGGAGGCGCGGGCCGAGGGCGGCACCACGAGGGCCGCCGGTCTGATCGAGGAACTGCTGGGCTGATCCCTGCGCCGCCGCACGGTGCGGGGCCGCGCGGTGTGTTCACCGTGCGGCCCCGGACTGCGGGTCGTGCCGTGTGCCGTGTGCTGGGTGGCGGGTCAGCCCTTGCGGCTGGTGACCTCGTCGGTGAGCTGGGGCACGACGTCGAAGAGGTCACCGACGACGCCGTAGTCGACGAGGTCGAAGATCGGGGCCTCGGCGTCCTTGTTGATCGCGACGATCGTCTTGGACGTCTGCATCCCCGCCCGGTGCTGGATCGCACCCGAGATACCCGAAGCGATGTACAACTGCGGCGAGACCGACTTACCGGTCTGCCCGACCTGGCTGGAATGCGGATACCAGCCCGCGTCCACCGCCGCACGCGAGGCACCCACCGCCGCACCCAGCGAGTCCGCGAGCGCCTCGATGACACGGAAGTTCTCCGCACCATTGACACCCCGCCCACCCGACACCACGATCGCCGCCTCCGTCAGCTCCGGACGCCCCGTCGACTCACGCGGCGTACGCGACAGCACCCTCGTACCCGTCGCCAGCGCCG
>NZ_JAFMPZ010000332.1 GCF_017353455.1 Streptomyces laculatispora
CGCACACACCGCGAGCGGGCGCGCAGCGATCCGGCGGCGGCCCACCGGACCCAGCGGGGCTGCGCCCTGAACCCCAGTGCTCGCAGCAGCGGTTCGTCCAGCAGCGCGAGCGAGAACCGCGCGATCACCGGACGCAGCGGGCGCGGATACCAGCTCGCCATGATCCGGAACGTGGCGTTGGCGACCCGCCGGTTCGCCGGGTCGTACGCGAACATCCGCTCCTCGTAGGAGTCCAGCAGCCGCTCGAACCCCTCGTAGGTGTCCGGCGCGCCCTCGATGTCCATCATGGCCGCCATCTTCCGGCCCACCTCGGTCAGCGCCTCGGTCTCCACCGGGCACAGGGGCCGCCAGCCGAACCGGTCGATCCAGCGCTTCGGCCCGACGACCGTGGTCGCCAGGACGTACAGGAAGTCCTCGTTGGGTATCCGGTACTTGCCGTGGATGCGGTTGAGGTGACGGGCCGCCGCGCGCCCGCGCTCCGAGTCGAAGCCGTCGGCCGCCATCTCGTACCCGATCAGCACCGTGTCGTCGTAGCGCTTCTGTCCGGACCGTTCGAACTCCTGCGTACGGTCCAGGAGTACGGAGATGCGGGGGACCCCGTAGTCGCGGAGGAACGCGACGCTCACACCCTGCCGGTAGTCCCAGGGGAATTCGTACTGCGAGATCAGCCGGAGAATCTCGGCGCAGTCGCGGACGGGATCCATGCGGCGTATCTCACGAAGGCGGCTGTAGCGGCCCATGGTGCGCCCTCCTGTCGGGTGGTGCGTGCGGCGCCCCCGGTCCAATTCCCTTGTACCGGAGGTGATCTGACGGACACTTCGAACAGAGAGCCAATGTTACAAATACTATCGACTTGTTGCACGGGTCGCGTCAACACCACCGGCACGGATCGGGTCATCACCCATCCGCCCGGCGGGCCGCGGTGGTGTGTGCGGGGAGAGTCACCGGCCTCGTGCCGGTGCGTGCGTCACGCCGACGCGCGGTGGATGAGCTCCGTCGGCGTGATCACCGAATCAGGTTCGGTGGCTCCGTCGTTCAGCCGCTCCATCAGTATCCTGACCATCAACCGGCCCATTCCCACGACATCCTGGCGGACTGTCGTCAGCGGCGGATCGGTCGTCTCTGACACCGACTCCATGTCGTCGAAGCCGACCAGTGCCACGTCCTGCGGTACCCGGCGCCCGTGCTCGCGCAGCACCCGCAGGGCGCCCGAGGCCATCAGGTCGTTGGCGGCGAAGACCGCGTCCAGGCCCGGCCGCCGCTCCAGCAGTGCGGCCATGGCGCGGGCGCCGCCCTCCGCGGTGAAGTCGCCGTCCGCGACCAGTGCGGGATCGCCGTCGGGCAGCACGTCGAGGTAGCCGTCGATGCGGTCGAGCGCGGAGGTCTGGTCGCGCGGGCCCGCGATGTGCGCGATGTGCCGGCGGCCGAGCGAGACCAGATGGCGCACGGCCTCACGGGCGCCGCCGCGGTTGTCGCAGTCGACGTAGGGGACCGCGAGCTCGGAGGCGGCGCCCGGCCGTCCGGGGCGCCCGCCGTAGACTGTCGGTACCCGGAACCGGCGGATGACCGCGGACAGTTCGTCGTCCGTGTGCAGCGAGAAGGCCAGTACCCCGTCCACATGGCCACCGGCCAGATAGCGGGTCACCCGGTCGAAGTCCCCGCTCCCCTCCACCAGGAGAAGCACCAACTGGGCGTCATAAGTGATGAGTTCACGGCTGATGCCGCGGATGTGCTGGGAGAAGAAGGGGTCGGAGAAGATGCGTATCTCGGGTTCGTCGATGATCACGGCGACGGCTCCGTTGCGCCGGGTCACCAGCGTCCGGGCGGCGTGGTTCGGTACGTAGCCGAGCTCATCGACCGCCTTGCGCACCTGGTCCACGAGCGGCTGCCGTACCCCGGCGCCGCCGTTGACCACCCGGGAAGCCGTTGCCCGGGACACCCCGGCCCGGGCTGCCACGGCTTCCAGTGTGGGGCGTGCGTCGTGAGGGGCATCGGAGGTCGGACGGGGCAAGGGACGCTCCTCGGAGGCGCGGGAGGGGGCCGGAGACGGCCGGGGGCCCGGCCGAACAGCACGAACCTCGCCAGCCTAGGGCCTTTCGCGGAGCGGCGACCGGGGGACCTGTCGCGCGGGCGCCGGCCACGGTACCTTCCGCCCATGCCGACACGTGCGCGGGGTGCCCGCTCGACGTACAGACCGCCCGCCCCGGCCCCCGCCGGTGGTCCGCGCGGCACGGCGGCCGGTGGCCGGTGAACCGCTGCGGACCGAAGTGCCGCGACCGGCGGGCGGGCCGTCGCAAGGTCCGCAACCTCGCGCTGACGGGCCTCGCCACCGCCCTGGCCGGCGCGCTGGTCACGGTGTCCGCCGCGGCGGCGCGGACCCCGCCGCGTACCGGATTCGAGTCCGCCGACGGGGCACGCTGGACCGGCCCGGCCGAGGAACGCTCCTTGCTCGCGGCCGTCGCCCGGCACAGCGACCGGGTCTCCGTGGAGCGGATCGGAACGACGAAGCGGGGGCGGCCCTTGCGGCTCGTCCGGATCGGCAGCCGGCGTCCGGCCGCCCTCACCGTGCTCCTCGTGTGCGGCCAGCACGGTGATGAACCCGCCGCCCGCGAGGCCTGTCTGACGGTGATCCGTGACCTCGGATACGCCAGGGACCGGGCGACCCGGGACCTTCTCTCCCGTACCGAGATCCTTGTCATTCCGACCGCCAACCCCGACGGCCGCGCCGCCGGAACCCGGGGCAACTCCGACGACGTGGACATCAACCGCGACCACATCGCGCTGCGGACCGCCGAGGGCCGGGCCGTCGCGGCGGCCCTCCGGGACGACAGGCCCGATGTGGTCTACGACCTGCACGAGTACGGCGCGACGCCGCCGTACTACGACAAGGACCTGACCGTCCTGTGGCCCCGCAACCCCAATGTCCACGAGCTGGTGCGCGACGAATCGAAGCTCCTGGCCGAACGCCATGTGCGCCCGGCCGCCCGGGACGCCGGACACGACAGCGGGCTCTACGGCATCTGGACCGATCCGGTCACGGGCCGGCCCGTCAAGCAGACCGCGGGCGACGGGCAGGAGCGCATCCTGCGCAATGCGGCGGGCGTCAAGCATGCGGTGGCGCTGCTCGTCGAGTCCCGCGTGGACGCGCTCACCGACGCCGAGCGGGCCGACCCCGCACTCAACAACCGTCGCCGGGTGCACTCCCAACGTGCCGCACTCAAAGGCCTGTTCTCCTACGTCGAGGAGCGGCGCGGCGAGATCGCCGCCGCCACCGCCCGCTCCCGGGCGGCCGGGTTCACCGACCGGGGCCCGGTCCGGCTCGGCGGGGCCGACAACGAGGCGGCGGGGCCGGGCGAGACCCTCGCGCACCCGCCCTGCGGTTACCGGCTCACGGCGGCCCAGTTCGCCCGGGTCGGGGACGAACTCGTCCTGCACGGCGTCACCTCCCGGCCCGACGGTGACGGTGTGTACGTACCGCTGGCCCAGCCCGCCCGGAGGCTGATCCCGCTCCTCCTGGACAAGGATGCGACATATCACGTCATAAAAGGTCAAGCTGATACCGCTTGTTGATCCCGGAAGATGTGCGTTGCGTGTGGTACTGCCTACGGAGAGCGAAACTCCAGCTTCCGTGAAAGGTGCCATTCGTGTCGCAGGACGATCAGAGAGCGGGCGGCAGGGGGGATCTGTCGGTGACGGCGGATCTGCCCGGCGACCCGACCCGGAGCCGGCACCCCACGACCGACCGGGTGGTGTTCGGTGTCACCGCTGTCCTGACCCTCGCCTTCGTGGTCTGGGGGGCCACCGCCACCGACTCGCTGGAGGACGTCTCCAGTACGTTGCTCAACGGCCTCATGCACAACGGTGGTTGGGCCTTCATGCTGGCCGCCTCCGGATTCGTGGTCTTCGCGCTCTGGCTCGCCGTCAGCCGCTACGGAAAGATCACCCTCGGCCAGGAGGGCGAGGAGCCGGAATTCCGGACCGTGTCCTGGGTCGCCATGATGTTCAGCGCCGGTATGGGCATCGGCCTGATGTTCTACGGAGTGAGTGAGCCCCTGGCGCACTTCGTCCACCCGCCGCCCGGCACCCACCCGGTGGACGCCGCCGAGGCGATGCAGACGGCGATGGCCACCACCCTCTTCCACTGGACGCTCCACCCCTGGGCGATCTACGCGGTGGTCGGTCTCGCCATCTCGTACAGCACCTTCCGGCGCCGCAGGCGGCAGACGATCAGTGCCGTCTTCGAACCGCTCATCGGTGCCCGGCACGCCCACGGCGGCGTCGGCCGGCTGATCGACATCCTCGCCATCTTCGCCACGCTCTTCGGCTCGGCGGCCTCGCTGGGCCTGGGAGCCCTTCAGATCGGCAGCGGTTTCCACGAACTGAACTGGATGGAGAAGACCGGCACCGGGCTGCTCGTCCTGATCATCGCGGTGCTGACCGTGGCCTTCGTCGCCTCGGCGATCTCCGGCGTGGAGAAGGGCATCCAGTGGCTGTCCAACATCAATATGGTGCTCGCCCTGATCCTCGCCGTCTTCGTGTTCATCGCGGGACCGACGATCATCGTGCTCGACCTGCTGCCCACCTCGATCGCCGCCTACATCGGTGATCTGCCCCAGCTCGCGGGCCGCACCGAGGCGACCGGCAAGGGGGAGGTCGCCGACTGGCTCAGCAGCTGGACCGTCTTCTACTGGGCCTGGTGGATCTCCTGGACCCCGTTCGTCGGCATGTTCATCGCCAGGATCAGCCGCGGCCGGACGATCCGTCAGTTCATCGGCGGGGTCATCCTGGTCCCCAGCACCGTCAGCCTGATCTGGTTCGCGATCTTCGGCGGCAGCGCCATCAAGCTCCAGGAGGCCGGGAAACTGAACGGCGCCGATACCCAGGAGGCCCAGCTCTTCGGCGTGCTCGAGCAGTTCCCCATCCCGACGGTGATGAGTCTGCTGGTGATGATCCTTGTCGGCATCTTCTTCGTATCGGGCGCGGATGCCGCTTCCATCGTGATGGGCACCCTGTCGCAGAAGGGCATCCTCGAACCGGCCAAGTGGGTCGTCGTTTTTTGGGGCGTCACCACCGGTGCGGTGGGGGCGATCATGCTGCTGATCGGGAACGGCAAGGGCGATGCGCTGGCGGGCCTGCAGAACCTGACCATTCTGGTGGCCGCGCCCTTCACGATCGTCATGATCGGCATGTGCGTGGCCCTGGTGCGGGACCTGCGCGAGGACCCGCTCATCGTGCGCCGCGAGTTCGGGGTGGAGGCGGTCGAGTCCGCGGTCATCGAGGGCCACGCCAAGTACGACGGTGACTTCGAGATCCGGATCGGCCCGGGCGGCAGCCAGATCACCACCGAGCGCGGGGACCGGTCCGGCGGTTCGAGCCCGGCGGGCGACTGAGGACGCTGAGCCGTTCGAGGGCCGAGGAGCGGACCGGGGCCCCGAGCCGTCCGAGGACCGCGCGGGCCGACGGCCCTGCGGGGTCGCGGGCACCCAGGCGCCCCGCCCCTGGTCGGCCCCGCACGCGGCGGTTCAGACCACCAGCCGGGCCGCCGCCTCCGCGCAGCCCAGGGCGACGGTCACGCCCGCGCCCCCGTGTCCGTAGTTGTGCACCAGGCGCCCGCCGCCGGGCAGCGGCTCGGTCTCGATGCGGACCCCCGCGTCCCGGGCCGGCCGCAGCCCCACCCGGTGCCCGATGATCCGCGCGCGGGCGATCTCCGGCCGGACCCGGGCACACCGGGCCACGATCTCCTCGGCCGTGCGGGGATCGGGCACGGTGCTCCAGTCGTCCGTCCCGGCGGTGCCGCCGAGCACGAGCCGGCCCGGCTGCGGGAAGAAGTACGTCGTCGCGCCCGCCGCCGGGTCAGCCTCGGTGAACCACTCCTTGATCCCCGGGTTCTCCACCATGACCAGCTGACCGCGAACCGGCCGCATCCCGCTGTCGGGGACCAGTTCGCGGGCACCGAGCCCCGTGCAGTTGACCACCGTCGCCGCCTCGGCGGCCGCCTCGTCGAACGAGGTGACCGTACG
>NZ_JAFMPZ010000333.1 GCF_017353455.1 Streptomyces laculatispora
CCCTCCGTACTGCTGCCGAGCACGTCCGAGAGTTCCAGGGTGGGCTCGAAGGAGACCTCGACCGCGGCGGCGAAGACCTCGTCCTTCGTACCGAAGTAGTGGTGGACCAGTGCCGCGTCCACGCCGGCGGCCTTCGCGACGCCGCGCATCGACGTCTTGTCGTAGCCGCGCTCGGCGAATTCGGTGCGGGCGGCCTCCAGGATGCGGGTGCGGGCATCGGGGCCGGTCGCCGCCTCGGTGCGGGAGGGGCGGCCGCGGCGTCTGGGGCTCGGGCCGCCGTCGCCCGCCGTCATGGGCGCGGCACCTGGGCGGAGGACGAGGCGAGGTGCAGCCGGGTGAAGGCCAGCGCCTCGGCGAGATCGGCCTCACGTTCTGCGGTGGACATCGCCCGGCGGGTGTTGACCTCGACGACGACATGGCCGCCGAAGCCGGTGCGGGCCAGTCGCTCCAGCAGCTCGGCGCAGGGCTGGTCGCCCCGGCCGGGCACCAGGTGCTCGTCCTTGCCGGAACCCTTGCCGTCGGCGAGGTGGACGTGGGCCAGCCGGTCGCCCATGCGGTCGACCATGGCCATGCCGTCCGTACGGGCGGTCGCGGTGTGCGAGAGGTCCACGGTGAAGTGCCGGTAGTCGTCGTTGGTGACGTCCCAGTCGGGCGCGTACGCGAGCATCTCCCGGTCCCGGTAGCGCCACGGGTACATGTTCTCGACGGCGAACCGCACATCGGTCTCGTCCGCCATCCGCCAGATCCCGGTGACGAAGTCACGCGCGTACTGCCGCTGCCAGCGGAACGGCGGGTGGACCACGACGGTCGACGCCCCGAGCTTCTCCGCGGCCGCCCGCGCCCGCTGGAGCTTGACCCAGGGATCGGTGGACCAGACGCGCTGGGTGATCAGCAGACAGGGGGCGTGAACAGCCAGTATCGGCACCTGGTGGTAGTCCGAGAGGCGGCGCAGCGCCTCGATGTCCTGGCTGACGGGATCGGTCCAGACCATGACCTCGACACCGTCGTAGCCCAGACGCGCGGCGATCTCGAAGGCCGTCGCCGTCGACTCCGGATAGACGGAGGCCGTCGACAGGGCGACCTTCGCATCCGGGATGCGCACCACTGGTTCTGCCACGCAGACAGCGTACGGGCCGCGGTGCGCGGCGCCGAGAAAGCCCGGCGGAAAGTGAGAAGGGCCATGGCGGTCGCCGCGCCCGTCCGCGGCGGCCGTCAGGTCAGGGCCACCGCTTCCGGCGTGGGCAGGTGGTCCAGGCGGCGCAGGATGACGCCCTCGCGCAGCGCCCAGGGGCAGATCTCCAGGTCCTCGACGCCCAGGAGGTCCATGGCGCCCTCCGCGACCAACGCGCCCGCCAGCAGCTGGGCGGAGCGGCCGTCGGAGACGCCGGGCAGTCTCCCGCGCTCCTCGGCCGTCATCGCGGCCAGCTTCGGCACCCACTCCTCCAGTGCCTTGCGGCTGAGGGTGCGCTGCACGTACAGCCCCTCGGTGGAGCGGGCGGCGCCGGCGATCCTGGCGAGCTGCTTGAAGGTCTTGGAGGTGGCCACGACGTGGTCGGGGCGGCCGAAGCGGGTGAACTCGCCCACGCTGCGGGCGATGCTCGCCCGTACGTGCCGGCGCAGTGTCTTCACCTCCGCCTGGTCCGGCGGGTCGCCCCGCAGCCAGCCGGCCGTGAGCCGTCCGGCGCCGAGCGGCAGCGACGCGGCGGCGTCCGGCTCCTCGTCGATGCCGTACGCGATCTCCAGCGAGCCGCCGCCGATGTCCAGGACCAGCAGCTTGCCCGCCGACCAGCCGAACCAGCGGCGGGCGGCGAGGAAGGTGAGCCGGGCCTCCTCCGCGCCGCTGAGGACGGCGAGGCCGATGCCCGTCTCGTCCCGTACCCGGGCCAGCACGGTGTCGGCGTTGCTCGCCTCCCGTACCGCCGAGGTGGCGAACGCCAGCACGTCCTCGCAGCCCTTGTCCTCGGCGGCCTGGGCCGCCTCGGCGATCGTCGCCACCAGCCGGTCCACGCCGAGCGGGCCGATCGCGCCGTCCTCGTCGAGGAGCTCGGCCAGGCGCAGCTCCGCCTTGTGCGAGTGCGCGGGCAGCGGGCGGGCGCCGGGGTGCGCGTCCACCACCAGCAGATGAACCGTGTTCGACCCCACGTCGAGGACTCCGAGTCTCATACGCAGAACGCTACTGCGGCCGCGGTCTTACTCTTGGCGCGTGCCAAAGACGAAAAAGGCGAAGCCGGACAAAGTCACGAAGAAGCAGAAAACGAAGCAGGAGATGCAGCAGCCGGAGACAAAGGGACCCAACGGGGCCGACGAGACGGGGATCGACTTCGCGCGGGCGTGGGTGGAGTTCCCGGACCCCGCCGACGACGAGCAGGTCTTCCGCTGTGACCTGACCTGGCTGACGTCCAGGTGGAGCTGCATCTTCGGCAGCGGCTGCCAGGGCATCCAGGCCGGCCGCGCGGACGACGGGTGCTGCACGCTGGGCGCCCATTTCTCGGACGAGGACGACGAGAAGCGGGTGGCCGGGCATGTCGCCCGGCTGACTCCGGATCTGTGGCAGTTCCACGACGTGGGTACGGAGTCGGGCTGGGTCCAGACCGACGACGACGGGGAGCGCCAGACGCGGCGCTGGGAGGGTTCGTGCATCTTCCAGAACCGGCCCGGCTTCGCGGCGGGCGCGGGCTGCTCGCTGCACATCCTGGCGCTGCGGGAGGGTAAGGAGCCCCTGGAGACCAAGCCGGACGTGTGCTGGCAGCTGCCGGTCCGCCGTACCTACGACTGGATCGACCGGCCCGACGACACCCGGGTGCTCCAGGTGACGATCGGTGAGTACGACCGCAGGGGATGGGGGCCCGGCGGTCATGACCTGCACTGGTGGTGCACGTCGGCGACGTCGGCGCACGGGGCCGGGGAGCCGGTGTACGTGTCCTACCGCCCCGAGCTGACCGAGCTGATGGGCAAGGAGGGGTACGACCGGCTGGCCGGGCTGTGCGAGGAGCGGCTCTCCTCGCTGCTGCCGATGGCGCCCCACCCGGCCGATCCGGCGTAGTTCCGGGGCCGTCCCGCCGGCCGGTCCGGCGCGGTTGCCGGGGCCGTCCCGCCGGCCGGTCCGGCGTAGTTCCGGGGCCGGCCCGGGCGGTGGTGCTTCAGTTCGCCGGGGGCGGGACGCTCGGGTTCTTTCCCGGGCCGGTCGTGGTCGACGGGCCCGGGGACTGGCTCGGCCCGCCCGGGTCCGTCGGTGTCGTGGTGGGGTCCGTCGGGCCGGGCGTCGGGTCGGTCGGGTCCGGTGTCGGCTCCGTGGGGTCCGGTGAGGACGACGGGTCCGACGGGACGGGCGGGCGCGGATGGAGCGAGCCGCCCGGCCGCGAGGGGTGCGGTCTGCCGCCCGACGGACGCCTCCCGCCGTACCCGTGGATCGCGACGGCCGATCCCGACGGGGTGAGGGCGACCCGTGCGGTCCAGTGCGAGGCCGGTTCGCGCCCGTGGTCGACGAGGACCCGGATCGTGACGCTGCCGCCCGCGGCGAGCTTCCCGGACGAGCTGCTGAGGCGCAGCCAGGACGCGGGGGTCCGGGCCGACCAGGCGACCGGGCCGGCCTTCGACGCGGTCAGGGTGATCATCGTCGTGCCGCCGACCAGACGCGCCTCGACGGTGAGCCCGCCCGCGCCGTGCCGACCCGTGTCCGGCCCCGCCTGCGTGTCCACACTGATGACCTCGGCCGAGACGTCCGGGAGGCCGTCGTCGTCCGTGAAACGGGGGCCGGACTCGAAGGTGGCGTTGCCCGCGTTCTCGTAGCGGTCGTACGGGTCGCCGCCGCGGCTCTCGTCCATCTCGGTCGCGGCGACCGAGGCCCCGTCGTGCCCCTCGCCGATGAGCGGTGCGCCCCGGTAGGCGGACCACAGGGCGATCACCGGGGCGGCGACGACCGTGGCGACCACCGTCGTCGTCATGACCCTCGACCGCAGCCGGTCCCGGCGCGCGGCGTGGTCCTTGGGGTCCATCGGGAAGCCCGCCCGGTCGAACCGCGGAGTGGCGGACCGATTCTTCTGATGTTTCTGGGCGTGAATCATGGCCACGTAGGCGGACGGGCGCGGCGCCTCGACGACCGCCAGCGCGGCGGCCGGGGTGACGNNGCTCGCGGCGCAGGGTGGCGGAGAGCAGTATGCGCCGATCGCCGGTGAGCCTGCCCGCCGTGGGACAGCTGCCCGACGCGACGACGGCGAGCGCGGCCCTGGTCCGCTCCACCTCGCAGGCGGCCGCGGCCAGGAGTTCCCTGGCGGCAGCGGCCTCCAGACCGAGGACGGCGGCGACCGCGGCCGGGGTGAGCCGGTGCCGTACCGCGAGCTCCAGCGCCTCTCGCTGTTCGGGGGTGGTGCCCGCGGCCTCGGGCCAGGCCAGCTGGGCCAGCTCGCGGCGGTGCGCCTCGGCGGCCGCGGGGGTCTCCGGGGCGGGCACGGACTGCGGC